>NZ_DASUNI010000184.1:0-24929 GCF_036277215.1 Microbacterium sp. | reverse complement strand
TCGGCGTCGAGCGTGGGCGCGTCGTCGTCGTCGATCCACACGACGATCCGTTCGACATCCGCTCGGCCGGCCAGCGCGGCGAGCTGGTTGCGGAGATGCGCCACCCGCGGCGTGGAGCACAGCGTGATGACGGCGATGCGCGCCGTTTCGAGCCCGACCGGAGTCACGTGCGTCACGCTCGGGCTCGGGCGGTCGCTTCGATGGCGGCCGCGGCGCGGGCGGCTGCGCCGTGCACCTCCCACCGGGACCAGTCCGGCCGCAGGCGCGTGGCGCGGTCGATCAGCTCGGGCCAGGCATCGGCCGGCGGCCATTCGGTCGCCACGATCGCCAGCCCGGCGCGCTTCACCGCGAGCGCGGTTTCCACCTGCTCCCCGAACGGGCGTTCCTGCGGCACGATCACAGCGGCCGCGTTCGCGGCGGCGAGGTCGGCGACCGAATTCTGCCCTGCCCATGCGACGACCACGCCCGCGGTGGTGAGCTCGTGCCACGGGTCGGCCGACCATGCGTCGTCGGGAGTGGCGCCGAGGACGCGCCATGAGCGTCCGGAGGAGGTGGAGGCGTCGGCGATGGCGGAGGCTGAGACCCCGCTGCCGCCACGGCTGCCGAGCAGCACCACGGTGCGCTCCGAACGATCCTCCGGGACAAGCCCGGTATGAGCTCGTCCTTCGAATCGGCTGATTCCGCCGGTGAAGACGGTCTTGCCCTTGACGGCGGCGAGGTGCGGCGGATCCAGTAGGGCCTCCGGCCAGGGAGCGACGATGGTGGTGGCGGCGCGGTACCCGAGCTCGTGGGCGGCATCGTTGCGCGTGCCGGGCTGCGCGATCACGACCGTACGGATGCCCAGAAGGCGGACGAGCAGGGCGACTTCGACCGACACGTCGACGACGAACGCGTCGACGGGAGTCTCAGCGACGGACGCGACCATCGTCGCGAGGCGCGCGCGGTGCCCCGCGTGCCCGAGCGGCGCCCAGTGCAGCAGCCCTCCCGCCTCCGGATCGGCGCTGCGCGGATCCGTCGCACCGGGACGCAGATCGTCGTCCCGGTCCAGCAGCGTCCACGAGCAGTGCTCCGGCAGGTCGTCGGGCCGCGGCAGCGAGCTGAAACAGCAGATCTCGGCATCCAGATGCGGGGCGATCGCGAGCATGCGGGAGAGGTGCCCGCGCCCGTGATGGTGCACGTACCAGCCGATGCGGGCGCTCATGCGGTCAGCTCGTCGGCAAGGCCGGCGCTCGCGACGAGCTCGGCGAATCGGTATTCAAGCGCGGTGATCCGGGCCTCGAGCGAGAAGCGGCGGACGGCGCTCGCCCGGATGCGCTGACGGAACGACCCGTCGTCGGCGGTCCGCTGCATGAGGCGGTTCGCGCGCGCGCTCATCGCGGCGACGTCGCCGGGTGCGACGAGCTCCATTCCGACGCTGCGCGCGGCGATCTCGGGGACTCCGCCGACGGCGAAGCTCACGACCGGGGTGCCGCACATGAGCGCCTCCGGTGCGACGAGGCCGAACGGCTCCGCCCAGGCGGGTGTCGACAGCGCTGCGGCGCTCGCGCCGACCAGCTCGGCCAGACGCGACGGCGTCAGCGGGCCGACGTAGGTGACGTCATCTCCGAGGAGCGGGAACAGGACGTTCTCGGCGTAGTCGTGGTCGCCGATGCGGCCGGCGATCGTCAGTCGCCTGCCGAGCCGGCGGGCGACCTCCACCGCCAGGTGCGGTGCCTTCTCCGGCACGATCCTGCCGAACCACACGATCTGCTCGCCGCCCGGGCCTGCCGGCCACTCGGTCGGGTCGACTCCGTTCGCGAGCAGCTCGGAGTGCAGTCCGGCTCGCGCCCACTCGCGGCGCGTGAAATCGCTGACCGACAGGAAGGTGCTGCCATCGGGACCGGCGGCGGCGTGCGCCGCCACGAACGCCTCGTCCGGCGGAGTGTGGAGCGTCGTGAGCATCGGCACGGAGAGGAGAGAGGCTCGTCTGATCGGAAGGGGATGCAGGCAGTGATTCGAGATCACGTCGAACCGTTCCGAGTCCGCCGCGATCGCCGCGAGCGCCCGCTCCAGTGCCGGCACCGTCGTGGCCTCGTAGCTGAGCGGGTAGCTGACGTCCGTGCCCGGGACGCCCTGCGGCCATTTCAGATTCGGCAGCTCGAACGGGCTGCCGGGCTCCACGAAATCCGACCCCTGTACCGCCACCATCGTCACGTCGTGACCGCGGCGCGTGAGAGCCGCCACCTCGGACCAGACGGCGGACTCCAGCCCTCCGGGGTGCGGGGGGCGGATCGGGAATCGAAGTGGCGCGATCACCACGATCCGCAGGGGATCGCGCGCGCTCACGAAGGCCGCCCCGCAAGGCGGCGGTAGAGCGCCGCGTGCGCAGCGGCCGCTGCTTCGTCGGTCTGCCGGCGGGCCTCTCGACGTGCGGCGACGATGTCGGCTCGTTCTTCGGTGCCCGCACGGGCGACATCCGAACCGGAAATCAGACTCGCGAGCGCGGACGTCAGGTCGGCGCCGCTCCCGGGCGCGAACGTCGCGACTGAGCGGTCGGGGTGCTGCTCGGCGTAGTAGCCGACCAGAGGTGCGGCGACGGGAACGCCGAGATCCCAGCAGAACTCCAGCCAGCCCGAGTGGGTGCCGTGCCGGTAGGGGAGGACGTACACGTCGAGCCGGCTGAGCGCGATCGCGAGTTCGGCGTCGGAGAGTCGCTCGTGCTCGACCAGCGTCGCGTGCTCGTCGGCCGCGCACAGGCTGCGCACCTCGTCGCGGGCCGCGTCGTCGCGCACGCGATGATGCAGTCGGATCTCCGCGACCACCGGGACGCCGTCGCGTCGCAGGCGATCGGCGGAGTCGAGCAGCATGCGAACCGTGCCCGGACCGTCGACATTCGGGCGCAGATCCTTGAGGTGCACTCCGATGCGGATGCCGTCGAACGAGCGCACGCGCGGTGTCACGGCATCCGGGGCGACCACCGATGGATGGGGGATGACCGATGCGCTGCGATCCCACCGATCCCGGATGGCGGAGGCCGCGCCCTCGGTCAGCGTGATCACGGCATCGGCACCGCGCATGAGCTCGTCGAGCTGCCCGGCGTAGGCGACCTGGTCGCCGAGCTGCGGGTGCTCCAGGTCGTGCGCCGTGTACACCACGGGCCAGCCCGCCTTGTGGGCGGCATCGATCACCGTTGTCATATGGCCGGGTGCGAAGGACTCGGTGCCGAAATGGATGTGCAGCAGCTGGGCCGCAGAGCGGTTCGCGTCGATCCACGCAGGGTCGAGCACGGGAGGAGGCCACCAGACGCCTGCGGGCGCGCCCGGCACCGGCGGATCCGGCAGCAACGAGATGCCATCGGCCGCGGAGATCCGCGCGACGTACGGGTGGCCGGCCGGAGCCGAGGCGATCGTGATGACGTCCGGTGCCGCCTCCCGCGCGGCGGGGGAGAGGGTCGAGGTCGCGAAAGGCACCATGATGGGAATCTCCCTCCCGCTGATCGGATCGCAGAGGCCCGCCGTGATTCGTCGGCCCTTCTGCCGACGATAAGCGCCACTCTGCGAAAACGGAGGCGCTTGACGTGAGCGCCCGGGACGTATAACCATGTGCCAGATGACCGCGCCCCCGCCCCCGCTGCAGCTGATCGTGGGTCCCCGGGGTCACGGGGTGGTCGGGTACTCCGAAGACCTGTCGGCTGCCCTGACGATGCTCGACGTTCGCACCTCCGTGGCGGCGGTCGCTGATGTCGCGGACGCCATCGGCCACGCGCGATCGGCCGCGCGCACCCACGTGCATGTGACCGACGGCCTCGTGGGCCGCTCGCCCGAAGAGGCCGCGCTGAACCTCGAACGGATCGCCGCACACACCCGTTTGACGATCACGGTGCACGACGTGCCGCAGACCTCGGACGGCACCGCGCTTCCGCGCCGCGTCGGCGCCTACGCGCGCTTCTTCGGGGCTGCCGAGGCCGTGGCGGTCAACAGTCGGCACGAACAGCAGCTGGTCGCCGAGTTCCTGCCGGGTGCCGCGCCGCCGCACTCCATCCCGCTCGGCGCGCGCGTCGGTGCCGCGCCCGACGGCACGCCACCTGCCTCCGCACCGAGCGGTGAGCGCGACCTCGTCATACTTCTCGCAGGCTTCATCTACCCCGGCAAAGGACACGCGCAGGCGATCCGCGCCGCAGCGGAGGCGGCCGACAGACTGCGGACGGCCGGCGAGCCGGTCGGCGCGGTCATCGTCCGCGCCGTCGGCGGACCGTCTTCCGGTCACGAGGGCGACGTGCATGCTCTGCAAGCGGATGCCGTGCGGCGCGGCATCCGATTCGACGTGACGGGATTCCTGGACGACGAGGAGTTCGCTCGCCGCATCGGGGATGACGGCATCCCGCTCGCCGCGCACGAGCACGTCTCCGCGTCTCGTTCGATGCTCGAGTGGGTGGAGGCAGGTCGTCGGCCGCTCGTCGTCTTCTCCCGGTATTCCGAGGAGATGGCGGAGCTGCGGCCGGGAACGATGACGCTGTACCGGGAAGACGAATTGCCGGGTCGCCTTGCGGAGGCGTGGCGTGTTCCGGCGCGGACGCGTTTGGACCCCGGCATCCGGCTGGCGCCGACTCTCGCCGACGTGGCCGAGGAGTACCGGGCCTGGTGGGCTGCGATGGACCCGCGATGACGTGGCCGGAGGGGCACGCGCTGCCGGGAAACCGGTGGGACACGCTCGAGGGGGTCGAGCCGCCCGAGCCGCCGATGGTCTCGGTGATCGTCGCGCACTACCGCCAGCCGGAGCAGCTGGCGCGCACCCTGCACGCGTTGGAGCGGCAGGACCACCCGCGGCATCGGCTCGAGGTGATCGTCGCGGACGACGGTTCGCCGGAGATCCCGGTCGTCAGCGACGGTGTGCGTCTCGTGCGCCAGGACGACGCCGGTTTCCGGCTGGCGGCTGTGCGAAACCTCGGCGCCCGTGCCGCCGTCGGCGACGTGCTGGTCTTCCTCGACGCCGACACAGTGCCCGAACCGTCGTTCGTGCGCGAACTCGCCCGACTCCCGGCGCTCGCGCCCGACTGCATCGCCGTGGGGCGTCGCCGCCACGCTCTTCTCGCGGGGCTGGCGCCGACCGCCCACATCGAGAGCGTGGCGCCCGGCCGCGCACTGCCCGAACCGACCTGGTTGACTGAGGCGTACCGCGCCTCCCGCAACCTGCTCGACGCCGACGACCGCAGCTACCGATACGTCATCGGCGCGGTCCTGGCGTGCTCTCGGTCGATGTTCGAGGAGATCGGCGGATTCGACGAGTCCTTCACCGTCTACGGCGGCGAGGACTGGGAATGGGCGTACCGCGCGTGGCTCCGAGGCGCGATGCTCGCGCACGTTCCTGCAGCCGTTGCGTGGCACGACGGCCCCGACATCGCAGGTCGATCGACGACCGCGCTCGCGGTGAAGAACGCCGAGGCGATCCGGCTGTCCGAGCTGATACCGCTGCCCGGCTCGCGCGGCAGAGGCATCCGCAGCGGGAAGGTCGACATCGCGGTGGTCGGCCCGTCCGCGGCTGCGCCGGCTCCGACGTTCGTCTGCCTCGACAGCGTGCTGGCCGCCCTACCCGGCGCGGAGGTGGTAAACAGCCTCGACCTTCGGAGTCCAGAGGAAGCGGACCACCTCGATCGCGTGCGCCTTCGAATCGATCTGCTCCGTCCGGTACTCGTCACCGGCGGCCTCCTCGCTGCCGAGGTCGAACGCGTCGGCTCAGAGCAGCTCGGCGAGCTCGTGCTCGTCGACGAGGCGGGTGCCGAGCTCATCCGGATCGCCTCGATGCGGGCCCGAGCGCGCAACGCGCGGTGGGGACGGGAAGACCTCTTCCCGGTCGAGCGGACGGTTGCTCGCGACGTGCGCCCGATCGGCGACGAGATCGACGTGGAGGCGTACCTGGGCGGGTGGGGATAGGCCCGGCCGTAGCGATTCAAGTCCTTGCGCTCCGCCGCGGAGGCCCTTGTCGCGTGGGCGGGGCGGCGGTACTGATCGCGGCGCAGCCGTGGTGGTCGCTCGTGATGATCGCCATGGATGTACTGATCATCTATGCGCTGATCGTGCACGGTGGCGAGCTTCGCGACGACGGTGTCGCCGCGCGTCCGGCGCAGGCATCGGCGCAGTCCACTCGACGCAGATAGCGGTGCGGCGCGAGACGGGATGCCGCGGTGTGATCGCGGCATCCCTTCCCGTGCGATCGCCCTAGGCAGCGTCGCGCGCGCGACGATACGATCAAGCGTCGTCGAGCGAGGGTGGTCAGTCATGCACAGGAATTCGCAGGCATGAGCGATTACCCGCTCATCTCAGATCACGGCCTCATCGGAGATCTGCAGACCTCCGCCCTGGTCGCGACCGACGGCACCATCGACTGGTTCTGCAGTCCCCGTTTCGATTCCCCGAGCATCTTCGGGTCGCTGCTCGACAGCGAGCGCGGCGGTCATTTCAGCACGCGCCCACGCGCCGACGCCTTCGAGACGAAACAGCTGTACTTCCCCGACACAGCGATCCTCCTCACCCGCTTCCTCACGGAGGAGGGTGTGGGCGAGGTCATCGATTTCATGCCGGTCGCCTCCGACGCTCCGAGCAGCCGGCATCGTCTCGTCCGGCAGCTGCGTTGCGTCCGCGGCTCGATCGTGTTCGATCTGGAGGTTGCACCGCGCTTCGACTACGGCCGACAGAAGCACGCGGTGACGCTCAGCGAGCACGGCGCGACGTGCACTGCCGGCGAGACGACTCTCACGCTGAGCCTCATCCGCGACCCCGGCACCGAGCGGCTCGGGCAGGCGGAGGTGACCGACGGAGGCGACCTGCGCTTCTCGCTGAGCCTCAGCGAGGGGCAGATGCGCGGCGTCGTCCTCGAGACCGACGGTGCCACGAGCCCGCAGGCCGTCCCCGTCGCCGACGCCCACCGCATGTTCGAAGAGACCGCACAGTTCTGGCGCAACTGGATCGGGCAATCGACGTACACCGGTCGCTGGCGCGAGAAGGTCGAGCGCTCGGCGATCACGCTCAAACTGATGACCTACGCCCCGACCGGCGGACTCGTCGCGGCCCCGACGGCCGGCCTTCCCGAGCAGATCGGCGGCGAGCGCAACTGGGACTACCGGTTCACCTGGGTGCGGGACGCCTCCTTCTCGGTCAACACGCTCATCCGGATGGGCTTCTACGAGGAGGCGGCCGCGTTCGGTCGCTGGCTGCGGGACCGAGGGGCGGCGCAGCTGGGCAGCCCGACCGGGCCCCTCAACATCATGTACCGGATCGATGGTGACACCCACATGACGGAGGAGGTCCTCGAGGCCTGGGAGGGATACCGCGGGTCCTATCCGGTGCGGATCGGTAACGGCGCCGCCGGGCAGCTGCAGCTTGACATCTACGGGGAAGCGATGGAAGCCCTCTGGAATGCCTATCGCAGCGGCGTCGACATCGGGCAGCCCGGGTGGGTGGCGATCGGCAGGCTCCTCGACTGGCTGGGCGAGAACTGGGATCAGCCGGAGGAGGGCATCTGGGAGACCCGAGGCGGACGCAAGGACTTCACGTACGGGCGGCTGATGTGCTGGGTCGCCTTCGACCGCGCCATCCGGCTCGCGACCGCATACGGCCGACCGGCGCCGCTGTCACGCTGGATGGAGCATCGCGACGCGATCTACAACCAGATCATGGAGAAGGGATGGAATCCCGAGCGGGGAGCCTTCGTCCAGCAATACGGGGAGCCGGTCCTGGACGCCTCGCTGCTCAAGATGACGCAGGTCGGCTTCATCTCCCCGCACGACCCCATGTGGACATCGACCCTTGCGGCGATTGAGAAGGAGCTGGTCTCGGACAGCCTTGTGTACCGCTACGACCCGAGCGCATCGCCCGACGGGCTCCGGGGCTCGGAGGGAACCTTCTCGCTGTGCACGTTCCTCTACGTCGACGCACTCGCCCGCGCCGACCGGCTGGACGACGCCCGGCTCATCTTCGAGAAGATGCTCACCTACGCCAACCACCTGGGGCTGTACTCGGAGGAGATCGGACCGACCGGCGAGCAGATCGGCAACTTTCCGCAGGCGTTCACTCACCTCGCGCTCATCGACGCCGCGATCACGCTCAACGAGCGACTGGACGCCGTGGGGGCGCGCGGCCGCCGGACTCATTGAGGCAGGTCAGCCGCGCACGACGTCGCCCGAGCCGGAGACATCCGAGTTCACCGACGGATCGCCCGAGTAGGTGACTCGGCCGCTGCCCGAGATCTCGACTGACAGCGTGTCGCTGGCCGCGACGTCGATGTCGCCCGACCCGCCGATCGAGACGACGCCGTCCCGCGCCTGCAGGTCGCCGGCGTCGACGCTGCCGCTGCCGTCGAGCTCGATCGTGAGCTCCGACGTGGTACCCGACAACTCGATGCTGCCGGAGCCGGTCAGGCGGACCTCGACGCCGTCGGCGTCCAGGCCGGACCACTCGACATCACCGGAGCCGTCGAGGTCGAGGCGGAGTGCTCCTCCAGCGGAAACGGTGGACTCGACGTCGCCGGAGCCGTTCAGCTCGACCGTCTCGAGCTCGGGCAGTGTGAGCTCGTACCGCACCTCGCCCACGATGATCTCGGGTCCGGACTTCGAACCCAACACGAGGGTGTCGCCGTTCACGTCCGAGGTCAGGCGATCCAACGCAGCCTCCGGCGCGTGGATCGTCAGGCCGGGCTCGCCCTCCGAGATCGTGAGGTCGCCGGACGTGTCGAGAACGACCGTCGTGACCGCCCCGATCTCGCGCTCCTCCGAGGCCGCCGGCCCCCCTGCTACGACGGGCACGCAACCGGCCAGGACCACAGCGGATGCCGCGGCGACGAGTGCTCCGGCGCTGCTTGCAGAACGCATCACGACCTCCCCGTCAGCGCTGCCCGGACTCCTCTACGACATCGCGCGCGGCCACGGACAGCAACCGGCCGCTGCTGCGCGCTCGTTCGCGCAGCATGAGGAACGCCTGGTCCATGTCGACCCGCTCGCGGTGCGAGAGGACGCCCTTCGCCTGTTCGATGATGACTCGGCTGTTCAGCGCGTGCTGCAGCTGCTCGCGCGCGAGGTCCGCCTCGCGCAGCGCGCGCTCGTGCAGGATGCCGATCGTGGCGATGTCGGCAAGCGCCTGGGCGGCGACGGCGTCCTCCAGCTTCAGCGGACCCGACTTGTCGCTGAACAGGTTGAGCGAGCCGATCGTCTCGTTGCGCAGCCGCAGCGGAATCGCGTGCATGGACTGATATCCGAGGTCGGCGGCTGCCTCCGCGAACACCGGCCATCGGGCATAGGTGGCGGCGATATCGTCGACGGTCACCACCTGACCGCTTGTGTACGCGTCCACACAGGGTCCTTCGCCCGCGTCCAGCTGGAGTATTCCGATGAGGTGGCTTCTCTCGCTGGTGGATGCGACCACTTCCAGCTGGTCGTGCTCGTTGGGCAGCAGGATGCCGGCATCCACCGCTTCCAGCGTGTGCGCGCAGCGGGTCACCAGCTTGTACAGCAGGTCGACGATGTCGTAGTCGACCACGAGCGTGTCCGCGAGGCCGACGAAGGTCTCGATCAGATCCTGCTCACGCGTGCGAGGCGTCATCTGCCCAATGTACGCCCGCGGCGCCTCCTCAGTTCGAAAAATCGAGCCGGCGCTCGACGACATCGGCCGCGATCTGCGCCACGGACCTGTCGGCGGCGAAGGCGTGCGCGCGGATCACGAGCAGCGCGTCGTCCGCGGGGATACGCATCTGAGCGATGACCATCCCGGTCGCCTGGTGCACGGTGCGTCGCGACGAGGGGTCGTCTCTGTGAGGGTCGTCGCGGTGCGCCATGGTGTGGCGCAGCACCTGGAGGGCTGCGGCATCCGCCATGGCCGACGCGGTGGCGACATCGTTCTGGGAGAGCGCGTCGGGGCGGGCGGCGTACAGGTCGACGGCGCCGATGTCCAGAGTTCCGACCGACATCGGGAAGGCGTACGCCGCTCGCACCTGGTGCGATGCCAGTGCCGCCTGCACCACCGGCCACGCGGGCGTGAGCGGGGCCTGCAGGTCGGGAAGCAGCACCGGCGACCGCGTCGCACGGGCCTGCCAGCAGGGGCCTTCCCCGAAGTCCAGCTGCAGCTCGTCCAAGCGCGCCGCGAGCGGATCGCTGGAGCAGACCGTCTCGACTTCGAACGGGTCACCCAGGGTGGATATCGCGGCATGCTGGACGGGCAGGGCGGAGACGAACTCTCCACACAAACCCCGTTGGCCTCGCGGACCGTGTGACGACCGCATCCTTCTCCTCACCCGAGTACCGTACGGGCTACCTGGGTCCGCGGCCGCCTCCCTTCAGCCTACGCCTGCCGGATCGCGCCGCGGGGTGGCCGGGTGCGTGGGCCGACGCCGACTCTCGGACCCCTCCGAGGTGACGCCGACCCTGGTGCCGTGTGCGAGAGCACCGCGGAAGCCGTTGCCCCAGCCGCTTCCGCATGAATAAGACGTCGGCTGTGCAGGTCCATTACGCGGTCCAGGCAAATGCATCCCGGGCAGCTTCACGCTGGCCGTCGCTCTGTCAAGAGCTTGGTGTCGTCGGCTCCAGGTGAGGAACTAGGTTTGTCCTGCCAGTACTCCCTCGACGAGAAGACAACTTCCATGCGCCGCGTCCTCACGTTCCTCGCGGGTGCGACGCTCGTGGCGGGGATCCTCGCCGGCTGCGCGACGCCGGACTCGGAGATCTCACTCGACGTGTCTGCTCAGATGCAGGATTCCGTCGTGTCCATCGCCGAGTCGGCTGCGGCCGGCGACCTGGCTTCCGCCACGGCGCTGCTCGACGAGCTGCAGAAACAGCTGGATGACGCGGTCGCGAACGGGGACGTGAGTGCGAAGCGGGCGGCTGCGATCCAGAACGCCATCGATGTGGTGCGCGCCGACCTTCAGGCTCCTCCCGCTGCGCCGGTCGAATCGCCCCCGGCCGAATCGACCGAGCCCGCGCAGCCGACCGAGACGCCCGAACCCACGGAGTCCGCCCCGCCGACGCAGCCGGCCGAGCCGACCCCCTCCCCTGAGCCGGTCGAACCGACGGAGCCGGCCGAACCGGTCGAGCCGACCCCTGCCCCCGAGCCGACGCCGCCGGCGGACGGCGAGACCGACACGGGCGGAGATGATTCCGGCGAAGGCGGCGAGGACGGCGGTTGACGGCCGTTCGAACGCGAGCGTCTCCCACCGCCGGCGTGCCATTCTGAGCCCATGTACCGGTTGCGCCTCCCCGCGGAGCCTCTTCGGCGCTACATCGAGAACTACTGGTTCGTCTCGCATGCACCCGGCGAAGACGTCGACCTGCGGGTCGAGGTCTTCGTGGACGCCCGCGCGGATCTCATCTTCAACTTCGAGGCCTCGTACCGGCGCGTGGTCATCGGCGGCGGCGTCACCGAGCACGACCGGTCGAATCTCGATGCGCAGCGACTCGTTCCGATCCGCATCCTTCAGCACGGCCGGGTGCGCATCGTCGGAGTCCGGTTCCACCTCGGCGGACTCGCGCCATTCACCCGCGTCCGAGTCGCGGCGTGGAGCGGTCAGACGCCGTCGCCCGAGCGGGTTTTCGGCGATGAGACGCGCGAGCTCGAGCGGGCTCTCCGCGCCGAGCCCGATCTGGCGGCGAGCGGCCAGATGCTCGACGAGTTCTTCCTCGCGCGGCTGCGGCTGGACCGGGCGCAGGCGGCTTTCGAGCGCGCGCTGTCGGCGCTCGTCGCCGGCGACGGCCGTGCGCCGGTGAGCCTGCTCGCAGAGGTCGCGGCATCTTCACCCCGGCAGATCGAGCGGCTGTTCGCCCGCGGGCTCGGGTTCCCCCCGAAGACCGTCGGACGGGTTCTGCGCTTCCAGTCCGCGCTCCGGCAGCTGATGTCGGACCCCGGCGTCTCGCTCGGCGAGGTGGCGGCGGCAGCCGGGTACTTCGATCAGGCGCACTTCGTCCGCGACTTCCGCATCTTCAGTGGAGGCGTTCCCCGCGGCTACCGCGGTTACTACCCGCCGGAAGGCCCGGCCGACTTCGCGCCGAATGTCGTCGTTTTCGTACAAGACGCCGCCCTCGCGACGGCCGAGACTGGTCCCGAACCCACACCCGAGGGAGAGTCATGACCCAGCACTGGTCGGGCGCCGGAACGCCCGAAGACCCCTGGAAGCTGAAGACGCCGCCGCTCTCGTCGGACTACGCGATCTACCGGGACGACACGGCGGATCCGCCGCTGCTGATCTGCCAGGTCGGAGGCACGAGGCTCACCTACCTGGCGCGGGCGGTCGACGATCTGCACGAGATGCTCGTCCAGCGCGGTGACTGGATGCCGCTCGGCGCGGCGGATGAGCAGAAGGATGCCGCTCCTGGCACAGTCGAGGCGTGGGGGCGGTCGGAGGACAACCCGGTCGGCGGCTGGTACGGCCAGAAGAAAGGCCTGCGCGGCCGGTTCGGGATGTACCTTCCGCCCCTGCTGGAGGCGCTGGGACTGGTGGAGCTGGAGCACAACGCCCGCAACAACCGGGTTCGGGCGATCGAGCGGTGAACCCGCCGACGACCGACCGGCCGGCTCATCCGCCGACGTGGATCACCGGCCGGTCCATCGGGTCCTTATCGGTCTCGCGGAGGATCTCGCGCACGACGGGTGCGGTGTCGCCCCGACCGAGCAGAAGGTAGCGGACCATGTGCAGGAGGGGATTGCCCTCCGACCATTCGAAGTAGGCGTGCGGACGCTCGCCGGTGACGTCGCGCAGTGCGATCAGGATCGCCGCGATCGCGTTCGGGACGGCGGGACTCTCGGCGCGCAGCACGCGGAACCCCTCGACCTCGATGCCGGTGACGTGGAGCACCTCGCGGAACTCCGACGGATCCACGATCTTTATCTCGAGGAAGAGCACCTCGGCTCGTCCCGGAACCGGGTTGAGACGCCGGGCTGCGCGTTCCTTCTGCAGATACTCGATCGCCTCGCCCGTCTCGGGCCGGTTGGCGATGATGTTGAGGCGTCCGTCATGCCGCAGGGACTCGGCGATGAACCTGCGGGCGGTCTCGTCGAACTCGAGCCGTTCCGCGCGGATCTCGGTCGTGCGCGACACCCGCGAGACCAGCGAGATGACGATGATCCCGAGGATGAACAGAGCCGAGATGGCGAGCCCGTCGGGCTGCTCGATGATGTTCGCGATCAGGGCGTAGGCCAGCACCAGCGTGAGCACGCTGAACCCGGCGATCGGCAGGGCCTTGCGGCGTCGGATCGTGGAGATCAGGACCGCGAACGAGGCCGAGACCATCATCGCCAGGATGCCGGTGGCGTAAGCGCCCGCCTGCGCATTGACGTCGGCCTGGAAGCCGATCGTGATGATGATGCTGATCGCCGTGTAGACGAGCACGACCGGACGCACGGCGCGGCTCCACTCGGGAGCCATGCCGTACGCGGGCAGATAGCGCGGCACGATGTTGATCAGCCCGGCCATCGCCGATGCGCCCGCGAACCAGAGGATCAGGACGGTGCTGATGTCGTACACGGTGCCGAATCCATCGCCGAAGTACTCGTGCGCGAGGTATGCCAGCGCACGTCCGTTCGCTGCACCGCCCGGCTGGAAGGCCTCGGCCGGGATCAGCAGCGTCGTCACGATGCTGCTGCTGAGCAGATACACGCTCATGATGGCCGCGGCGACGGTCAACAGCTTGCGGGTGTTTCGGATCCGCGAGTTCAGCCGCTCCGCGGGGGTTGCGCCGCGCGAGGAGACGAGCGGCATCATGCTGACGCCCGTCTCGAAGCCGGACAGTCCGAGCACCAGAAGAGGGAATGCGATGAGAGCGGGCAGGAGCAGCCCGCCGGGGCCGCTGCCGGTGGCGGTCAAGGCGGCCATCCAGTCCGCGACGGCGAGAGGATGCGTGGCGATCTCGAGCAGTCCCGCGGCGATGACGACGGCGTTCAGCCCGAGGAAGATCGCGACGAGCGGGATCGCCACCGTGACGGCCTCGGTGAAGCCCATCAGGAACACGCCGCCGAGGACCAGCAGCAGCACGATCGTGATCGCCACCGCCTGACCGGAGAGCCACTCCGGCATGAACGGGTTCTCCAGCAGGTGCACCGTGGCATCGGCGGAGGACAGGGTGATGGTGATGATCCACGACGTCGCGACGAAGCCGAGCAGGATCAGGACGAAGATCTTCCCCTGCCAGAACGGCAGCAGTCGTTCGAGCATCGCCACTGAACCCTGACCGTGCGGACTCTCCTTCGCCACCCGGCGGTACATGGGCAGCATCCCGAGCAGTGTCAGCGCGACGATGAGGAGCGTCGCGAGCGGCGAGAGTGCACCGGCGGCCAGTACCGCGATCGCGGGAAGATACGACAGCGTCGAGAAGTAGTCCACGCCCGTGAGGCACATGACCTTCCACCACGAGTGACCGTGGGCAGCGGTCTCGGCTCGTTCCGGTCCGACCGGCTGCACGGTGTCGTGGAGCAGCCAGCGCGAGAACGGCGTGGCCATCCGCCCGCTCTTCGACGGTCCCGGGACCGCCCGTGGGAACTCGAACTGGTCCCAATCATTCACCTGGACAACTCCTCGCTCGGGCCGAGGTTTTCGGACCCGGTAAATCCTCGCACCGGCCCGGACGGCGGATAAGGGAACGCCCGTTAGCAAACGGCCGAGGGCCGTATGGGAATCGTTAGGGGGTCGCAATCCGGTGCCTTCGGAGGTGTCGAATCGGAGTGCGAGTCCGCGGCGCGGCATGCGCGAGCGGCGGCGTCTAGGATTCGGAGCGCAGCAGTGCGCGGGCGGATCAGGGCTGCGAACGGGGAAGGAACGCGCATGGACCGGCAGCGGCGCGATATGCCGACGCGGGAGAGGGCGAGCGAGCAGGGAGCCGATCTTCCGGATCGGGCGGACAACCAGCGCGTGGTCGTCGCGCTCACCGGGGGAGCGGAGGGCGACACGCTCCTGCGGCGCGGTGCCCTCATCGCGTCCCGGTCAGCCGGGAGCCAGATCCTCGCCGTGCACGTCACCAGCCAGGATGACCCGCACCCGCGCGGGCTCGGGGCACTCGCCGCACAGCGGACCCTCGCCGAGTCGCTCGGCGGCACGTATCACCAGGTGGTGGGCGACGACGTCCCCCGTGCCCTTCTCGACTTCGCCCGCTCGGTCGGTGCCACGCAGCTCCTGATCGGCGTGAGCCGGCGGCGGCGGTTCACGCCGGCACTGACCGGGCCCGGAATCGGTGCGGCCGTCATCCGCGATTCCGGCGACATCGACGTGCACGTGGTCAACCACGCGGCTGCCGCGCGCGGTTTCGCGCTGCCGCTGCTCACCGGCGGTGCGCTCAGCGTGCGCCGTCGCGTCCTGGGTTTCATCGTCGCGCTGATCGTGGGCCCGCTGCTGACGTGGCTGCTCTTCTCGGTCCGCTCCGCCCAGTCGATCACCAGCGACGTCCTCGCCTTCCAGCTGCTGGTCATCCTCGTCGCGCTCATCGGGGGCATCTGGCCGGCGCTGTTCGCGGCCGTGATGTCGGGCCTCACGCTGGACTTCCTCTTCGTCGCGCCGCAGTACGAGGTCACGGTGTCGGATCCGCTGCACCTGTACGCGCTGCTGCTGTACGTGGTGAATGCGGTGCTGGTGAGCTACATCGTCGACCAGGCAGCTCGCCGAGCCCGTTTGGCGCGTCGCTCGGAGGCGGAGTCCGAGCTTCTGGGCGCGGTCGCCGGCAACGTCCTGCGTGGAGAGAGTGCCGTGCCGGCCCTCATCGCGCGGACCCGGGAGGCGTTCAACCTCGCCGGCGTGCGGCTCTTGGCACCGGATGGCACGGTGCTCGCCACGGACGGTGAGCCGCTCGCCGACAATCGGCACACGACGGTGCCCGTGGGTGACCGTGCCGTGCTCGAGCTGCACGGCGACGAGCTGGACGGCGCCGCGCGGCGTCTCCTCGATGTGATCGTGTCGCAGCTGGATGCCGCCCTCGAGCGAACCGACCTGTCCCAGGCGGCGGCCACCGTCGACGCCCTGGCCGAGACCGACCAGGTGCGCACCGCACTCCTGTCCGCGCTCAGCCACGACATCCGCCGGCCGCTGTCATCCGCGGTGGCAGCGGTCAGCGGCCTGCGCGGCGCGGAATCGGCGATGAGCGATGAGGACCGGCGCGAGCTGCTGGCCACCGCCGACGAGAGCCTCGCCACGCTGACGACGCTGGTCACCGACCTGCTCGACGTGAGTCGTGTTCAGGCGGGCGTCCTCGCGGTGTCCCTCGCGCCGGTCGATCCCGCCGACGTGGTGCTCGCGGCGATCGATGAACTCGGCCTCGGGCCCGACGAGGTCGAGCTCGCTCTGGAACGCGATGTGCCGACGGTCGTCGCGGACGGGGTGCTCCTGCAGCGGGTGGTGGTGAACGTGCTGGCGAATGCCGAGCGCTACACAGCGGCGGGAACTCGGGTGCACGTGAGCGTCGTCCGACGCAACGGAGTGGCCGAGATCCGGGTTCAGGATCGCGGGCCGGGCGTGATCCCCTCGCGCAAGGACGAGATCTTCGCACCGTTCCAGCGGCTGGGTGACACCGACAACTCGACAGGGCTGGGCCTGGGCCTCGCTCTCTCGAGGGGATTCACCGAGGGCATGGGCGGCACGCTCACCGCCCAGGACACACCGGGCGGCGGACTCACGATGGTGATCGCCCTCCCGGTCGTGGACGCGGACGAGGTGTCATGAAGATCCTCCTCGCCGACGACGACCCGCAGATCGTCCGCGCCCTCCGGATCACGCTCGCCGCCCACGGGCACGAGGTCATCCCGGCCGTCGACGGCGCTGCGGCGATCGCCGCGGCGGCGTCCGAACGACCCGACATCGTGATGCTCGATCTCGGGATGCCGCGCCTGGACGGCCTGGAGGTCATCGCGGCGCTTCGCGGATGGACGACGGTCCCGATCCTGGTTGTGTCGGGACGCACCGGCGCAGCCGACAAGGTCGAGGCCCTCGACGCGGGTGCAGACGACTATGTCACCAAGCCCTTCCAGATGGACGAACTGCTCGCCCGCCTGCGTGCGCTGACGCGGCGATCCTCACCTCAGCAGCCCGGAGCCGACCCTGTGGTCACGTTCGCAGATGTGACGGTCGACCTCGTATCCCGCACGGTCACCCGCGACGGCGCCGCCGTGCGGCTGACTCCCACGGAATGGCACGTGCTGGAGTTCCTCGTCCGCCACCCCGGGCTGCTCGTGTCGCGGCAGACGCTGCTCACCGAGATCTGGGGCAGCGAGCACATCACCGACACCGGGTATCTGCGCCTCTACATCGGCCAGTTGCGCAAGAAGCTCGAGGTCGACCCGGCGCGACCGCGCCACATCCTGACCGAACCCGGAATGGGCTACCGGCTGGTGCTCGACGCATAGCCGGTGACTTCGACTCCACGTGGAGTCAGATGGCGCGCGCGTTGCCCGTGGCCGCGCCCGCCCGCGCGACGGGCGGTTCGTCCTTCGGCTCGGGTTCGGCCAGGATCGACAGGCCGTTCGGGCCACTGGCGGCCTCCATCAGCTCTTCGATCCAGATCCGGTTGATCTGCGGCTGCCGCGTCGTGAAGAAGCGGAACTGCATGGGAACGCTCGGAGACACCCAGAAGCTGCGGCGACCACTGCCATCGTGCATCGCGACTTCGAACATGAACGGCTCCGAGCGACGCAGCTTGTTCATGATCACGATCCGCAGGTGCGCCAGGGTCCGGTCGTCGATCTCGACGGAATTCGCCATCGTGTCGTAGATGAACGTGCCCATCCGACCTCCCTCGCACTCTGCGTCCGCCTTCTGCTGGCCGGCCGGTTCCCGCACTCTTAGGACGTCGGATCCCTTGCGCTATTACGCGCTCGACGGGTTCTCTTCCCGCGCACGATCCGAGCCGCGGTTCCGGCCACCGGATGCCGCGGACGCGCGGGCACTGTCGCGCAGGAGTGCGTTGCGGAAGACTGTTGCGAGGACCCCCCATGACCCCCACGTATCTCGAGCACGTCGACGGCACCCGGTTCCGCGACCTGAACGGCAACGGAGTGCTGGATCCGTACGAGGACCCGCGACTTTCGGTCGATCAGCGCGTCGACGATCTTCTCGCGCGCCTCTCGCTCGAGGAGAAGGCCGGGTTGATGATGCACTCCATCGTGCGCGTCACCACCGACGACGACCTCGACGAGCCCGCGGTGGAAGGCGGCCGGCCCAGTGTGCGGGAGTTCGTCGCGCGCCGGTTCGTCACCCACCTGAACGTCCACCGCATTCCCGACCCCCGGTCGATGGCCCGCTGGGCGAACCAGGTTCAGGCGCTGGCCGAGCAGTCTCCGCACGGCATCCCCGTCACGATCTCCACCGATCCGCGCCACTCGTTCACCGAGAACTGGGGCGCCTCATTCAGCGCCGAGTACATGTCCGCGTGGCCGGAGCCACTGGGCCTGGGGGCGCTCGGCGACGAGGGCCTGGTGCGCGAGTTCACGGACATCGCGCGCCGCGAATACCTGGCGATCGGCATCCGGTCGGCCCTGCACCCGACCCTCGATGTCGCGACCGAGCCGCGGTGGGCGCGGCAGTACAGCACGTTCGGGCAGAGCGCGGACCGGGTGGCACGGCTCGGACTGGCCTACCTGGACGGATTCGAGGGCGCCGGAGGCGTCGGACCCGACAGCGTCGCCTGCATGGCCAAGCATTTTCCCGGCGGTGGGCCGCAGCGTGATGGGGAGGACCCGCACTTTCCCTACGGCCGCGAGCAGGATTACGCGGGCGGCATGTTCGAGTACCACCTCGAGCCGTTCCGCAGGGCGATCGCCCACGGCGTCTCTGCGATCATGCCGTCGTACGGCGTGCCGATCGGGCTCGAGCTGGACGGCGAGCGGATCGAGGAGGTGGCGTTCGGATTCAACCGGCAGATCCTCTCCGGCCTGCTGCGCGGCACGCTCGGCTTCGACGGCGTGATCTGCGCCGACTGGAGCCTCATCACGGAGTCGCGCATCGGCGACAAGACCCTTCCGCCGCGTGCGTGGGGTGTCGAGCACCTGTCCGAAGTGGATCGGGTCGAGAAGTCGCTGCTCGCCGGCGTCGATCAGTTCGGAGGCGAGGACGATCCCCGCTGGATCGTCGAACTCGTCGAGTCGGGCCGCCTGCCGCAGTCGCGGGTCGACGAGTCGGTTCGACGGCTGCTGGCGGTGAAGTTCCGACTCGGACTCTTCGAGGACCCCTATGTCGACGAGGATTCGGCGGCGGACATCGTCGGATCCGAGGAGTTCCGTGCCGCGGGTCATCGCGCTCAGGTCGCGTCCACGACGATCGTGAGTGCTGCGGGGGTGGCGCTGCCGGTGGTGAGCGGCACGAGGGTGCACTCGCCCGACATCGATGAGGAGGTTCTCGCCCGCGCGGGCTTCGTGCCTGCGCAGGCGGAGGACGCGGAGGTGGTCGTCGTCCGCATCGCCGCGCCGTTCGAGCCTCGCGATCATTACCTGCTGGAGTCCGCGTTCCATGCGGGCAGCCTCGAATTCGCCGACTCGGACGTGGAGCGCATTCGGCAGCTGGCGGCCGTCGCCCCAGTGATCGTCGTCGTCCATCTGGAACGACCCGCGCTGCTCGCCCCGGTCCTTCCCTCCGCGGCGGCGGTGGTCGCTGTCTACGGCTCGTCGGATGCGGCGGTGCTCGAGGCGCTGACACGCACCGGCGCCGCGCGCGGCGTCCTTCCCTTCGACATCCCGCGGAGCATCGACGCCATCCGCGCCGCCCGCTCGGACGTGCCGGGCGACACGGCGGACCCGCTGTTCCGCGCCGGGGTGTGAAATGGCGGGTGGTCTTCGCCGTCATCCGGTAATATCGTTGGCGTACTGACTATTCCGGCTGCGTGGGCCGGCAGATCTCAAGGAAGAGGCGAGTCGAATGCAGGAGATGACCGGCCAGGCCGACACCCCAGAGCTCGTCCAGCTCTACCGCGACTTCGAGGTGAACAGCATGGCGCCGCTGTGGACGCAGCGCGACGACCTGATGCCGATGGTGCCCTCGCCGGCAGCGGTGCCGCACGTCTGGCGGTGGAAGACGCTCTTCGACATCGCCGAGCGTTCCGGTGAGCTCGTGCCCGTGGGCCGCGGCGGGGAACGACGCGCAATCGGCCTCGTCAACCCCGGACTGCCCGGCACCGCCTATGTCACCCCCACCCTGTGGTGCGCGATCCAGTACCTCGGAGGCTACGAGACGGCGCCCGAGCACCGTCACAGCCAGAACGCCTTCCGCTTCGTGGTGGAGGGCCAGGGCGTCTGGACCGTCGTCAACGGCGATCCCGTTCGGATGAGCCGCGGCGACCTGCTGCTCACGCCCGGGTGGAACTTCCACGGCCACCACAACGACACCGCCGAGCCGATGGCGTGGATCGACGGGCTGGACATCCCGTTCTCCAACTACACGGATGTCGGCTTCTTCGAGTTCGGCTCGGAACGCGTCACCGACGAGGCCTCGCCGCAGACCTCCCGCGCCGAGCGCCTCTGGGCACACCCCGGGCTGCGCCCGCTGTCGGGGCTGGACGACAAGATCAGCTCACCCCTGTCGGCGTACCGGTGGGAGCACACCGACCGTGCGCTGAGCGAGCAGCTCGCGCTCGAGGACGAAGGCTATCCCGCGACCGTGGAGCAGGGCCACGCCGCGATCCGCTTCACGAACCCGACGACCGGAGGAGACGTGATGCCGACGATCCGGAGCGAGTTCCACCGGCTGCGCGCCGGCTCGCAGACGGCCGTCCGCCACGAGGTCGGCTCGTCGGTGTGGCAGGTCTTCGAGGGGAGCGGGACCGTCCTGCTCGGCGGCGTCGAGCACCGGCTCGACAAGGGCGACCTGTTCGTCGTCCCGAGCTGGGTGCCCTGGTCGCTCCGCGCCGAGACGGCCTTCGACCTTTTCCGCTTCAACGACGGCCCGATCATCGACCGCCTCGGATTCACCCGCACGTACCTACCCAGTAAGGATGACCGCTGATGCGCCTGGCAACACTTCGCACCGACTCCGGCACCATCGCCGCCCGCATCGACGGCGACCGGGCCACCGAGATCTCAGGGTTCGCAGACGTCGGGGCGCTCCTGCGCGACCCGGAGTGGCGGGCGCGGGCCGAAGAGGCCTCGGGTGCCGGGTTCGGCGTGCCGGAACCCGCGAGCGCCGGCTGGGCGCCGGTCGTGCCCGATCCCGGCAAAATCGTCTGCGTCGGGCTCAACTACCGCAACCACATCCTCGAGATGGGCCGCCCGCTCCCCGAGCACCCGACCCTCTTCGCCAAGTACGCCGAAGCGCTGGTCGGTCCGTACGACGACATCGTGCTGCCGAAAGTCGCCGCTGAGGCCGTGGACTGGGAAGCCGAGCTCGCCATCGTGATCGGTTCGACCGCCCGCAACCTCGATGAGGACGAGGCGGCGGATGCGATCGCCGGCTACTCGGTCATCAACGACGTGACCATGCGCGACTATCAGTACCGCAGCCCGGAGTGGTTCCAGGGCAAGACGTTCGAGGCGACATCCCCGTTCGGACCGGTGCTCGTGACTCCGGACGAGTTCTCGCTCGGAGCGCTGCTGCGGGGCGAGGTCGACGGCGAGACCGTGCAGCAGACGCCCACCGACGACCTCGTCTTCGGGCCCGCCTTCCTGGTCTCGTACATCTCCAAGATCGTGACGCTCCGCCCCGGCGATGTGATCGCCTCCGGCACGCCCGGCGGCGTCGGACACGCCCGCAAGCCCGCACGGTACCTGGCACCCGGAGCCACCCTCGTGACCGAGGTCGAGGGCATCGGGCAGCTGCGCAACCGCATCCGCGCCGAAGGCTGACCCGTGCCGGAACGCACCGACCTGGCCACCGACGAGCGAGTCGCCGCGTCGCTGCTGCTCATGCGGCGCGGTCAGGCGTATTGGGCTCGCAAACTGAACGAGCTGCGCGACGACGAGTTCGACGCTCCGTCGCTCCTGCCTGGATGGTCGCGGCGCCAGCTCGTGGCACACGTCGGGTTCAACGCGCGCGCCGTCGCGCGCCTGGTCGAATGGGCGCGCACCGGCGTCGAGACGCCGATGTACGACTCGGACACCCAGCGCGAGGAGGAGATCGCCTTCGGGGGTACTCTGCCCGTCGACGCGCTGCGCAACCTCGCCGCGCACGCCGCGGTGCACCTGAACGTCGAATGGCGCGACCTGCCGCCTGACGCGTGGAGCGCGGAGGTGCGCACCGCGCAGGGCCGCCTGGTCCCGGCATCCGAGACCGTCTGGATGCGCACCCGCGAGGTGTGGATCCACGCCGTCGACCTCGACAACGGCGGCAGCGTGCACGACTTCCCCCCTGAGCTGCAGGTGCTGCTCCTGGAGGATCTCGTGCGGGTGTGGCGCCGCAAGCGCAAGCCCGGCGACCGGGACATCGTGCTCGAACCGTCCGATCGCGCCGAGATCTACCGCATCCTGACTCCGGAGGAGGGGGATGCCGGTGCGCTGCGCGTGCGGGGGACGACTCCCGACCTGGTCGGGTGGGGGATCGGCCGGTCGCGGAGAGGCGTCGTCGATGTCGACGGCGCAGAGCCCGGGGCGGCACCGACATGGCTGTGACGACCGGCGGCGCGCCCGGGGGCGAACGGCCGCGCACGATCATCACCGCGGATCCGGAGCTGGACGACCTCAACTCCCTGATCCGGATGGTCCTCTACAGCAACGAGGTGGAGATCGAGGGGCTGATCTATGCGAGCAGCCAGGTGCACTGGCGGGGTGACGGCAAGGGCACCGCCTTCTTCCTGCCTGATCGCGAGTACGCCGAGCCTCGCACGTCGTGGCGCTGGGCGCCGGGCGAGCGCTTCATCGACGATGTCGTGGATGCGTACGCTCAGGTGCACGGGAACCTCATCGTGCACGACCCGCGCTACCCGTCCCCGGCTCACCTGCGCTCGCTGGTGTACGACGGCAACGTCTCGTTCGAGGGCGACACGTCCGAAGAGACCGACGGCTCGCGTCTGATCGCCCGGACGCTTCTGGATGATCGGCCCGGCCCCGTCCACCTGCAGGTCTGGGCCGGCACCAGCACGATCGCACGCGCGCTCATGTCCATCGAGGAGCAGTACCGCGGCGGGAGCGAGTGGGACCGGGTGCGGCGGGCCGTCTCCGAGAAGGCGGTCATCACCAAGTTCGCATCCCAGGACAACACGTACGAGGACTACATCAAGCTGCGGTGGCCCGACATCCGGGTGACGGATGTCGCCACCTACGCGTGGGGATACTTCGCGCGTCGGGTCCTCACGGACCGGGAGCTGCCGCTGCTGAGCGCCGACTGGCTCCGCGACCACGTGACGTCGGTCGGCCCGCTCGGCGCTCTCTACCGGGTGTGGGGCGACGGCCGGAAGATGGTCGAAGACGACCCGACCGACTACTTCGGTCTCGCCGGCTACACCTCCGACCAGCTCACGGCCATGGGCTACGGCGTCTGGGCCGAGCCCGAGGCAGCGGGGGAGTGGATCTCGGAGGGCGACACCACGAACATGCTGAACCTGGTGGTCCCCTCCCTGCGCGGACACGAGCATCCGAGCTTCGGGGGCTGGGGCGGCCGTGCGATCCGCACTCCCGACACCCCTGACTCGTGGACGGTTCGAGGCGCAGAGGACGCACTCCCGGACGGCAGCATCCCGGCGGAGCACTCGGTCGTCCGCTGGTTCGCCGACGCCCAGGCCGATTTCGCGGCACGCCTCCGATGGAGCGTCACCGATCGGTTCGCGGACGCGAACCACCACCCGTCGCTGCGAGTGCTTCCGGGAACGGACATCTCCGTTGCGCCCGGTGACGAGGTCGCGCTGAGCGCGATCGTGGAAGATCCCGACGGGGATGCCGTCCGCTGCCACTGGTGGCACTATCGCGAAGCGGGGACGTTCCCGGGCCAGGTCGCGATCTCACCGTCGTACGGGGAGTCGATCAGCGTCGCCATCCCGTCCGACGCGCGACCCGGCCAGACGATCCACGTGATCGTCGAGGCGTCCGACGCTGCGCTCGAGCCGCTCAAGGCATACCAGCGCGTCGTGCTGCACGTGGCCTGAGGCCGCGGCATCCGGGCTCGCGTTGCACGGGCCTGACGCCGCGGGCATCCGCTGTTCTCCGAGGTTGCGCACCCGCCGGGACGTGCCGTCAGTCGTGCGGGAGCGTGTCGCCCTGGTCCTTCGCCGCCACGAGCACCTTGGTCAACAGAGCCCTCAGCTGCCGTCGCTCATCGGGGCTGAGCGCCTTCGTCAGCGCGCGCTCCACCTCGTCCACGCGCGGGCGGAGGTCGGCGAACGCCGCGTCGCCGCTGCCGGTGAGCACCAGGCGGTTGCGGCGCCGGTCGGCGTCATCGCGCCGACGCTCGATGAGCCCCCTCCGCTCCAGCCGGTGCACGAGGTCGGCGATCGTGGACCGGTCGAGGTCCAGCTCGTCGCACAGGTCCTGCTGGCTCGACCCCGGCATCCGGGACAGCACGGAAAGCGCGCCGAACTGCACGCTGGAGATGGTGGCCGACACTTCTCGCTGCCACACCGCGACGTGCGCCTGCTGGGCGCGGCGGAAGAGGAAGCCGGTGTACGCCGAGGGCGCAGCGTCGGCCGGATCGAGGTCGGCGCGCGGGGAGTCCATCCCGCTATTGTCGCGCGTGTTACAAGCGCGCGAACAACGCGTTGCGGCGCTGGACGACTGGCTCGAAGCGCTCGTAGCGTGTAGCCCAGACCCGCCGCCGAGTCCGCGCAGAACGTGATCGCGCGCAGAACCCGAGCCCCCGGCGGAGCGGGTTCGGCGGAGGTTCAGGTCCTCCGAGGCCCCCACCCCAATGGCGCCGGCTTCGGAGGACCGCCCAACCCGGAAGAGCACTCAGGAGTCGAGGTGCTTCAGGCGCTTCTTGGCCTGCTTCTCGACGAGCACTTCGACGAAGTCCCGGACCCGCGCGTCGTTGAACTCCTCATAGGACTGGGTCACCACCTCGCGGATCGTCGCGGTCGGACGATCCGGGAATTG
>NZ_DASUNI010000183.1:0-12947 GCF_036277215.1 Microbacterium sp. | reverse complement strand
TCAGCTCGGGCTGGTCCTCGGCCGGGTCGATGAACGGGTATTTGTGGTTGTCGAACAGCCGGAAGTAGCGGTCGAGCCGCACGTCGACGCTCGAGGGCTGCACCATGTCCGGTTCCCACGGCTCGAGCCCGATCCGCTTCGCATCGATCTCGAGTCGGATGTCGCGGTCGGAGAGCAGCACGCCGCAAGCCTAGCGAGCATCAGTGGGTGCGCGATCTCGGGGCGGGGTGCAGGCTGCTTTCTGGTTGCTCGAACCGGGGGATTCCGGCCGAACCAAGCGACACCGCGCCCCGGTTCGGCGAGAACTCTCGGGTTGGCCGACATCCGGCGTTTGTTATGCTGGCTCCGCGCCGAAAGGCCTGCCGGGGATGTAGTTCAATGGCAGAACTTCAGCTTCCCAAGCTGATAGCGCGGGTTCGATTCCCGTCATCCCCTCCGAAGGCTCGAGGTGGCACCGCAGGTGCCGCATCGAGCCTTTCGTGTGGGTGCCGTCGGAACCGACACTCTCCGGGCGGTCCCGCTCCGCCCGAGGCTCCGCCCGCCGGCGGAGCCGGCGCGAGGGTCAGGTCGGAACCGCTATGCGGCGGCGAGGAACGGCTGGTGGTGATAGCCGCTCGGATCCAGGATCGCAACCGTCGACTCGGGCACCTCGACGAAGGTTCCGGGCAGGTCATTCAGCGGCTCCGACACGACGACGTGCGCGTCGTCTCCGAAAAGCGCAAGCCGCTCGGCATCCGGGTACATCTCCCGGATCGTCGGTATGTCGACGGAGTGGAACAGCGAGCGCGATCGCCCCTGCGTCGAGTACCGGAACGTCCACAGGGTCGAGCCGTCCGACACGGCGATCGTCCCCTGCATCGGGAACCGCACACCGTGACCGCGGCCCACCGACTCCACGAGCTGCACGGTGCGGGTCATCGCGAGAACCGGATCGTCCTGCAGGCCGAAGGTGAGAGCCAGATGGAACAGCACCTCCGAGTCGGTCGTCCCGCGGACGTGCGGGTACAGGGACGGGTCGATCGCGAAGGTCAGATCGCGCTTGACCCTCAGAAAGTCCGCGAGGAAGCCGTTGTGCATGAACAGCCAGTTCTCGTAGCGGAACGGGTGGCAGTTGGTCTGCTGGATCGGCGGCCCGCCGGCCGCGCGGACGTGGCTGAAGAACAACGGGCTGCGCACTGCCGCACTGATCTCGCGCAGGTTCTGGTCGTGCCACGCCGGTTCGATGCTGTGGAACACGGCCGGGATGCCGCCCTCCGCCGCACCTGCCGGGTACCAGCCGAACCCGAACCCGTCGCCGTTCACCGTCTCGGCACCCAGGGGAGAGTTCAGCGACTGCGCGACCAGCGAATGCTGCGCATCCAGGATCAGCAGGGACGGTTGCAGCGGCTCCCCGCGGTAGGCCAGCCAGCGACACATGGTGCATCCCCTTCCGTGGGCGACAGCCGCCGGTGCAGGAGCTCCGACGCTTCCGTGCCTCAGGCTAGACCCGGCGGCATCCTCCATTCCCGCTGTTCCCGCCCGGATCCGAGCAGAACGGCATCCGGAACGAGCAGTCCGGGCGGTCAGGCCAGCGGTCCGGCGAACGGCTCGTCGATGTCGGCGACTCGGTCTGCGGCTCTCGCTTCGACGGCAGCGGATGCCGCGGCCTTGCGCGCCGCGATGCTCGCCGAGCGCACCGCGCCGATGCTCGCGGCGATCACCAGGGCGATGCCGAGCACCTCGAGCCAGACGAGCTCCTGCCCGAGCAGCACCCACCCGGCGAGCGCCGCGGTCGCCGGTGCGAGGCTCATGAGGATCGCGAAGGCGGCCGCGGGCAGGCGACGCAGGGCGATGAGCTCGAGCGCGTAGGGGATCATCGATGAGAGCACCGCGACGGCGGCACCCAGGGCCAGCAGGTCGGGTCGGAGCAGCGCCGAACCCGCCGACAGGATGCCGAAGGGCAGTGCGAGAAGGGCACCGACGGTCATCGCCAGAGCGAGACCGTCCAACCGGGGGAACTCCCGCCCTACCCGCGCCGACGCCAGGATGTAGAACGCCCAGCTGGCAGCGGCTCCGAGCGCGAAAACGACTCCCAGCGGATCGAGGCCATCCCACCCCCCGCCCCCCAGCGCGGCCACGCCGGCGAGCGCGAGCAGCGCCCACAGCCAGGCCGACAGGCGTCTGCTGGCGACGATGGACAGCACCAGGGGCCCGAGCACCTCGATCGTGACCGTCACGCCGAGCGGGAGGCGCTCCAGCGCGAGGTAGAACAGCCCGTTCATGACCGCGAGCACGATCCCGAACCGCACGACGGCGAGCCAGCCGTCGCGGGAGTGGCCGCGTAGGCGGGGTCGGGCGATGAGCAGCAGCAGGATCGCCGAGAAGACGAGCCGCAGCATCACCATCCCGAGCGGCCCGACCTGCGGGAAAAGCAGCACGGCGAGCGACGCCCCGACCTCCTGGCACACCAGGCCGACCACGACGAGCGCGATCGCGGGCGTCGTGCCCAGGTGACGGCTCACGACCGTCGGGTCACGCAGCGGGTGCAGAGCAGATCGCGCTGGCGCTGATCGTGTCGTGATACTGCTGCGCCGTCCACGGCAGCCCGGCCTCGGGAGCGGTGGCGCCGTCGGCGGGGGGCGCCTTCGACGCGATGGCGGCGAGCTCCCACGCCAGGTAGGCGGCCATCCCCTTGTCGCCGGCCGAGTTGTTCAGCGCCACGGCCACCGTGAGCCCGGACTGAGGATCGGAGAACGCCGCGGTGATGTATCCGGGGACGGCTCCGAACTGACCGATGAGGGACCCCGCCTGGACCGCGCCGCCGCGTGTCGTGTACCACGAGGGGGCACCGTTGTAGACGGCGACGGGCTGCTCGAAGCGCCCCGCACCCTCGGGGACGATCGCGCCCGCGGCGAGCCCCTGGACGTAACGACCGAGGTCCTGGATGTCGGAGACGACGCCCGAGTCGGTGAATCCGCTGCTCGCCGAGAACTGAGTGACGTCGAGCGGCTCGGCGCAGTTGAACGCACCCGCCGCGTCGGGCAGGGAGTGGAAGCCGTTCAGCACCGGTCCGGACTCGGACGGCGCCGCCGCCCGGTTCGACGGCAGGCGGGTGGCCGCGAGATCCAGCGGGTCGAAGACGTAGTGCTCGAGCAGGTCGGCGGCGCTGCGCCCCGTCGCCCGCTCGAGGGCGACTCCGAGCAGCAGGTAGCCCGCATCGGAGTCGCGATAGGCGGCTCCCGGTGCGGCGTCGCGGGGCTGGCCGATGCCGTAGCTCGCCAGCTCGCGCGGGTTCCACACCCGGGTCGGGTTCGTCAGGAACAGCGATGCCAGCTGAGGTCGGTACGAGCCGAGGCCCGACGTGCTGTCGCACAGCTGGCCGAGTGTCACATCGGAGAGGTCGGGAAGACCCGTCACCCACTTCGTCAGGGAATCGTCCAGCTGCACGGTTCCCTCGTCGGCGACCGCGTACAGCACGTCGCAGATCATCGGCCGGGTGATCTGCCCGACACGGAACTCCATGTCGGGCGTGACGGCCTCGCCGGTGGCCGGCGATGTGACGCCCAGCCCGGTCACGAGGGAGCCGCTCCACGGAGCCCACACACCCACGACGGCACCCGAGGCGCCGGCCGCGACCATGGCGTGGCTGACGGCATCCTGAAGCTGCTGTGCCGTCGCCTCGGGGAACGGAGCATCGACCTGTGCGGGCACGTCGATCTCGACGTGCGCGTCGGGCGCGCACGCCGTAACACCGAGCGTCAGCGCGACGGCCGCGGCGATTGCGAGCGCAACACGCCGTCGTGTGGGTCGAACCCGCATTCCTTCACCCCCCAGGTGTACGCAATGAATTCAAACACACGGAGCTGACGTACCGGTCACGGCGATCCGTAGTGTAGGCGTCCGGTCAGCCGATCCGATTCGCCTCGGTTCGCGACTGCATGAACCGCTGGACGTCCGGGTCGACGCGGATGTCGCTCGGTCGGAGCGGTCGCGACAGATACAGACCCTCCAGCGACGTCAGTCGCGAAAGGGCGACGTACGTCTGCCCCGGGGCGAAGGCACCCGAGCCGAGATCGATGACCGCGCGCTCGTAGGTCTTGCCCTGTGACTTGTGGATGGTCACCGCCCACGCGAGCCGCAGCGGGAACTGGGTGAACTCGGCGACGATCTCGCGCGTGAGTGACTTCGACCCGGCGTCGTAGGCGTAGCGGAACCTCTCCCAGACCGCCGGCTCGACGTCGAACTCCTGCCCCTCGACCTCCACGCGCACGGTGCCGCCTGCGATCCGCGTCACCGTCCCGATCGTGCCGTTGACCCACCGCGGCGGATCACCGTACGATCCGGTGTCGTTGCGCAGGAACATCACTTGCGCCCCGACCTTCAGCTTGAGATCGACGTCGGCCGGGTATGAGGCATCGCCCCGTCCGAAGTCGCCGCTGATCTCGGCGGTCGCCGTCTGCTCGCGGCCGAGCAGCTCGGTCAGGTGCCGGCGGTTGATGTTGTTGACGATGTCGTTGCGGGTCGCGAGCGTGATGATCGGGTGCTCGCCGTCGGCCGGATAGGGCGGCGTGCGAGCCCCGGTGTCGTTCAGGATCTGCGCGATGTCTGCGGTGACCCGGCCGTAGCGGACCGCGTTGAGCATCGCCTTGAAGGCCGGGTCGGCCTGACGGTGGATGTCGATCAGCTCGCGGATGTGGAGGTCGGCGCCGTACGCGCCGATGTCCATGATCCCGTCTCCGCCGACCGTGCCGACCCAGACCTTCGCGTCGAAGAACCAGAACGAGCGGTAATGATCCCGGATGTAGTGCGCCTCGTCGCCCCGCGGCGGCACCGGCGCGAGCTGGTACGGGTCGCCGAACATGACGATCTGCACACCGCCGAACGGCTCGGCCCTGCGGCCGCGCGCCTGGCGCAGTGCGCGGTCGATCGCGTCCATGAGATCGGCATTGACCATCGAGATCTCGTCGATGACCAGCGTGTCGATCGCGTTGAGGATCTTCCGGGTCGCGTCGGACTGGTCGATCTGACCGCCCGCGATCAGTCCGATGGGCAGCCGGAACAGCGAGTGGATCGTCTGGCCCTCGACGTTGAGCGCCGCAACCCCGGTCGGGGCGCAGACGGCGATCTGCTTGGACGTGTTCCAGGCCAGGTGCTGCAGCAGCGTCGACTTGCCGGTGCCCGCGCGGCCGGTGACGAAGACGTGCTCCCGCGTGTCTTCGATGAGTCGGAACAGCGCCTCCTGCTCGGGCGAGAGCGGAGGTGTGTTCACCGATTCATGGTAGCCAGCCCACCGCGCGGCGAGTCCCACCTGTGCATTCCCGCGGATGACTCCACCCGTCCGCTCAGTGGGCCGAGTTCCTAGACTGAACCCGTGGACCGGGGGGCGATGGACACAGCGGCGATGGCGCCCGTCGCAGCGCGCGCGCGACAGGTCGAGCCTGAGCCCGCAGCGGCGGCATCCGCTCGCCGTCGGCGCCTCGCACTCGACCTGACGCTGCTCGGCATCGTGGGCCTGCTGCTGGTCGCAGCCGTGCTGGCGGGCGGCGCCGCGATGTACCGGGAGTTCTACAGCCCCACCGCGTTCGTCGAGCGCTACCTCGGCATGCTCGCCGACGGCCGCGCCGCCGACGCTCTGGCGGTGCCGGGGGTGGCTGTCGACTCCGCCGAGCTCGAGGCGGCCGGCCTTCCGGCGACGGCGTCGGATGCGCTGCTGCGCCGCGACGCGCTCGCCACCCTTACGGAGGTCGAAGTGACCTCCGAGACTGAGGACGAGAACGGCGTCGTGTTCGTGACGGCGACCTACAGCGCCGGCGCGTTCCCCGGCACGACGACGTTCGGGCTCCTGCGCGACGGCACGGTGGGTCTCGCACCGACGTGGCGGTTCGCGACGAGTCCGCTCGCGCTCATGGACCTCACGGTGCAGGGCTCGATGACCTTCGACGTCAACGGCTTCACGATCGACAAGCGGCAGGTCTCACCCGATGGTGCGGATGCCGACCCGCAAGCCGCCGTGTCGCTGCTGGTGTTCTCGCCGGGCGTGTACTCCGTATCGGTCGACACGCAGATATCGTCGACCCGCGGAGTCGCCGTCCTCTCGGACAGCCCGTTCGCGAAGGTGCCCGTCGACATCCAGGCGGTCGCGACGCCCGAGTTCATCGACATCGTGCAGCAGCGCGTGGAGGAGTTCCTGGTCGGGTGCACGGAGCAGGACGTCCTGCAGCCGACCGGCTGCCCCTTCGGCTTCGTGGTGCAGGATCGCATCGTCTCTCCCCCGGAGTGGTCGATCGCCGCGCAGCCGACGATCACCGTGGTGCCCGACGGAGCAGGCTGGAGCATCCCGGCCGTGGATGCCACAGCCCGCATCGAGGTCGACATCCGCTCGCTGTTCGATGGAACGGTGCGCCACGTGGTCGAAGACGTCCCCTTCACCGTCACCGGCAGCATCGTGATCCTCCCCGACGGCACGGCGTCGATCACGGTGAGCGGTCCCTAGCGAGGGATGCCGTGGCGAGATGACTCCGACGGGGATCGGGCGGTGGCTGCCCGGCGCGGCCGTGGCGCGCCACTACCGCCGAGCGTGGCTGTGGCCCGACATCCGGGCCGGCATCGTCGTGACGGCCCTGCTCATCCCCGCCGGAATGGGCTACGCGGCTGCCGCCGGCCTGCCGCCCGAGACGGGTCTGTACGCGACGATCGTGCCCCTGCTCGCCTATGCCGTCTTCGGTCCGTCGCGCGTCCTCGTGCTCGGCCCGGACTCCGCGCTCGCGCCCATCATCGCGGCCTCCGTCCTGCCTCTGGCGCTGGGCAGCGACGACCGGGCGGTGGCGCTCGCGGGACTGCTCGCGATCATGGTCGGGGCGATCCTCCTCCTGGGTGGCCTCCTGCGACTGGGGTTCGTGACCGACCTGCTGTCCAAGCCCATCCGCGTCGGATACCTGAACGCGGTCGCACTGCTCGTGATCATCTCGCAGGTGCCGAAGCTGCTCGGCTTCTCGATCGACTCCCTGTCGCCGCTTCCGGATGTGGTGTCGATCTACAGCGGTGTCGCGGCGGGTGAGGTCCAACCGCCGGCGATGGCGTTCGGCATCGGCTCGCTCCTGGTCATCTTCGCCCTCAGACTCCTGCGGTCGCCCGTTCCGGGTGTGCTCGTCGTGGTCGTCGTCGCGACCGCGGTCACGGCGATCTTCGGGCTGTCCGAGTCGCTGCCCGTCGTCGGAGCCCTGCCGCAGGGTCTGCCCGCACCCGCGCTGGGCGGTCTCACGTGGGCGGACGTCGCTGCGCTCGCACTGCCGGCAGCGGGTATCGCGCTGGTCGCGTTCGCCGACACCGCGGTGCTGTCCCGCTCGCTCGCAGCGCGGCGAGGCGAGAGCGTCCCGGGCAACCAGGAGATGTCGGGCATCGGGCTCGCGAACATCGCCGGCGGCCTCCTCGGCGGCTTTCCGGTGTCCGCCTCCTCCTCTCGCACCCCCGTCGCCGAGCAGGCGGGCTCACGCACCCAGTTGACCGGCGTCGTGGGCGCGGTACTCCTGATCGCGTTCATCCTGCTCGCTCCGGGCCTCACCGCGTATCTGCCGTCGGCGACGCTCGCCGCGGTCGTCATCAGTGCCGCGATCAGCCTCATCGACGTGCGGGGCTTCGGACGCCTCGTGCGAATGGACAAGGTCGACGCGGGTCTGTCCCTGGCCGCCTTCGTGGGCGTGCTCGTGTTCGGTGTTCTCGAGGGCATCGTCGTGACGATCGGGCTGTCCCTGCTGGCTTTCGTGCAACGGTCCTGGAGGCCGTACAAGGCCGAGCTCGGCCGCGTTCCCGCCCTGCGCGGATATCACGACCTCTCCCGCTATCCGGAGGGGCGGCGGCTGCCGGGGATCGTCATCGTGCGCTTCGACGCCCCCCTTTTCTTCGCCAACGGCGCCATCTTCGACGACTACGTGAGATCCCGCGTGGATGCCGCCGGCCCCGGCATCCACACCGTCATCCTGGCGGCCGAGCCGATCACCGACATCGACACGACGGCGATGGACGAGCTCATCGAGCTGGACGACTACCTCGCCACGAACGGCATCCGTCTGATCCTCGCCGAGATGAAGGATCCCGTCATCGACGTGCTCCGCCGCTACGGGCTGACGGAGCGCTTCACGCCGGACCGCTTCGCGGCGACCGTCGGCGCCGCGGTCGACGACCTCACCGGCAGGCTGCGCGGCGATCTGGACGGCACGAAATGGGACGAGCAGCCCGAGTTTCCGCGCGAACCGCCGCCCGAGAAGTGAGTCAGCCGCGCGCGTCGCGCTCGGCGAGCGCCGCGAGCCGCGCGTTGTAGGCCTCGAGCTCCGCGTCGCCGGTGCGGTCGGCGTGCCGGTCGGCCCGCTTCTGCGCCCGCTCGTCGCTGCGGCTCCATTGGATCGCGACCGTGATGGCGAGGATGAGAGTGGGCAGCTCCCCGATCGACCACGCGACGCCGCCGCCGATGTACTGGTCTTCGAGGGGGGTCGCACCCCACGTCCGCCCCATCGCGCCGAACCACTCCGACACCATCAGGCCCGTCTGCATCATGATCGCGATGCCGAAGAACGCGTGGATCGCCATGACGGCGATCAGCGTCACGAGTCGGCCGGCGTACGGGAGACGGTATTCGACCGGGTCGATTCCGATCAGCGTCAGCACGAAGAGGTACCCGGTGACCAGGAAGTGCGCCGTCATCCACTCGTGGCCGAGGTGGTCGTACAGCGACCAGCGGAACAGATCGGTGAAGTAGAACACCCACAGGGACCCGACGAACAGAGCCGCCGCGACGAACGGATTCGTCAGCACCCGGGCCAGCGGCGAGTGCACGGCCCACAGGATCCACTCCCGGCCTCCACGCGTCCCGTCGTCGCGCCGGCGGATGGCCCGTGCCGCGAGCGTGACCGGGGCGCCGGCGACCAGCAGCAGCGGGATCGCCATGGTCAGCAGCATGTGCCCGACCATGTGCACGCTGAACAGGTAGTCCTGGTACGCGTTGACCGGCCCGCATGTCACCCAGAAGAGCAGCAGGAGGCCCGCGACCCACAGGATGGTCCGGTAGAGCGGCCAACGGTCGCCGCGGCGGCGCAGCCGCCACACGCCCGCCAGGTAGAGGAAGATCCCGAATCCCGCGGCGAACGCCCACAGCAGGTCGAGGCTCCACTCGGTGAACCAGCGGTCCGGCGACAGCTCGGGCGGCAGCGCGGCTCCGGTGAGGATCTCGGCGGGCGAGCGCACCGCGGGCAGGTTGGCCGTCGTCGGCGGGGCGGTGCGCGCGAGGGCCGCCGCCGCCCCGCTGGCCACACCCATGAACCCGACTTCGAGGGCGACCAGGCCCCAGAATCGACGGGATGCCGCATCCTCCCGCAGTCCCCCGATCAAGCGCTTGCGATACCAGGCGCCGAGGATGCCCAGCGCCAGCAGGGCGGTGACCTTCATCAGCAGGATCACGCCGTATGGCGAGGCGAGGTTCTCCCAGGCGCCGACGGCGATCGTGGCCCGCACGGTGCCCGAGATGGCGACGACCACGAAGGCGGCGAGCGCGATGCTCGAGTAGCGCGACATCGCCGTTGCCATCGCGTCGCGGCTGAGGATCGGCCGCACCACGACCATGAGCATCAGACCGCCGAGCCACGCCGCGGCGGCGATGATGTGCAGCACGAGCGCCATGACCGCCTCGTTGTGGTTCGCCTCCTCGCCGGAGTGACCCTGAGTCGCCATCGGCACGAGTGCGGCGATCGAGAGGACCGCCACGAGGACGGTGGGCGTCCACGAGCGCACCGCGAAGGTCAGCACCGTGATCCCCGCGCCGGCCACGGCGGTGAGGAGCCACGTGCGGCCCGCCTCGGTCTCGACGAGGAAGCGGCCCAGTTGAGCCCCGAACTCGGGGCCGATGCCGACCGCGGGGTTGAAGGTGTTGACGAACGTGAGAAAGCCGGTCGTCGCCGCTGCCACGGTGAAGACGGCCGCCGAGATGGACGCCATGTCGAGCGCCGCGTCGAACTCCCGCTCACCCGCCCGCAGCGTGAACAGGGCCGTCACGAGCGCGCCGACCATGCCGGCGGCCGTGAGATTGACGACCAGCGTCGCCGTCGGAAGCCCCCACCGCACCAGCGGACCGGGATCGCCGATCGCGAACGGCGCCGCACCGCCGCCGAAGGCCAGCGCCCACGCCATAGTCGCGAGTGCGACGATGACCAGGATCGCGGGGCCGGCGGCCCGCAGTGCGCGGGGCGAGACTCCGCGGGGCGAGAGTCCGCCGCCCGCGTCTCCGCGCGGCGCGCGGGCGTCGCGTGAAGTGGCTGCCGGGATCACCATTCCAGCCTACGTTGAGCCCTCGTACGCCCGGTCGGCGCGGCCATTCGCCGAGGTGCGGCGTTCGGCCGGCTTCGCGGTCGTTTGAGGCGGCCGTTCGCCGCAGGTCGCTCGGGCCGGCCGCCGGGAACGGAGAAGGGGGATGCCGCGGGTGCGGCATCCCCCTTCGAACTCGGGTCTACTTGACTGCGGCCTTCAGCTTCGAGCCCGCGGTGACCTTGACGCGCTGGCCGGCCGGGATCTTGATCTCTTCGCCGGTCTGGGGGTTGCGTCCCGTGCGAGCCGAGGTCTCGACGCGCTCGAACGAGAGCCAGCCGGGAATCGACACCTTGCTGCCCTTGGCGACCGCCTCGGAGACGGTGGAGAAGAGGGAGTCGAGCACGCCCGACACGGCGGACTGGCTCTGGCCCGTGGCGCTCGCGATGCTCGCAACGAGTTCGGTCTTGGTGATGGACTTGTCAGCCATGTGGTTGTCCTCCAAGGCGGCGGAAGCGCGCCTTTCATTGCTCGGACCGAAGGGCGATCGCCCTCGGCTGGTCGGATCGACCGCCCCCGAATATACCCACCTTCCGCGGAATTCCGCGGATTTCGGAGCCCCTTGACGTAATCGACCGGCGTGTCGGTGGGGCCGATGTGACGCGTGGGGCCGATGTGGCGCGAGAACGTCGTATCGGTCGCGCGCTGAGCCGGTGGAGGCGGCATCCGCTCGTCTTGTCCCGCGAGACCGCAACGGGACTTCGAGCCGTCGGGGTTCACCCACAGTCTCGACGTCCGGTTGCAGTTTCGCGGGAGTAGTGGGAAGCGGCGCGGGTCCCCCGCACGCGGACCGTCAGGGCTCGTGCAGCCGCTGCAGCGCCGTCACCACCTCCGCATGCCACCGACGTGCCGCGGGCAGCGCGCCCGTGAAGATCGGGGTGTCGTGCGTGACTCCGAGGTACTGCACGGCGCTGGCCTCCACACCGGCAGCGCGCAGGGCCGCGCAGTACGCCTCCCCATCGCCGCGGAGCGGGTCGTACTGCGCGGTGAAGATCACGGCCGGGGGGAGCCCTTGGAGCGATGTCGCGCGCAGCGGCGACGCATACGCCGAGCGCGCCTCCGCCCGAGTGGTCAGGTAGGTGCGCACGACCGAGCGCAGCTCACGCAGCGCGATGAAGCTCGGGATGCCGACGGCCCGCGTCGCACTCAGCTCGAGGTGCCGCCCCGTGAGGTCGAGCACGGGCACCTCGAGGATCTGCAGGCGCAGCGGAAGACGACCGCGATCGCGGTTGACCAGGGTCAGCGCGGCGGCGATGTTGCCGCCCGCCGACGTGCCCGCGACCCCGATCCGGCCGGGGTCGACGTCGAGCTCGCCGGCATTGGCGAACAGCCACTCCAGGGCGGCGTACGCCTGCTCCACCGCCGTCGGGAACCGATGCTCGGGTGCCAGGGCGTAGTCGACCGCGACGAGCGCGACGCCCGAGTCCGCGACCCGGCGCCGGCAGCCGGCATCCGTCGTCGGGTAGTCGATGCCGCCGATGCGGAATGCGCCGCCGAAGAACGTCAGGCACGCCGGCACCGCGCCGTCCGTGGCACCGGGCGGGTGGTAGACGCGCACGCGCACCGACGGGTACCCGGGCACCGGCACCTCATGCTCGGTGATGCGCAGATCGGGGCCGGCGGTTCCGACGGTCTCCAGCTCGGTGCGATCCCACGCGCGAGCGGCCTTCCGATGCTTCGCGCGGGCTCGGGCCCGAGGACTCGCTCCGCTGCGCGCCGGGACGGCGGATGCCGCCGCGGGCGTCAGCAGAGCCTCGGGCTTGCGGCCGAAGCTCCACAGGGCGGCGATCCGCGTTCGCATGCCCTTGAGCGCCCGCCCGAACAGGTAGCGCCGGTGCACGCGCAGTCGCTCGGCGAAGAACGGATCCAGCGGCATCGCGACTCCCTTCGCCGGTTCTCGAGTGTAGAGCGGTCGGCGCCTGCGTTCCTCGCCCCGGGGCCTGCAGGCGACCGGAAACGGAAGAGGCGGACCCCCGCAAGGGGGATCCGCCTCTTCGACGCTCTGGCCTGAGCCGGTGCTACCAGGACGACTTGGTCACACCGGGCAGCTCGCCACGGTGCGCCATGTCGCGGAAGCGCACACGCGAGATGCCGAACTTCGTCAGCACACCGCGGGGGCGGCCGTCGATGACGTCGCGCGAACGCACACGCACCGGCGACGCGTTCTTGGGCAGCTTCTGCAGGCCCACGCGCGCAGCTTCGCGCTGCTCGTCGGTGCTGGTCGGGTCGACGAGCGCCTTCTTCAGCTCTGCGCGCTTCGCGGCGTAGCGGTCGACGACCACCTTGCGCTGCTCGTTGCGCGCGATCTTGCTCTTCTTAGCCATATGTCAGCGCTCCTCTCGGAAATCAACGTGCTTGCGCACGACGGGGTCGTACTTCTTCAGCACGATGCGGTCAGGGTTGTTGCGGCGGTTCTTGCGCGTCACGTAGGTGTATCCCGTGCCGGCGGTGGAGCGCAGCTTGATGATCGGACGGACGTCCTGAGCCTTCTTGGCCATCAGAGCTTCACACCCCTCGCCTGCATGTCACGGACGACGGCCTCGATGCCACGGGCGTCGATCACCTTGATGCCCTTGGCCGAGACGTTGAGCCGGATGTTGCGGCCCAGCGACGGCACG
>NZ_DASUNI010000182.1:0-7285 GCF_036277215.1 Microbacterium sp. | reverse complement strand
CGTATCGCGGGCGATCGACGATCGGCGCTGACCACTTCCTTGAAGCGACCGCCTGTGTGGAGCTCATCCGTCACGCGTGCACGCGGATGGCCGCGCGCGGCGTGCAGAGGTGACGGATGAAGCTCCGGGTCCGCGCGGCGGTCAGACCGGGTTGCCGGCGGCGGGGATGCGGCCGGTGCGCATCACGCGGTCCAGCAGCGCGTCGAAGTCGGCGGCGAGTTCCTGCGCCGAGTCTCCGGGCCAGATGTGCAGTGGCTTCGCCGCGCCCTGCGCCTGCTGCAGCGAGGTGCGCTCCGGAAGCTGGGGAGACAGCACGAGAGGGCCGAACATGTCGCGCAGCTCCTTGATGCGGAACTGGTGCTCGATCGACTGCGGGCGCACGCGGTTGACGACGATGCCGAGGGGCTGCAGGCGCGGGGAGAGGCCGCGGCGGATCTCCTCGATGGCGCGCAGCGCACGGTCGGCTGCGGCAACGGAGAACAGGCCCGGCTCGGTCACCACGATCACGCGATCGGATGCCGCCCACGCCGTGCGCGTGAGGGCGTTCAACGACGGCGCGCAGTCGACGAGGACGAGGTCGTAGTCGGCCTCGATGGTCGCGAGCGCCTCCTCCATCTTCCAGACGTCGCGGACGCTCGGGTGCGGCCCGTCGAAGTTGATCGCGGACGGGCTGCCGATCATGACGTCGATGGTGCCCGGGTGAACCTTGGCCCAGCCGCTCGAGGTGATCGCCTGACGGACGACCTTCTCCTTGGGGTTGGCGAGGACATCGGCGACGTTGAGCCGCCCGGCGACCTGGATGTCCATGCCGGTGGAGACGTCGGACTGCGGGTCGAGATCTACCACGAGAGTCCGAACTCCCCGCGCAAAAGCAGCGGAGGCGAGTCCCAGAGTCACGGTTGTCTTACCGACCCCGCCCTTGAGCGAGCTGACGGAGAGTACGTGCACAAGCGACTACGTTACCTTCCCCTAGGCTGAGAGCACACTCAGCCCGTTCCACGGCAGTCCAGCGAGGTGTGCATGTTCCGGAAGATCCTGGTCGCCAATCGCGGTGAAATCGCCATTCGAGCGTTCCGCGCCGCCTACGAACTCGGAGCCCGCACGGTCGCGGTCTTCCCGTACGAAGACCGTGGCTCGCTTCATCGGCAGAAGGCCGACGAGTCCTATGCCATCGGCGAGCCGGGGCACCCCGTGCGCGCCTACCTCGATGTCGGTGAGATCATCCGGGTCGCGCTGGAGTCGGGAGCGGATGCGATCTACCCCGGTTACGGATTCCTCTCCGAGAACCCTGAGCTCGCCGCGCGCGCCGCTGAGAACGGCATCACGTTCATCGGCCCGCCTTCCATCGCCCTGGAGATGGCGGGGAACAAGGTGACCGCCAAGCACCACGCGATCGCCGCGGGGGTGCCCGTCCTTCGCTCGACCGAAGCGTCCGAGGACGTCGACGCGCTCGTGGCGCAGGCGGCCGACATCGGCTTCCCGATCTTCGTCAAGGCCGTGGCCGGCGGCGGAGGGCGCGGCATGCGCCGCGTCGAGAGTCCCGAGGAGCTGCCGCCCGCGATCGCCGAGGCGATGCGAGAGGCCGGCGCCGCGTTCGGCGATGCCCGCGTGTTCCTCGAGCAGGCGGTCGTGCGACCGCGCCATATCGAGGTGCAGATCCTCGCCGATGCGACCGGTCACACGGTGCACCTGTTCGAGCGGGACTGCTCGGTGCAGCGGCGTCACCAGAAGGTCATCGAGATCGCGCCCGCGCCGAACATCTCCGAAGAGCTGCGCACCGCGCTTCACCGCGATGCCGTCGCGTTCGCGAAGTCCATCGGCTATGTCAACGCCGGCACGGTCGAGTTCCTCGTCGACACCGCGGGGGAGCGAGCCGGCGAGCATGTCTTCATCGAGATGAATCCCCGGATCCAGGTCGAGCACACGGTGACCGAAGAGGTCACCGACGTCGACCTGGTGCAGTCGCAGATCCGCATCGCGGCCGGCGAGACACTCGACGATCTGGGACTCGACCAGAGCAGTATCGTCCTGCGGGGCGCGGCCCTGCAGTGCCGCATCACGACCGAGGATCCGTCGCAGGGCTTCCGGCCCGACACCGGTCGCATCACCACATACCGATCGCCGGGCGGTGCCGGTATCCGTCTCGACGGTGGAACGACCGCTGCGGGTTCGCAGATCAGCCCGCACTTCGACTCCATGCTCGCCAAGATGACCTGCCGTGGACGCGATTTCCCCGCCGCGGTCGCGCGCGCCAAGCGCGGCCTCGCGGAGTTCCGCATCCGCGGCGTCTCGACGAACATCCCCTTCCTGCGTGCCGTGCTCGATGACCCCGCGTTCGTCGCGGGCGACCTCAGCACCGCCTTCATCGAAGAGCGCCCAGGGCTTGTGACGAGCCACCCGTCGCGCGACCGCGCCACGAAGCTGATCAACTGGCTCGCCGATGTCACCGTCAACCGGCCCTACGGCGAGAAGCCGCTGTCCATCTCGCCGGGCAGCAAGCTGCCGGCCATCGATCTGTCATCGCCTCCACCCGCCGGCACGCTCGATCGCCTGCGCGAGCTCGGCCCGGCCGGCTTCGCTCGTTCGCTGCGCGAGCAGGTGCCGCTTGCGGTGACCGAGACGACGTACCGCGACGCGCACCAGTCGCTGCTCGCCACTCGTGTCCGCACCCGGGACCTGGTGCGCGTCGGACCGCACGTGGCCCGGATGACGCCCGGGCTGCTCTCGGTCGAGGCATGGGGCGGGGCGACCTACGACGTTGCGCTGCGCTTCCTCGCCGAGGATCCGTGGGAGCGTCTCGCGGCGGTGCGAGAGGCCATCCCGAACATCCCGATCCAGATGCTGCTGCGCGGCCGCAACACGGTGGGCTACACGCCGCGGCCGGTCGAGGTGGCTGAAGCGTTCGTCCGCGAAGCCGCGGCGACCGGCGTCGACATCTTCCGGATCTTCGACGCACTGAACGACGTCGGTCAGATGCGACCCGCCATCGACGCGGTCCTCGAGACCGGCACCGCTGTCGCGGAGGTCGCCGTCTGCTACACGGCGGACCTCCTCGACCCGAGTGAGACGCTCTACACGCTCGACTACTATCTGCGTCTCGCCGACCAGATCGTCGAGTCCGGCGCGCACATCCTCGCGATCAAAGACATGGCGGGGCTGCTTCGTCCGGCCGCCGCCGCCAGGCTCGTGGCGGCCCTCCGGGAGCGCTTCGATCTTCCGGTGCACCTGCACACGCACGACACCGCGGGCGGACAGCTCGCGACGCTTCTCGCGGCGAGTGCAGCCGGTGTCGACGCGGTGGATGCCGCGGCCGCCCCTCTCTCGGGTACGACCAGCCAGCCGTCGCTGTCGGCCCTGATCGCCGCCCTCGCCCACACCGAGCGCGACACGGGCATCGACCTTCATGCCGTCAGCGACCTGGAGCCGTATTGGGAGGGCGTGCGACACCTCTACACCCCGTTCGAGTCGGGACTTCCGGGACCGACGGGGCGCGTATACCACCACGAGATCCCGGGCGGACAGCTCTCGAACCTGCGGCAGCAGGCGATCGCACTGGGTATGGCGGATGACTTCGAGCTCATCGAGGACATGTACGCGGCCGCCGACCGGATTCTGGGGCGCATTCCCAAGGTGACTCCTTCTTCGAAGGTCGTGGGCGATCTCGCCCTCGCCCTCGTGGCGGCCAAAGCCGATCCCGCCGACTTCGCCGAGAACCCGCAGAACTACGACATTCCGGACTCGGTCGTCGGGTTCATGGCGGGTGAACTGGGCGATCTGCCCGGCGGCTGGCCGGAGCCGTTCCGCACCAAGGTGCTGGCCGGCAAGCAGATCTCGATCGAGGTTCCGCCCCTGACCGATGCGGAGCGCGACGGGCTGGCAGGCGACGCCGCCACACGGCGCCGCACCCTCAACCGTCTGCTGTTCCCCGGCCCGGCAAAGGAGTTCGAGGCGAACCGCGAGGCGTACGGTGACCTGTCATCCCTCGGAACACCCGACTACCTCTACGGGCTGAAGCCGGGCGAAGAGCACGTGGCCGAGATCGACCCGGGCGTGCAGCTCTACGTCGGGCTCGAAGCGATCGGCGAAGCGGATGCGAAGGGCATGCGCACGGTCATGACCACGCTCAACGGCCAGCTGCGGCCGGTGTACGTCCGCGATCGCAGCATCACCGTCGAGACGCGTCAGGCGGAACGGGCGGACACATCCAAGCCGGGTCAGGTCGCGGCTCCGTTCTCAGGCGTCGTTACCCTCAAGGCGGCCGTCGGCGACACCGTCACCGCCGGTCAGCCGGTCGCCTCCATCGAGGCGATGAAGATGGAGGCAGCGATCACGGCGCCTGTCGGCGGGGTCGTCGAGCGGCTCGCCATCGCTGATACCCAGCAGGTGGAGGCGGGCGACCTTTTGGTCGTCATCCGCCCCGCGCAGTAGCCTGGAGGGTGCGGCAATCCCCCCGCGCAACGCATTCGCCTTTGGAGTATCGCAGTGACGCCCGATCGTACCGACCCGATGCACTCCGATGACGCCGAGCACGAGCAGAATGGCGTGCTCTCCGAGAGCGGGAGCATCGACACGTCGGGCTTCGGATTTCTCGGTGGTCACACCGAACAGGTCAGCGTGCAGCTGCCGTCGGACTCGGGTGAAGATGACATCGACGACGACGTGGTCGACGACGAAGTGCCGTACCCGACCGCGGAGCTCACCGAGACCGGCGATCGGAACACCTCCGAGCACACCCCGGATTTCGCCGAAGACGTCGCTCTGACCGGCGAGCTGGAGGAGATGCCGGCCGACGCGAGCATCTATGCCTCCCGCAGCATCGAAGACGGCGCGGTCATCGAGGATGCCGTGGTGGAGGACTCGGCGATCGGCGACGCCGCGCCCGAAGATGCCGCACTCGAGGACGCCGCATTCGAGGACGCCGCTCTCGAGCACGACGCTCCGGGAGAGGAGCGTTCGCGCGTCGAAGACGTCGCCGTCGAGGACGCCTCACTCGGCGCGGGCCCCATCGCCCACAGCGACACCCCGGATGCCGAGGACGTCGGCGTCGTCGACGAGCCGCCCCTCGCACAGGTCGCGCCGGTCGCGAAGGAAGCCCCTGTCGCGCCGACGATCCCCGTCGCCGCGACAGCCACCGGCTCGCTCTCGGTCGCGAACTCCACGCCGACGACCGGCTCAGTGCCGGCCACGCGTCGGGCCGCGCAGCATCCCCAAGTGCAAGAGCGGCCCGGCCAAGCGCACGCCGTCGAACGGGTCATCCCGCGTACGGACGTCGCGATGACCTCGAAGCGACTCGGCGAGTTCGAGGCCGGTCGCGAGACAGCCGACCTGCTGACTGCAGACCGCCTCCTCGATCCGCACCAGGTCGTGCGTCCCGAGCCCGAGGGGGTCTGGCAGCACCTCCTGTATTCGATCTCAGGACACCGGATCAATCTCGGCGACGGCAAGCGCGCTCGCGCGCGAAAGGAGCTCGACCGCCGGATCGCCGCGCCGCTGAACGGGGGCGCCCGATTCGTCCCGGTCCTCTCGCGCAAGGGCGGTGTCGGCAAGACGACCGTCACCACCCTCCTCGGAATGGCGCTGGCCGATGCCCGCGACGACCGCATCATCGCCGTCGACGCCAATCCGGATCGCGGGACGCTCGCCGAGCGCATCTCGCATTCGAGCGGCAAGACGGTGCGCGACCTGGTGAAGGTGCGCTCCGAGGTGTCCGGCTACAACGACATCTCCAACATCGTCGCTCGCGACGGAACGCGCCTCGATGTCCTGGCATCGGACGCCGATCCCCACGTGTCCGAGGCGCTGAACGACCGCGACTACCACGACGTCGCGAGCCTGGCTGCGCACTACTACTCGATCGTGCTCACCGATACCGGCACCGGCATCGTCCATTCGGTCATGGGCGCGACGCTGGATCTCGCCGACCAGATCATCGTCGTCGCAGGACTCAGCGTCGACGAAGCACGCCTCGCATCCGAGACCCTCACCTGGCTTGAGACCAACGGCTACGGCGAGCATGTGCGCAACGCCATCGTCGTGCTCAACACCGCTCGGCCCGGCACGCCGCTCGTGCAGCTGGGCGAGCTCGAGGGGCATTTCCGCACTCGCGTGCGCGCGGTGGTGCGCATCCCGTACGACCCGCACGTCGCGGCAGGCAGTGCGATCGCGTTCCGCGACCTGCAGCCCGCCACCCGGCTCGCCGCCCGCGAGCTGGCCGCCACCCTCGTCGAGGGACTGCGTGCCGTCTCGCCCGCGGCGTAGGCACCCGTGGCCGTTCGACCCATTCGCGTCTTCGGCGACCCGGTGCTCCGGGCCGCAAGTTCACCGATCGACGAGATCGATGACGGCGTGCGGGCCCTGGTGCGCGACCTCGTCGACACCGTCGAACTGCCGGGTCGGGCCGGCGTGGCGGCGCCGCAGATCGGCGTCGGTCTGCGGGCGTTCAGCTACAACATCGACGGCGACATCGGGTACGTGATCAACCCCGTCCTGGTCGAGGTCTCGGGTGAGCCGGAACTGGTCGGTGAGGGATGCCTGTCCGTTCCCGGCCTCTGGCACGAAGCGCTGCGCCACCCGCACGCGACCGTCACGGGGATCGACCTGGACGGCAACGAGGTCGTTCTCGAGGGCGACGGACTTCTGGCGCAGGCGTTGCAGCACGAAACGGACCACTTGGACGGCAAGCTGTACCTGGACCGGCTGCCGAGCGAAACCCGGCGGATCGCGATGCGCGAGATCCGCGAGAGCGAATGGTTCTGAGGTCGCCTCAGCTGAGCGCCACGTTCGAGGTGTTCACCGGAACGCTGTAGAGCGCGGTGATCTCGTCTCCGAAGTCCTCCATGATGACGCTGCGCTTGATGCTCATCTTCGGCGTCAGGTGACCGCTCGCCTCCGTCCACTCGGTCGAGAGGATCGTGAACTTGCGGATGGACTCCGCTCGCGACACGTTCGCGTTGGCGGCGTCGATCGCGCGCTGCACCTCGGCGCGGACAGCAGGGTTGTCCGCGGCATCCGTCAGCGACATGTCCTTGGGCAGGTTGTTGTTGCCCAGCCATGTCGGAAGCATCTCGCTGTCCAGCGTCACGAGAGCCGAGATGAACGGCTTCTGATCGCCGACCACGACGACCTGGCCGACGATCGGGTTCGATCGGATCGGATCCTCGAGGGCTGCCGGGGCGACGTTCTTGCCGCCCGCGGTGACGATGATCTCCTTCTTGCGGCCGACGATGGTGAGGAAGCCGTCGTCGTCGATCGATCCCAGATCGCCGGTATGGAACCAGCCGTCCTG
>NZ_DASUNI010000181.1:0-11955 GCF_036277215.1 Microbacterium sp. | reverse complement strand
CACCGGCGTCGAGCAGGGGCTTCTCCGCCGCCCGCACCTGCGACGCGCTGTAGGTCGGCACGCGCTCAGCCATGTGCGCCCACCCGCTCCTTCCCCTCCTCGGCGCGGGCGAGGGTCAGTTCGTCGGTGCTCAATCGCACGGCCAGTTCCGCACGCTTCACCCGGCGCTGCGCGAACGTGGATGCACCGAATCGCGCGCTCACCCGATCGGCCTCCTCGTCGACGCTGGTGATGATGTATGCACCGGCGAGCAGGATGACCTGCGCGGACAGGTTGAACCACAGCAGCAGCGCGATCAAGGACGCGAACGACGCCAGGAGGGGATTGGCTGCGGCTCCCCCGACGAACAGGCTCGACAGCTGCTGCAGCACGGAGAGCCCGACGGCGCCGTAGAACGTCCCGGGCAGGAGCGCGCGCCAGGACGGCTTCACCCCCGAGAGCGTTCGGAACAGGACCGCGATGGCCGCGGCATCCAGCACGAAGACCAGGATGACCGACACCGCGCGGGTGCCGATCACCGACAACGGGTTGCCCTCCGACAGCCCGAGGACGTCGGTGAGCGCGCCGATGCCCGCGTTCGCGTAGAAGGTGATCACCGCGGATGCCGCGAATGCCGCGCCGATGCCGATCGCGATCACGAGGTTGCGAACGATGACCCAGATCCAGAGCACATCATCGGTGAGCTTGTCGGCGAGCGCCCGAAACGCGGCGCGCAGCGAGCCGATCGCGCCGATGGCAGCGCCGACGAGGCCGATGATCGACAGCACGGTCGTGACGGTGAGCCCGGTCGCGATCTGGATCGAGGTGGGGTCGATGATGCCGTCTTCGCCTACGAGCCCCGGGATGGCTGCATCCACGGCGTTGGTCAGCGCCTGCAGCGCCTCGGGATTGCCTGCGAGGAAGAGGCCCGCGACCGAGAAGCCCAGCAGAACTCCCGCGAACACGCTGAACAAGGTGCGGTACGTGACGCTGTCGGCCAGGATGGGCCCGCGGTGCTCGAGGTAGAGCAGGAGCGCGCGCACGGGCTTGCGTTTCAGCGCCCACGCGATGATGCGCGCGATGAGGTTGGCCATGGCGCCCAGGCTATCCGCCCGCTCGGCGACGTCGGCCTAAACAGCCGCATAGAGGGAGAGATAGGCCTGACCCACCGCTTCGCCGACGATGATGCCGGTCCACGCGCCGAGGATCATCCACGGCCCGAAGGGGATTGCCGTTCTCCGGCCGGCACGCCGCGTGAGGATGAGCGCGATCCCGAAGATCCCGCCGAACAGGAACGCGGCGAATGCGCCGACCACCACCGCGCCCCACCCGATCCAGCCGAGGTAGAGCCCGATCACGCCCGCGAGCTTGACGTCTCCCCCGCCCATACCGGAAGGGCGGACGAGGCTCAGAATCGAGTAGAAGCCGAACAGCACCGCCATGCTGACCGCCGCGCGCAGCAGGGATGGCCAATCTGAGCTCACCAGGGCGGCGACGGTGAGCAGCACCCCCGCCACCACATAACTGGGCAGCACGATCACGTTCGGAAGACGCCGCGTGTCGAGGTCGATCAGTGCGAGCACGATGCTGATGGCCGCGAAATACCAGTAGGCGACGAGCAGGATCCCGAGGACGGTCCAATCGAGGAACGTCCGCGATGGGTCACCGGCGGCGAGGAGGTGCCATGCGATCCCGGCGAACGCGAGCGCGGTCACCACTTCGACCATCGGGAATCGCGCGAAGAGGGGTGCTGCGCACTCGGGGCACTTCCCGCGCGACAGCAGCCACCCGACCAACGGCAGCTGGGAACGCCCCTTGATCGGCGCGTCGCACACAGGGCAGCGGCTCTCGCGGGAGAGAGGGATCCCGGCGGCCACCCGGTACGCGAGGACGTTCAGAAACGACCCGACTAGGAGCCCGGCCACTCCCGCCGTGGCGACGAGGACCACCGTCAGTCCCGGCATCCGTCGAAAATATCATTCCGATCGTGAAGCCGAGTGCTCCCGATGATGCTCAGCTGCACCCGGATCCGTCGGGGAGCGCACCCGCACCCGCGAACCACGTCGCGGCTCCGTTGGTCGCCTTCACGCAGAGCGTGTCGATGGTCGGCGCCCCGGCGCCGTCGATCGTGACGATCATGGTGCCTGTCGTCAGGTCCGCGATGGTGCTCCCGGCGACAGGGATCTTGCCGGCCGCGATATCGCCGACGACCTGCAGCGCACCGGTTGCCGCCGCAGCCTTCACCGCGTTGGTGTTCGCTTCGCCCTGGACGCTCAGAAAGAGCGGAATGGCGATCGCCACCAGCGCCCCGAAGATCACGAGAACGATGATGAGCTCGATCAGCGAAAGGCCGGCCTCCTCGTTCCGGCTCCACGCATCTCGCACGGTGGAGTTCGAGTCGACCTTGCCAGACACGGTGATGCCCCCGTACGCGTTCGTTGCCGAGCAGAGGCACGCCGCGACGTCCGGTCGACTTCCCCGGATGCGAACCGGGTCTTCGGGTGACCGATCCGAGCGAGCTCTACGGGAGTCGTGGCGCGGCACGCACGCCGAACAGGCTCCCGCTCTCGATCCTCGGATCGCTCCCACTCCGTGTCAACGCGAATTCGCTCAGGCTCTGCCAAAGATGCGGCTCGGCGACTCCGGTGCCTCTTCCGTGAGCTCATGCATGCGTGCCACGCCAGCCGGGGTCACCGACCGAAGCCAGGCGCCCACCCCTCGTCGATCGCTGTCCAGCTCTCCTCCACTCCCGGGGCGGCATCCGGAATGTGTCGGCCGTCGAGCTCGCGCCGCCTCCAGGCTGCGCCTTCGGGCCAGCTCGCCGCGAAGGTCGGCACGACCCGCCAGACCCGGCGCCATAGACCGCGCTGCGTGACGAGTGGACGAGCGGAGACCGGCATGCGCAGCTCGGGATCGAAGCGGACCCCGTCGGCGAAGCGGAGGCGAATGGTGAGGTCCAGGTCATCGTGGATTTTCCCGTTGGTCCGATCGACCTGGTCGCGCACGCGTTCCCACACGCGGACGCGCATCGCGAAGTTCGACCCGAATACGAGCGGGATGCCGAGCCACTTCTTGATCCAGAAGTGCCCGCCACCGATGTACCAGTGCTCGCCGAGGTAGCTGACGACAGGTCCGGCGCCGTAGAACTCGGCGCCGCCGGTGAGCACTCCCAAGTGCGGATCCGCGACGAAGGCGCGCACGAGTCGCGCGATCCAGTCGGGGTGCGGGCGAGAGTCTGCATCGAGCCGGGCGATGATGTCGGTGCCTGAGACCGCCTCGTCGTAGCCGCGGGCGGCGGCGGGCCAGACGCCGATGACAGCCTCGTCGACCACCTCGGCGCCGAGCGCGCGGGCCACGTCCGCGGAGGCATCCACACTTGCGTTGTCGACGACGATGACGCGATCGGCGGGGTGCGTCTGCGCGGCCAACGCCTCGAGGCATGGCTGGAGGAACTGCGCATCGTTGCGGCACGGGATGACCACGGTGACACGGGGCGGGAGCGACACGAGGCTCACCATACTCCCGGCGGTGGACGCGCCGGCGCCCTCACCAAAGAGGGTGGATCGCCTCGCGAAGATGCCGGTCGTAGACCTCGTGGACCGCAGCATCGAAGGCGGCGAGGTCGAACGCCGCTGCATCTGACGCCGCTCCGGCCGTTCCACCGCCCAGCAGCTGCGCAGCTTCCGCGTTGGACCGCGCCTGCCGGACATTCCGCGCTCCAGGGATCACGCTCGTCACTCCCGGGCGCGATGCGATCCAGGCCAGGGTCGCAGCCGGCAGCGAGGTGCCTTCGGGCAGAACACCGGCCAGCTCGGACGCGGCGGCCAGCCCCACGCCGAAGTCGACGCCTGAGAAGGTCTCGCCGCGGTCGAACGACTCACCGTGGCGGTTGTACGAGCGGTGGTCGTTCTCGGCGAAGGTGGTCGCGGCCGTGTACCTGCCGGAAAGCAGACCCGAGGCCAGGGGCACGCGGGCGAAGATCGCAACCCCCGCCGCTTCGGCTGCCGGCAGCACCTGATCGAGCGGCTTGAGCCGGAACGGATTGAAGATGATCTGCACGTTGGTCACATTCGGGTGTGCGATTGCCGCGAGTGCTTGCGCGCACGTCTCGACCGAGACCCCGTAGGCGGCGATCGCGCCGGCTGCGACCAGCTCGTCGAGGGCATCGTATGTGGTCGGATCCTCGATGACCGCCGTGGGCGGGCAGTGCAGCTGGACGAGATCGAGTGTGTCGACCTGGAGATTGGCGCGGGAGCGGTCGCTCCACGCGCGGAAGTTCTCAGGCGTGTAGTTCTCGGGCTCCTGCGCCATCCGGCGGCCCATCTTCGTTGCGACAGTGATGCCGTGACCCGGGCGGCCGGCCAGGAAACGACCGATCAGCGACTCGCTGCGACCATCGCCGTAGACGTCGGCGGTGTCGAAGAGGGTCACTCCGTCATCCACGGATGCCGCGAGAACCGCGAACGCGTCGTCCTCGCTGACCGCACCCCAGTCGGCGCCGAGCTGCCACGTTCCGAGGCCGATCGGCGAAACGTCCCGGCCCGTCCGACCCAGCGGTCGTGGTTGCATGACTCCTCCTTCGACCCGCGACGACGCGGTGCCCACCCAGCATGTCACGCGCGCGACATCCGGGATCTTCAGGCGGTCGGCCGAGAGCAGTCATCCTTCGCAGTCGGCGAGATCGGTTTCGGCGAGCGGCTTGCCGTCGGGGACCACGTAGGTGACCCAGAGGACGACGTCGGAGGCTCCCTCGTTGCGCCCCTCGTGCGGATAGCCGGCGCCTTCGATGATCGACTCGCCGGCGCGATACACCCGCACCCCGCCGGGATGCGTCTCGGAGTAGTGAGTGAGCTCGCCCTCCTGCACCACGGCGATCAGCTGGCCGTAGTGGCAGTGCTCACCTGTACCCGCTCCCGGCTGGATCGTTATCTCGCGGAACGTCACCCCCACGCCGGCCGCACCGCCGTCCACGGCGAGCTCGACGGGTTCGACCTGGTCGCCGCTCGCCAGATCGATCGCGCTGATCTTCGGCTCGTCAGGCTCGGGCGGCGCGCCGGGCAAGATGCCGCTGCACGCCGTCAGCGTGGCCGCTCCGAGGACGGCCAGCACTGCCGCCGTCGCTCGTCTCGGATGTTTCGGAACCCGCTCCACAGCTACCCCCAGCCGTACCTCATCCGACGCACGACCCCACGTGTGCTCTCTTGGACCATAGCGGTGATCCACGGCGCGTCAGGCGCGGATGACCACCGGTGTGCCGAGCGGAAGCTGCGCGAGCCGTTCGATCGCCGACGGGTCGACGCGCAGGCATCCATTGGAGATCGATCCCGAGCGCTCGTCGTGATAGTGGAAGGCCGTGACCGCGACGTTCGCACCGCCGAACCCGTCGAGGGTCGGCGACTGCACAGCGAGATACACGAGGGGGTGGCCGCGCGTGTAGGCGAACGACTCCTCGACGCGGGTGGTCATGATGTACGTGCGACCGGTCGGAGTGGGCGTGTCGGCGACGCCCCACCCGAAGTCCGTCGCGATGCGCTCGGCAGCGCCGGCCCGGACGATGTCGATCGTGCGCGCCGAGATGCTGACCTCCACCACGGCATCCAACGGTGTGATCTCGACGTCCTGCGCGCGCAACCACCCGGTGACCTGGGCCGGATTGCCCTGCGAGGGCACCGCCTGGCGGCCGGTCAGCAGCACCCGCACCCAGTTCTGCTCCCGGCGGATGATCGGCGCCGTGGTTCCATCGAACTGCAGGTCGCGTGGCAGGACGGCCACCGGCTCACCGGTCGGATCGGCGAACACCGGCGCTCCCGCGTCGAGCGGCCGAGCGTCTTCTCCCGTGAAGGCGCCGTATGGATCGTCGTCCACCGGTAGACCCGGGATCACCGCGAACACATCCACCTGCGGAAGCGTCGACGGATCGTAGGAGGTCGTGTTCGCCGGAATCGGCGTGGGTGTGGGGATCGGGGTCGCGGTGGCCGTCGGGGTCGGGGTGTGCGTCACGGTGGAGGTGGGACTGGGTGCCGATGCCGAAGGCCCAGTCGGTCGCAGCATCCACGTCACGAGCAGGACGATCACCACCACGGCGACCACGCCGACGATCCACGCCGCGCGGCGACGACCGTCCCGAATGGTCGACTGCGCGGTATCCCCCATGTGTTCATGCTCCGCGCCACTCGCTCTTCTGCCAAATCGGGAGCCCGAGCAGTTCGACCTCGAACACAGGCGAACCTGATCCGGCGTTGAGCAGGTTGCGTGCGCGGCATCGTTAGGCTCCGCAACATGACACATTTCTCCTGGAAAGCCCGCACAGTCGGGGTCGGCGTCGCAGTTGCCCTCACGGCGGCGTTGACCGCGTGCGGACCAGGTGGAGTGGCGGCTCCCGAGGTGCCGGTTCCCGACAACCCCATCTGGACGGGAACGACGCAGCCGGATCCCGTGCCTGAGGAGAACGTCGTCTTGAGCATGCCCGAGGACATGTACCGCCACGATGGGGCTCCCACCGAATGGTGGTGGCACATCGGCACGCTCCGCGCCGGCGACCGAGTGTTCGGCTTCGAGGTCAACGCCGCATCCTTCACAGGGCAGGACTTCGCGATGACGCAGGTCTCGTTGAGCGACGTCGAGGCGGGCCGTCATTACGAGCGGACGCAGGTCTACGGGCCGGCGCCGGTCGGTGTGTTCGACATCGCCACATGGGCCGAAGGCGACCCGTCCAAGGACTGGTACGCACGCCTCGGCGATCCCGACTGGCAGGTCGGCGGTTTCAGCGTCACTAACGGGGGATCCGGCTACACCAAGGCGCCTGACGTGACGATCGAAGGCGACGGCTCCGACGCGTCCGGCATCGCGGTCCTGGACGCCGACGGCGCGGTTGCGGAGATCGTGCTGTTGAAGCCCGGCTCGGACTACACGACGACGCCCACCGTGACGCTGACCGGCGGCGGTGGGAGCGGAGCCACCGCGGTGGCGGTCCGAAATGCGGTCTCGATGACGGCTCCCCAGGCCGACCCGACGAAGGACATAGAGGTGACGGCTCTGCTTGTCGATGATGAGACGCTCGAACAGGTGGATTTCGACCTCACGTTCTCGCAGCAGGGGCGCCCGTTCTACGTCTGGGGCACCGGAATCGATCCGAACTCGACCGAGGAGACGTTCGCGAAGGACAACTACTACTTCTCGTTCACCCGTCTCGCGGCATCCGGCACCATCACGGTCGCCGGACAGGAGTACGAGGTGGAGGGCACGACCTGGATGGACCACGAGTACGGCTACTTCGGCGGCAGTTCGTCCGACGCCCGCGTCCGCTGGCTGCTGCAGGACATGCAACTGGACAACGGCTACACGATCTCCAACGCAGGAATCATCGGGGAGGGATTCAAGCCGGAGATCGGCGTGGCGGTCGACGCCTACGCCACCGTGCAGGACGCGGAAGGGAATCTTTATTACGTCGCAAGCAAGATCACTCCGGTCGGAGAACTGTGGACGAGTCCGGCGACAGGCAACAGCTACGCCGAGCAGTTCCGCGTGGAGATCCCGTCCTTCCAGTCGGACATCACCGTGTCCGTGCGGCTGCAGGACCAGGAATTCGCGATCAGCGGCTCGCCCGTCTACGAAGGCACCGCCGAGCCTGAAGGCACCTTCCTCGGTGAGCCGATCACCGGCGATGCCTGGATCGAGCAGGCGTTCTGAGGGCGCCGGCTAGGGACGCTCGAGCGAACCGCCGCCCTCCGATCGGCCCGCTGCTGCGATCACTCCGGCCGCCCGGGCGGGAGCCGCATACGCGGCCGCTAGTGTTGCCGGCGTATCGTGCGCGTTCAGCCCACTGGGGTTGGGAACCACCCATAACTGCGCCCCGCCGAGCGATTCGGGTTGCCGACCGCCACCGGCGCGCGGCCGATCGAAACCCTGACGGTACGCCGTCGTGCCGACGATCGCCACCACGCGCGGCTGCAGGCGTTCCATCCGGTCGCCGAGGCTGCGAGCACCGTCTCTCAGCTCGGTACGGCTCAGCTCGTCAGCCCTCGCCGTCGCACGTGAGACGAGATTGGTGATCCCGATGCCGGCGTCGAGGAACATCCGCTGATCCGCGAGCGGCATCCCGTCGTCAGTGATGATCGGCAGCCGTGGAATGATCCCGGCGATCACGAGAGCCGGATAGAAGCGGTTGCCGGGGCGGGCGAAGTGCACACCCGTCGCCGCGGTCCACAAGCCCGGGTTGATCCCGATGAACACCAGACGCGGATGCCGGGGCATGAGGTCGCTGACCGTGCGATCTCTCGAAGCCTCCAGCTCGGCGCGGGTGAATCCCATGGAGGCAGTCTGCCGCGGAACGAGGACGGGCCGGGCCAGCGCGCGCTACTCTGCGACGCGCGGCGGACTGTTCAACAGCTCCTTGGCCTCACGCAGGTCATGGCTCAGCGGGCCGTCGTCGAAGCGGCCGGCGATGCGGGCCAGCATGTGCAGGGCGGAATCGCGCGCGCCGCGGGTCCTGCCGACCCGACCGAGCCTCGTCGCTGCCCCCAGCTGCGAAATCCCGACGTGGAGGGTGCGCGCGCGGTCGAGCGCCAGGCGATACCAGTGCTCGGCTTCCCCGACGTCGTCGCCCCGCTGGGTGGCAATGGCGAGCAGCAGATCGCCCTTCAGGATGTAGAACTCGCTGAGCAGGGACGTGCCAGCGCCGGGACTCATCATCTCTATCGCCGGGTCGATGCTGGGAAGTCCTTCGGCCGGCCGTCCCGCGCGGAGCAGGGCGGCGGCCTGAATCGAGAGCAGCATGGGCCAGAAGACAGGTGGTGACCTGAGCCCCTGATAGAGGTTCATCCCGGCGGAGACGTTGGCGAGGCCCGCCTCGGCGTGACCGACCCCGACCTGAGCAGCGCCGAGGACGACGGTTCCGGCCGCCTTCCAGATCTGGAACCCGTGGTCCTCGGCGATGTCGAGCAGGCCCTCGGCGCGCTCCAACACGGTGTCGAAGTCCCGCATCCAGACGTGGAGAACGCAGGAGTGGAAGCGGGCGAATGCGTCGGTGAATGGGTGGCCCAGCTCGCGGGCGAGGGTCAGCGCCGCACTCATGCGTTCGGCGGCCCGCTCCGGATGACCCAGCAGCCACAGGGTGATCGCGGAGGTCGTATGACTCGCGACCCTCGGATCGTTGCCCCCGGCGCGCGAGCTGAATGCGTGCAGCGGGAGGGTCGCCCCGATCGCGATCGCGCGATCGAGGTCGTCGAGGCCGCCCTCGAGGTCGTCGACGAACATCTTGTTCGCGCCCACCAGCAGATACCCTTCCACGAGCATCTCCGGGCTGTCGGCCCGTTCGGCGAACGCGAGGAGCTCGCGTCCGAGCTGCGTGCCCCGCTGAGGGTCTCCACGCAGGTTGTAGAGGTTGGCCAGCGCGCGCAGCGCCGAGAACTGCTGACGGCTTTCAGCGCCACCGCGCTCGAAGAGTTCAAGACTCTCGCCGAATGCGTCTTCGACCTCCGGGGTGTATCCCTTGGTCGACATGAGTGCGCGCGCGAGGGTGGTTCTCAGCGCGATCTCCTGATTGATCCGGTCGGGCGAGGATGCGCTCTTGGCGAGGACGGCGAGCATGTCCGCGGCGAGCCCCACTGTGTCGAGATACCAGCCGCGCGCCTCATTGAGGATGAGGAGGCCGCCCGCGAGCTTCTCCAGCTGCGCGAATTCCTCCTTCGCGACCCAGTAAGTCCACGCCAGGCGAAGGTTTCCCACTTCGGCGGCCAGAGCCGAAAGAGCGAGAAGGCGCTCTGCACCGGTGAGGTCCGGGCGGGCGCGCTGCACCACGTCGGCGTAGTAGCCGGCGTGCGCGCGCGTGACGCGCGCTGCCAACTCGGGATTCTGCTCGAGCCGATCCCGCGCGAACTCCCGTATCGTCTCAAGCATGGCGAACCGGGTTTCGCCGCTCGGCAACTCGACCTGGCGGATCAGGCTCTTCTCGATGAGGCTGGTGAGCCCGTCCAGGACATCCGGCCTTCCGCCGTCGCCCGGATCGGCCATGGCCACCACGGCTTCGACGGCCCCGAGATCCGCGTCGGCGAAGACCGCGAGCATCTGGAACAGGCGACGCTCGTCGGAGTCCAGGAGGTCATGGCTCCAGTCCATGGTGGCACGCAGCGCCTGCTGGCGCTCGGGCAGGTCGCGCGGTCCGGAGCGGAGGAGTTTCAGCCTGTCCCCCAGTTGGTGCAGCAGCATTTCCGGTGAGAGCAGGCGCAAGCGCGCCGCTGCGAGCTCGATCGCCAGAGGCAGGCCGTCGAGCCGACGGCAGATCTCCGCGATGGCCGGCGCATTCTGGTCGGTCAGCTCGAAATCGGGCCGGACCGCCTTCGCGCGATCGAGGAAGAACTGGACGGCTTCGCAGGTCTGTGCCTCCTCCGCGGAAAGCGCCCGTGCGGCCTCCCGGGGAAGCGTCAACGGCGGAATCGGGTAGGTGTGCTCCCCCCGCAGGTGCAGGATCTCGCGACTGGTCACCAGGATGTGAATCGAAGGACATTCGGCAAGCAGCTCTGCGACGAGCGTGGCCGCCGCCGTCACCTGCTCGAAGTTGTCGAGGACGAGTAGCGATCGCTGCTCGCGCAGGTGGTCGGCAAGCACTTCCTTCGGCGGCCTGTCTATCTCTTCGCCCAGCCCGACGGCCCTCGTGATGGCGGTGAGGACGGCATCGGTGTCTCGGGCCTGCGAAAGGTCGACGAAGATCACGCCATCCGGGAAATCCTGCAGGGCGGCCTTTGCTGCTTCGATCGCCAGGGTCGTCTTGCCGGTGCCGCCCGTGCCGAGCAGGGTCAGCAGGCGCGCGGCTGGGTCATTGAGACGGTCCCCGATCTCGGTGAGCTGGGACTGGCGCCCGATGAACGCCGCGGTCTGCGCGGGCAGATGCGCTGCCACCGAAGTCGACGTCCGCCGCGCGGTTTCCGGAGGCGCTTTGTCGAGTGCGGCAAGTTTCGCGACGAGGTCGGTGAACAGCGTGTCGGCATCCTTGATTGTGACGAGCTCGGCGCGGCGCAGCGTGAACAGCCGGGCCGCCTCGCCGGTGGGCGGCCTGCGGGCAGCCCAGTAGGTGGCGTAGCGGTGGGTCGTCACCCGCTCGAAGGCGCGTCGTAGGGCGGTGTCCCAGTCCGCCGACCACCCGCACACGATGAGTCCATACTCGTCGAGCACGCGATCGAGCAGCCTCTCGACCGCGGGGTGATAGTAATCCAGCTCCGCCGGCGTGTTCTTGATGCGTGTGTCGAGGTAGTCGCCATTGACCTTGATGACGGTGCAGCGGTTGCGGGCGAGCGCACCTGTCCCCTCGAGTGAATCCGGCGTGCTGAGGATCGTCGGCTCGACGCCTGCGCGTTCGAGCGCGTGCTCCAGGAGGCGGTCGAAGTTGGTCGTCACGAACACCGTGATGTAGCCGCGAGCCGCCAGCTGGGCGAGGGCGCGATGGCTCGCGCCCGGGACGCGCAGACCCTGTCGGCGCTGCTCGTCGGACGGTTCGAAATAATTCCGCAAGAGCTCGCTGCGCTGCGTCGGGGACGTCGCCAGCTCATCGAGGAGCGTACTGTAATCGGGTTCCTCACCGAACCTGCCGCGGTACCAGGCGGAAGGATCGTCGCCGAGGTCGGCCGCTTCCAGGGCTGCGACCTTGGCGATGAGATCGGCGACGATCTGCCGCCCGGTCGGGATGCCTGCCGCAGCCGATAATCCTGAACCCAGGAGGGCGGCGTATGCACCGGGGCTGGAGCTGAGTGCGAGCGCCAGCCGGACCGTCGGGTCAACTGCAGGAGTCAACGTGCGATCACTCCTCGGGCCTGCGAAAGCGTGGGATGCGGAGGCGTTGCAGCGAGGTGGGCTTCCAGCGCAAACATTACAACGGTCGCAGTGCGCCGGTCAGCACGTCCGGATGCAGAAAAGGGCCGGCCAATCGGCCGACCCGTTTCTGCATGTGGTCGGGATGACAGGATTTGAACCTGCGACCCCTTG
>NZ_DASUNI010000180.1:0-3563 GCF_036277215.1 Microbacterium sp. | reverse complement strand
CGCGTCGACGAGCCCTGGTAGCAGAGGGTCTGGTGTTCGGACGTCGTCGGAGTCTCGCCCGAATGTCGGAGGATGCGCGCGCAATCCTCCGACGGAGCGGCGGTTCTCCGACGCGCGTGAGCATCGACGACCGAACCCCGTCGAACCGCCGCTCGGACACGCCCCGGTAGGCTGAGGCCGTGAGCATGGAGATCGAGATCGGTCGCGCGAAGCGCGCGCGCCGCGCCTACACGTTCGACGACATCGCCGTCGTCCCGTCGCGGCGCACCCGCAACCCCGAGGATGTCTCGACCGCGTGGAGTATCGACGCGTACCAGTTCGCCATCCCGGTCCTCGGTGCTCCGATGGACTCGGTCGTCAGCCCGACCACGGCGATCATGCTGGGCCAGCTCGGCGGGCTCGGCGTCCTCGACCTCGAGGGTCTGTGGACGCGCTACGACGACCCGGAGCCGCTCCTCGTCGAGATCGCCTCGCTCGACGACGCGCACGCCACGAGCCGGATGCAGGAGCTGTACTCCGAGCCGATCAAGCCCGAGCTGGTGCGCGACCGGCTCGCCGAGATCCGCTCCGGCGGCGTGACGGTGGCGGGCGCCCTCACCCCGCAGCGCACGCAGGAGCTGTACGAGACGGTCGTGGCCGCCGGCGTCGACCTGTTCGTCATCCGCGGCACCACCGTGTCGGCCGAGCACGTCTCGAGCGTGGAGACCCCGCTCAACCTCAAGAAGTTCATCTACGACCTCGACGTGCCGGTGATCGTGGGCGGCGCCTCCACGTACACCGCGGCCCTGCACCTGATGCGCACTGGCGCGGCGGGCGTCCTCGTCGGATTCGGCGGAGGCGCGGCATCCACCACACGCGCGACGCTCGGCATCCACGCACCCATGGCCACCGCCGTATCGGATGTCGCGGGCGCTCGCCGCGACTACCTCGACGAGTCCGGGGGCCGCTACGTCCACGTGATCGCGGACGGGGGAGTGGGCACCTCGGGTGACATCGTGAAGGCGCTCGCAATGGGCGCGGACGCGGTCATGCTCGGCGTGGCACTGTCGCGCGCGACGGATGCCCCGGGCCGCGGATACCACTGGGGACCCGAGTCGCACCACTCGCGACTGCCGCGTGGCCGGCGCGTGAACGTCGACCAGGTGACCACCCTCGAGTCGGTGCTGTACGGCCCGGCGCCGGTGGCCGACGGCACCGCCAACCTGATCGGGGCGCTGCGCAAGTCGATGGCCACCACCGGATACTCCGACCTCAAGGAGTTCCAGCGGGTCGAGGTCGTCGTCGCTCCGTACAGCACGGGATGACGACCCCGGATCCTGCGACCGGCGCCGGAGCCGAAGAATCGGCTCTGCCCGAGGTGTTCCCGCCGACGCTGCGCGAGGTGATGCTCCGGCCCCGGTGGATCGCGCTGCTGGCCCTCTGCCTCGTCGTGGCCGGCATCTTCGCGTGGCTGGGGCAGTGGCAGCTCGGTCGCGCACTCGCGACCGCTGCGACTCCGCCCGGAACCACCGAGGAGGTCCTGCCGCTGGCCGACGTCGCGGCGCCCGGCGAATACCTCAGCGAGCCGCTGGTCGGACAGCGCGTCACCGTCACCGGAACCTGGGTGCCCGATGACTTCGTCGTCGTGTCGTCGCGGTTCAACGACGGCGTCGAGGGCTACTGGGTGACCGGTCAGCTCCGCGTCGCGGGCGACACCGCGCAGCCGGTCTCGGTCGCCGTGGCCCTCGGCTGGGCAGCGACCGAGGACGATGCGCTGGCCGCCGTGGATGAGCTGAACCGGGACGCATCGGCCCCGGAAGCCGCGGGAACCCCGCTCGCCATCACGGGCCGCCTCATCTCCGACGAGGGCCCGGTGCTGCCGCCGAGCGGCGCCGACCCGCAGACGCTGACCCGCATGTCTCCCGCCGCACTGCTCTCGCGATGGCACGACACGGAGGGGCTCGACGTGTACCGGCCGTACGTGGCGGCGGAGGTGGCTCAGGGTCCGCTCGTGGACATCGCCTCACCCGCGCCGTCGACGTCGTCGAACCTCAACTGGCTCAACATCTTCTACGCGATCGAGTGGGCGGTGTTCGCCGGCTTCGCGTTCTACCTCTGGTACCGGCTCGCCCGCGACGCGTGGGAGCGCCAGCTCGAGGAGCTCGAGGATGGGGAGGCCGCGGCATCCTGAGCCGGCTCGGGGTCCGCGAGACTGCATCCGCACGTCGAGACAGCGGGCTGTACCCGCAGTCTGGCCGTCCCGTTGCAGTCTCGGCGACAACGGACCGGGCGGGCGGCGCGGACCCGGTGAGGCGCGGACTGGGGCGCGGAAGCGCCGCTGCGCCCGCGGGTAGACTGGGATGCATGCCCGTGGCCCCGAAACTCGCCTCCTTCCCGGCCATCCGCGGGGCGCTGAAGTTCTACCAGATCTGCTCGGTCATCACCGGAACCATGCTTCTGCTGCTGTGCGCGGAGATGCTGGCGAAGTACGCGCTCGGCTACGAGCTGTTCCTCGGCGGATCAGGCGGATTCCTCTGGTTCGCTCCGGTCGTGGAGGGCCCGGAAGGCCTCGAGTCGACCGGCGATGGCCTCAACCTCTCGCTCGGCATCCTCGTCGCGCACGGCTGGTTCTACGTCGTGTACCTCTTCTCCTGCTTCCGCGTATGGAGCCTCATGCGGTGGCCGTTCTGGCGCTTCCTGCTGCTGGCCTCCGGCGGCATCGTCCCGCTCCTGTCGTTCTTCCTCGAGGTGCGCGTCGCGCGAGACGTGCGCTCCTACCTGAAGAACCGCGAAGAGACCGACCGTGCGGCGGCCGCTCAGCCCTTGACCGAGGCGATCCCGACGGAGAATCAGCGGTGACCGAACAGACCGAGACCGACCAGCGACCCGTCCTGGTCGTCGACTTCGGAGCGCAGTACGCGCAGCTGATCGCCCGCCGCGTGCGCGAGGCCGGCGTCTACAGCGAGATCGTGCCGCACACGGCCACCGCCGCCGAGATCGCAGCCAAGAACCCCGTCGGGCTGATCCTCTCCGGAGGACCCTCGTCGGTGTACGAGCCGGGCGCGCCGTCGATCGACTCCGGCGTGTTCGACCTCGGCGTCCCCACGCTAGGGATCTGCTACGGATTCCAGGTGATGGCCCAGGCGCTGGGCGGCGAGGTCGCGAACACCGGCCTGCGTGAGTACGGGGCGACGGATGCCGCGCTGTCGGGCGACGGCGGAGTGCTCCTGGCCGGTCAGCCGGCGGCGCAGAACGTGTGGATGAGCCACGGCGACCAGGTCTCGAAGGCTCCGGACGGCTTCGATGTGCTGGCGTCGACGTCGGCCACACCGGTCGCGGCGTTCGGCAGCGACGAGCGTCGCATGTACGGCGTGCAGTGGCATCCCGAGGTCAAGCACACCGACCACGGTCAGCAGGTCATCGAGAACTTCCTCCACAAGGCGGCAGGCCTCGCCGCCGACTGGAACAGCGGCAACGTCATCGCCGAGCAGGTGGACCGCATCCGCGCGCAGGTCGGCACGGGCCGCGTGCTGTGCGCGCTGTCGGGCGGCGTCGACTCGGCCGTCGCGGCAGCGCTCGTGCAC
>NZ_DASUNI010000179.1:0-4320 GCF_036277215.1 Microbacterium sp. | reverse complement strand
GACCCGCTCGGCACCCCGATCGACGGTCTCGGCGAGATCAAGAGCGAGACCCGCCGCGCCCTCGAACTGCAGGCGCCGGGCGTCATGTCGCGTAAGAGCGTCCACGAGCCGATGCAGACCGGCATCAAGGCGATCGACGCGATGATCCCGGTCGGCCGCGGCCAGCGCCAGCTCATCATCGGCGACCGCCAGACGGGCAAGACCGCGATCGCGATCGACACGATCATCAACCAGAAGGCCAACTGGGACTCGGGCGACACCACCAAACAGGTGCGCTGCATCTACGTCGCCATCGGCCAGAAGGGCTCGACGATCGCGGCCGTGAAGGGCGCTCTCGAAGACGCCGGTGCGATGGAGTACACGACGATCGTCGCCGCTCCGGCATCCGACCCGGCCGGCTTCAAGTACCTCGCCCCGTACACCGGCTCGGCCATCGGCCAGCACTGGATGTACGCCGGCAAGCACGTGCTGATCATCTTCGATGACCTGACCAAGCAGGCCGAGGCCTACCGCGCCGTTTCGCTGCTGCTGCGCCGCCCGCCGGGACGTGAGGCCTACCCGGGCGACGTCTTCTACCTGCACTCCCGTCTGCTCGAGCGTTGCGCCAAGCTCTCCGACGAGCTGGGCGCCGGCTCGATGACCGGCCGGCCGATCATCGAGACCAAGGCCAACGACGTCTCGGCGTACATCCCCACCAACGTGATCTCGATCACCGACGGACAGATCTTCCTGCAGTCCGACCTGTTCAACGCCAACCAGCGTCCCGCGGTCGACGTCGGCATCTCGGTGTCCCGAGTCGGCGGCGACGCGCAGGTCAAGTCGATCAAGAAGGTCTCCGGCACGCTCAAGCTCGAGCTCGCCCAGTACCGCTCGCTCGAGGCGTTCGCGATGTTCGCGAGCGACCTGGATGCGGCGTCCCGCCGTCAGCTGGCCCGTGGTGCGCGCCTCACGGAGCTGCTCAAACAGCCGCAGTACTCCCCGTACCCGGTCGAAGAGCAGGTCGTCTCGATCTGGGCCGGCACGAACGGCAAGCTGGACACCATCGAGGTCGAGGACGTGCTGCGCTTCGAACGGGACCTGCTGGATCACGTCCGCCGCAACACGACGATCCTCGATCGCCTCCGTGAGACGAATGTGCTGGACGACGACACCGTGGCCGAGCTGGGCCGCGTGGTGGACGCCTTCACGCTCGAATTCCAGGGCGGCAGCGGCCAGCACATCGACAACCCGGGCCACGAGGAGTTCAAGGCCGCGGAGGTCGAGGACGTGAACCAGGAGCAGATCGTCAAGGGCCGCCGCAAGTAGCGGGCGGCGGACACGGACCATGGGCGCACAACTGAGGGTCTACAAGCAGAAGATCAGCACTGCTCAGACGACCAAGAAGATCACGAAGGCGATGGAGCTCATCGCGGCCTCGCGCATTCAGAAGGCGATGGGGCGCGTTCGCGCCTCGGCGCCGTTCGCGCGCGCGGTGACGCGGGCCGTGTCGGCCGTGGCCACGCATTCGAACATCGACCACCCGCTGACCACGGCCCGCGAGGTTCAGAGGTCGGCGGTCGTGATCTTCGCCTCGGACCGTGGCCTAGCGGGCGCATTCAACTCGCAGATCATGCGCGAAGGGCTGGAGCTGGCGACACTCCTGCAGTCGCAGGGCAAGGAAGTCACCTACTATCTCGTCGGTCGCAAGGCGGTCGCGTTCTTCCAGTTCCGGCGCATCCAGAGTGCGGCGGAGTGGACGGGCGACACCGATACGCCGGAGTTCCGTTTCGCGGAGCAGATCTCCGGCACGCTGCTCGAGGCCTTCGAGCGCGGGTCCGAGCGCGGCGGCGTGGACGAGATCCACCTGGTCTACAACCGCTTCGTGAGCATGATGACGCAAACCCCCGAGACGGTGCGCCTGCTTCCCCTCGAGGTCGTCGAGGCCAGCGAGTCCGCATCGGACGTCCAGGCCTTCCCGCTCTACGAGTTCGAGCCGGACCCTGCGACCGTTCTCGATGCTCTCCTGCCGGTGTACATCCAGAGCCGCATCTTCAACGCCCTCCTGCAGTCCTCCGCCGCGAAGCACGCTGCGACGCAGAAGGCGATGAAGTCCGCCAGCGACAACGCCGACAAGCTCATCACCGACTACACCCGGCTGCGCAACAACGCGCGCCAGGCCGAGATCACCCAGCAGATCGCCGAGATCGTCGGCGGAGCCGACGCCCTGTCGTCGGCGAACTAGATACCCCTCCGAAAGAGAAGAAGACAATGACCCTCACCGCTACCGCCGAACAGACCACGGTCGTCGGACGCGTCGCGCGCGTCACCGGTCCGGTCGTCGACATCGAGTTCCCGCACGACTCGCTTCCCGACATCTACAACGCGCTCAAGACGACCATCACCATCGGCGACGAGTCGAACGAGATCACACTCGAGGTCGCCCAGCATCTGGGGGACGACCTCGTTCGCGCGATCGCGCTGAAGCCCACCGACGGCGTCGTCCGCGGCCAGGAAGTGCGCGACACCGGCGGCCCCATCACGGTGCCCGTCGGCGACGTCACCAAGGGCAAGGTGTTCAACGTCATCGGGGAGGTCCTCAACGCCGCGCCGGGCGAGAAGATCGAGATCACCGAGCGCTGGGGCATCCACCGCAAGGCGCCGAGCTTCGACCTGCTCGAGTCCAAGACGCAGATGTTCGAGACCGGCATCAAGGTCATCGACCTGCTGACGCCGTACGTGCTCGGCGGCAAGATCGGCCTGTTCGGCGGCGCCGGCGTGGGCAAGACCGTCCTCATCCAGGAGATGATCCAGCGAGTCGCGCAGGACCACGGTGGTGTGTCGGTGTTCGCAGGAGTGGGCGAGCGCACCCGTGAGGGCAACGACCTCATTCACGAGATGGAGGAGGCCGGCGTCTTCGACAAGACCGCCCTGGTCTTCGGCCAGATGGACGAGCCGCCCGGGACGCGCCTTCGGGTGGCCCTGTCGGCCCTCACCATGGCGGAGTACTTCCGCGACGTGCAGGGTCAGGACGTGCTGCTGTTCATCGACAACATCTTCCGCTTCACGCAGGCCGGTTCCGAGGTGTCGACCCTCCTCGGCCGCATGCCCTCCGCGGTGGGCTACCAGCCGAACCTCGCCGACGAGATGGGTGTGCTCCAGGAGCGCATCACCTCCACGCGCGGTCACTCGATCACATCGCTGCAGGCGATCTACGTCCCCGCCGACGACTACACCGACCCGGCCCCGGCGACCACGTTCGCGCACCTCGACGCGACGACCGAGCTCTCCCGTGAGATCGCGTCCAAGGGCCTCTACCCGGCCGTCGACCCGCTGACCTCGACGAGTCGCATCCTCGACCCGCGTTACATCGGCGCCGACCACTACCGCGTCGCGACGGCCGTCAAGCAGATCCTCCAGAAGAACAAGGAACTGCAGGAGATCATCGCCATCCTCGGTGTCGACGAGCTCTCCGAAGAGGACAAGGTCGTCGTGTCCCGTGCGCGCCGCATCCAGCAGTTCCTCTCTCAGAACACCTACATGGCGAAGAAGTTCACCGGAGTCGAGGGGTCGACGGTCCCGATCGCCGAGACCATCGAGTCCTTCGACGCGATCGTCAAGGGCGACTTCGACCACGTCGCCGAGCAGGCGTTCTTCAACGTCGGCGGCATCTCCGATGTCGAGGAGAACTGGGCGCGCATCCAGAAGGAGAACGGCTGACCATGGCGCTCACGGTGAATCTCGTCGCGGCCGACCACGAAGTCTGGTCGGGCGAGGCGAGTCTCGTCGTCGCGAAGACCGTGATCGGCGAGATCGGCATCATGACCGGCCACGAGCCCATCCTCGGTGTGCTCGCGGCCGGCGAGGTCCGGATCACCCTCGACGACGGCAGCAAGATCATCGCGAACGCGCAGGACGGCTTCCTGTCGGTCGAGAGCGACGTGGTGACGATCGTCGCGGGCAACGCAGCGATCATCTCGTAGGTTGCTCGTCCTTCTGCCCCCGTCCGAGACCAAGCGCGCGGGCGGGGGATCGGTGCGCCTCGACCTCGGCGCGCTCGCACTGCCGGGACTGCGACCTCAGCGCGAGGCGGTGCTCGGTGCTCTGGAAGAGCTTTCGACGGATGCCGCGGCCGCGGCGCGCGTGCTCGGACTCGGCGTCACGCAGCATCCCGAGGTCGCGCTCAACGCGGTGATGCGGTCGGCGCCGACGATGGCGGCGATCGATCGCTACACCGGTGTGCTCTACAACGCGATGGACGCGGCATCGCTCGATGCGCCCGCGCGCCGGTGGCTGGGATCGAACGTTCTCGTCCAGACCGCGCCTTTCGGACCCGTCGGCGCG
>NZ_DASUNI010000178.1:0-3416 GCF_036277215.1 Microbacterium sp. | reverse complement strand
AGCATCGCGCTCCATCGCTTCCGGCGAGGTCAGGTAGTCGACCAGCCGCAGCGCACCGCCCGGGTTCTTCGAGTGGGCCGAGATCACCAGGTTGTGGCCGCCCAGCACGCCCGCGGTTCCAGCCCCTTCGAAGGCGGGAAGGGGCGCGACGGCGAAGCGGTTGCGGATGTCGGACCCCTTGCGCTTGGCCAGCGCGTACGCGTAGGGCCAGTTGCGCATGAAGGTCGCCCGGCCGGCCTGGAACTCGCGCCGCGCCTGCTCCTCCATGTAAGTCACCACTGCGCGTGGCGCCGCACGGTCGCGGACGCCCTGGGCCATGAACTCGAGCGCCTCGAGGTTCTCGGGCGAGTCGAACTCGCTCTGTTTGCCGTCCTCGGAGAGGACGCGGCCGCCGTTGGCGAGGGCCAGCTCGAGGAAGTTCACGGTGAGCCCCTCGTAGCCAGCGCCCTGGTAGACGATCTGGTCCTCGCGCTCGGCGAGCTCGTACACGCCCTGCCACGTCTGCGGAAGATCCTCGACCTGGTCCGTGCGGTAGTAGAGGAAGCCGGCGTCGGTCTGCTTGGGCAGTCCCCAGTACCTGCCGTCGTAGCGGATGGTCTCGAGCGTCGACGGGATGAACTCGTCGCGACGCTCCTCGACCACGGGCGTCATGTCATAAAGCCAGTTCTGCGAGGCGAACTCGGCGGTCCAGATGACATCGGAGTAGAAGACATCGCAGTCGCCGGACCCTGCCTGCTGACGCTGGATGAACTGCGTCCGCTGCTGGTCGGCGGACTCCGGGAACTCGACAAGTCGCGCGGACAGACCCTCGTCCTGGTGGTTTTCGTTGAACGCCCGCACGGATGCCTTCTGCGCCCCCGAGGTGTCCTTGCCCGTGCAGTAGCGGACCTCGCCCTTGGCGTCGTCCGCCAGCGCCGGGTCGATCACCTTCGCCTCGCTGGTCTGCGAGCCGTCACCGCCTCCGGAGCCGGTGCTCGCCTCGTCATCGCCGCAACCGGCGAACAGGAGCGCGGCGACCGCCGCGCACGCAATCAGGACTCTCATGACTTCCTCCTGAGGATGGGGTCGGTGGAGGTATGCGCCGCACGAGTCCCCGATCGCGAAGGGGTGTTCGCCGGCGTACGTCTGGCGGAGTCCGCGGGCCGCCGATGGTGGCTTCCGTCCTCCGTCGTGGTGGACGAACCCCATGGCCTCTCGACACCCTGTCCGCGACGCTGCCTGTTATGGCCCCCGAGGGAAAGAACGACACCGACACCCTGGTTCTCGCCCATCACGCGCTCGCGAGGCACCTGGCTCGGCGCTATGCGCGGGGCGACCGGGAACTGCTCGAGGAGCTGGAGCAGGTCGCCGCGCTCGGACTGGTGCAAGCCGCCCAGCGCTTCGACCCCACGCGCGGAACGGCCTTCTCGACCTTTGCCGTCCCCACCATCGCCGGTGAGCTTCGTCGCTACTTCCGCTCATCGCGCTGGGCGGTGCACGTCCCGCGCCGGTTGCAGGAGGCGTACCTGGCCGTCAGGGACGCGGAGCTCGAGATGACCGCCCAGCTCGGGCGCCGGCCCGGCGCGGCGGAGCTCGCCAAGAGGCTCGGGTGGCCGCTAGATGACCTGCTCGAAGCCATGTGCGCGGGCGGCGCTCTCTCGTCGGTCTCGCTCGACGCACCCACGGAAGACGAGGACACCGGAGCAGCACTCTCAGATCGCATCGGCGGCCACGATCCCGGCTACCGCGCGTGTGAACGACGCGACGAGCTCGAACAAGCCCTGTGCGAGCTCGACCCGATCGCGGAGGAGGCCGTGCGGCTGCGGTATGAGCAGCAGCTGACCTACGGCGAGGTCGCGACGCGAATCGGCGTGTCGGCATCGCACGCCGCCAAGGTCGTCAGATGCGCGCTCGGTGACCTGCGGGCCACGCTCGCCGCCGAGCCTGCGTGAGATCGCCGCCGTAATCCGGCCGACGGTGACCGTAAGCACGCTGCCGGGCGCAGAGGGGCCTCGCCTGCACCGGTGCATGATCGGCCTGCCTCTGGCTTAGAGCCGGAGGTGGAGTCCCCTCCCCGCGATCCGCGGCATGGCCCCGACGCGGCCAGCAGGATCGCTCACGGAGCCGCCGGACACAGCCCGGCGGCGACGTGACCCGTAAGCCTGCCGACGCCGGCGCTCGATCAGCATGCGCACGCGGGGCTAGTGTCGCTTCCGACCGATGCGTGACTGGCCCCCACCGAGCGTCGAGCGATTGCATGAAGGCGTCCTCGGGTCCGTAGGGTCCGTCGAGTTGCTGCTGCGCCTTCGCGCGGACGGCGATCGCCCGCACACGGTCGAGGAGCTCTGCGTCGCGCTTCAGAGTCCGGCGAACTGGACCGAGCGTGAGCTCGCCACGCTCGCGCGAGCGCGATTGGTGAGCCGCGACGACGGCACCGGCTGGCGGTACTCACCCGCGACGACGGCGCTCGCCACGGCGGTCGACGACCTCGCGGACGCATGGCAGCGCGACAGTCGCGCCGTCAGCCGGTGGGTGTTCGCGCCGCGCCGACGGCGGTCGCGGCGCCGCACTGGGCGCTGACGCCGCCGGGAGCCGTCCCCCGCCGCTCCGGGGCGGAGGGCTGAGCCGGTGCGACGCTCCCGGCGGCGGGTTCCGCGCACCTCAAACGTCGAGCTGTATGCGCACCTCATCCTCGCCGGCCGGATGACCGAGCTCGAGCACGATCGGCCGCTCCTCGATCGCTTCGAACGGCAGCGCGAACACGAGCGCCGCACCGCCGAACGTCTCGTCGGCCGCACTGTCCTCGTGCGGCAGGCATTCGCCGGGCTCGAGCATCCGAGGTCCGTACTGGTAGGCATCGACGGTGCCGGCCACACGGGGCATGAAACGTTGGCCGAACGCGTCCTCGAGATGAACCTCATCCGTGGCACGTGCCGGCTCGTCGTCGACCCCGCACGCGGAAAGGGATACGAGGTACAGCCCCACACCGGCACGAGGCGGGTCCCCGCGCCATAGCGCGTCCCCAGGGGTCACGAACGGATTCAGCTCACGGAAGACGACGACGCGATATCGGACACCGGCCAGCTCGACCTGGTTGCCCTCACGCGCCTCGACCGCGTTGTCGACCCGCTCGTTGCCACCGCACCCCGAAACGGCCAGGGAGGACAGCAGTGTTGCGAGGATGCCGACGGCGCACCTCACGAGGACGCCTCGACCATCGAGACCTCCGCCTGCTCGACAAACGCCCGCGACCCGGTGCGATCGAGCAGGTCCGTCAGCGTCACGGGCGGCAACTCTCGGCGCCGCTCTTCCGCAACCCGTTCCGGCGCGCGCACGACGCCGGTGACCTCTACGCGGCCGTCGGGCACCAATGGGCCGGCCTCCCCGGCAGGGAGGATGAGCAATCGGTCACCGGCGGCGCCCGCGAGCACGAATGC
>NZ_DASUNI010000177.1:0-13565 GCF_036277215.1 Microbacterium sp. | reverse complement strand
CGCGCCGTGATCGGCCGCCAGATCGGCGATGCGCCGAAAGGGGGTGATCCCTCCGACACGGACGATGTTCGGCTGCACGACCTGGGCGGCGCCGGCGCGGAGGAAGTCCGCGAACCGATACTCGGTGTGCAGGTTCTCGCCCACCGCGATCGGCACGTCGATGCGCCGCGCGAGCTCGGTGTGCCCGGCCAGATCGTCGGCGCGCAGCGGCTCTTCGATCCACGTCAGGTCGAACGCCGACAGCGCCTCGATGGATCGGGTCGCCCGGTCGAGGTCCCACCGCTGGTTCGCGTCGATCATGAGCCGCCGGTCGGGTCCGAGAACCTCGCGCACGGCGCCAAGGCGGTCCAGGTCCTCCCGGAGATCGGGCTTGCCCACTTTGATCTTGACGGCGTCGTAGCCGACCTCGATCCAGCGCCCGACCTGCGCCAGGAGTTCGTCGAGCGGATAGTGCAGGTTCACCCCGCTGCCGTAGACCTCCACGGAGTCGCGCCGGCGGCCGAGGACAGTTGTCAGCGGCGCGTCCGCAGCGCGCGCCGCCGCATCCCACAGCGCCAGATCCAGCCCCGCCATCGCGATCGTCGTGATGCCGCCGCCGCCCGCCTCGTGCAGGTGCTGCCACAGCGGGAGCCACACGACCTCGGCGCCCGCGTCTCGGCCGACCGCCCATGCGGCGATGTCGTGCTGGAGCAGTGCGAGCACGGCCTCGGCTCCGATCTGCGGGGTCCATGAGAACCCGTATCCGGTCACCCCGTCGCTGCGCGTGACCGTCGTCGCGATCACGCCGACGGCGGTGACATCCTGCGCCCACGGCCGGGTCAGCGGCACGCGGATCAGCCGGGCCTCGAGGCGCTCGATCGTCGCGAAGGAGCTCATGGCATCGGCCTCACAGCAGCGAGCGCCCGTTGGCCAGGATCTCGGCGAGGCGCTCCTCCTGCGCCGGAGTCGGATCCACGAGCGGCGCGCGCACGGCGCCCACCGGCATCCCGCCGAGACGCAGTCCTGCCTTGATCAACGAGACGCCGAAGCCGGGCGTCTCGTCCCGCAGCCGCACGAGCGGCAGGTAGAACCCGTCGAGGATCTCGAGGCGTCGCGGCTCGTCGCCGTCGGCATACGCGCGGTAGTACGCGTTCGCGACCTCGGGGATCATCGCGAACGCCGCGGATGAATACAGCGGGATGCCGATGCCGCGATATCCGGCCTGCGTCAGCTCCGCGGTGAGAAGCCCGTTGAAGAACGCGAAGTCGTCGCGTCCGCTCTCGGCCACGGCTCGCACGATCTGCTGCGCGAGCCCGATGTCGCCGTGGCCGTCCTTGAACCCCACGACCTTCGGGTTCTGTGCGAGGCGGCGCACGGAATCCACGCTGTACTGCGCCGTGCCGCGGTGGTAGATCACCACGGGAAGAGCGGATGCCGCGGCGATCGCCTCGACGTAGGCGACGAGCCCGGCCTGCGGGCCGCCCACGAGGTAGGGCGGGAGCACAAGAAGGGCGTCCGCTCCGGCATCCGCCGCCGACCGGGCGAGGTCGGTCGCGTGCCCCAGCGGGCCGCCGGTGCCGGCTACGACCGGAACCCTGCCGCCCACCGCGTCGACGGTGGTTCGCACCACCGACTCCACCTCGGCGGCAGAGAGCGCATGGAATTCGCCCGTGCCGCACGCGGGGAACACTCCCCCGGGGCGATGCGCCATCGTCGAGGTCACATGCTCACGCAGCAGGTCGAGGTCGACGCGACCGCGCGGATCGAAGGGCGTCACGGGAAAGAAGAGGATGCCGTCGAAGTTCATGACTTCTCCCGTGGTCTGGGGCCGGGCGAGCCGGAGTGGTGTGCGCGGCGGGGATGAGCGTCGAGCTCGTCGCGCCAGGTGTGTCGCGGCGCCCAGCCGAGCAGCCGCTTCGCCTTCGCGTTCGAGAAGGCCGGCGTCGTGCCGGTGAGGACGGATGCCTCGGCGGTCGTCCCGGGAACGTACTGGGGCAGCAGCTCCGCGAGGGGCCTGCGGGCGAGGGCGTCGTCGGCACCGACGAAGAAGACCTCGCCATTGGGGATGTCGGTCATCGCGGTCAGCAGAACGTCGACGAAGGTCGCGACATCGCGGGCGTCCACGTAGTTGAAGAGGGCCGGTGCCGAGAGCGCCGGATCGTCGAGCCGTTCAGCGACCGTGTGGCCCTGCTGGGTCGGCGCGCCCGCCCATTCCTCAGGGGCGATCACGTAGCAGGGGCGGAAGGCCGCGAAGCGGGTGGCGTCTCCGGTCTGGCGGTGCAGCATCCGCATGGTCTGCTCGGCGAGCAGCTTCGACAGCGCGTAGGCGTTCCAGGGCGCGGTCGGCGTCTGCTCGTCGATCGGCAGCCGGTCGATCGACCATCCCGCGGGGGCGCCGTAGCCGATAACGGTCGGGCTCGACGCGGTCACGATCCGGCTGATCCCGGCTTCGACGCCCGCGGTCATGGTGTTGAGCGCGAGCGCGGCGTTGGTGCGCAGGATCACGTCTTCGGGAGCGCTGAAGGGCACGGCGATCGCGGCGAGGTGGATCAGGGCATCGGCTTCCGCACCGGCGACAGCGTCCCGGGCGGCCGCAGCATCGGTGAGGTCGACGGCGACCTGGCCGACGCCGCGGAGCTCCGGGGCGTCCGACACGGCGCGATCCAGCGAAACCACCGCGTGGCCGCGCTCGACGAGGCCGGTCACGAGGCTGCGGCCGAGGCGGCCCGCCCCGCCGGTGACGACGATGCGCGTCACGGCGTCCGCTGGGCCAGCAGGTCGATGCCGAGGTCGGCCACCTGCACCGGCTGCCCGGTCTCGAGGGAGATGTTGCCGGCAATCCCGACCGCGATCGAGCGCACACCGTCGCGCCAGTCGGCGGGACGCGCCAGCGGATCGTCGGACGGCCCGACGAAGACGTCGGAGAGCAGCAGCGCGTCGCCGCCGCCGTGACCGCCGGCCGTGCCGCCGATCTCGATCTCGACCGGCGCCTCCCAATGCCGCTGGAGGAGCAGTCGCTCACCCTCGGGGCGCAGCGATCCTGACGATCCGGCATCCGTCGCGCTCGGGTCGAGCACGGGATGCAGACCCTCGTCTTCGAGCACCGCACCCCGTTCGATCACGTCCAGTTCGACGCGACCCTTCGTGCCGTTGACGGCGACCCGGTAGCCCTCCCACGGCGAGTGCGCGTTGAGCGAGTAGCTGAGCGTGGCTCCGGAGGCGTAGTCGACGACGAGGGCGAGGTTGTCCTCGATCGTGATGCCGTCGGAGAAGACATCGAGGTCGCGCACGTAGCCGTCGTGCTGCTCGGCGTCGAGATAGAGCGCGGCGAGCCGGTCGTCGGCGCGCAGGTCGAGCTCGAACGCGTCGTGAGCACCTTCATGGGTGCCGCGCGAGGGGCGCTGGCCCAGTCCGCGCGCCGCCGCGTTGTCGGCCCCGTAGAAGCGCAGCCCGCCGGACGCATAGACCCGCCGCGGCTCGCTGTGGATCCACCAGTTCACGAGGTCGAAGTGGTGGCTGGCTTTGTGCACGAGCAGCCCACCGGAGTTCTTCTTCTCGCGGTGCCACCGACGGAAGTAGTCGGCGCCGTGCTTGGTGTCCAGCATCCATGAGAAGTCGATCGAGGTGACCTCGCCGATGAGGCCGTCCTGGATCACCTGGCGCAGCGCGCTGTTGCGCGGCGAGTACCGGTAGTTGAAGGTGACGACGACCTGGCGCCCGGTGCGCTCGATGGCCTCCTCGATGCGACGAGCGCTCGGTGCGTCGATCGTGAGCGGCTTCTCGACGACGACGTCGGCGCCGGCATCCAGGGCGCGCACGATGAGCTCGGCATGCAGGTCGTCGCGTGCCGTCACGATGACCCGGTCGATCCCCAGCGACGTGATCATCTGCTCGAGCCGGTCGGGATGCCAGACCTCGGGCACATCGCCACCCGCGGCCGCCAGCTCGTCGACGTACAGCGCCGCACGGACCGGATTCGGCTCGCAGATCGCGACGAGGGTGGCGCGGTCGGCGAATGGGCCGGCGATCGCGTTCACGTACAGCGAGGCCCGGGAGCCTGCTCCGACGACGGCGTAGCGCTCGGTCATGTGCGTCTTTTCTCCTTCAGGAAACGTTTTCTCAGGCTATCACAGACATGGCTGGATGCCGCGGCTTCAGCCGCCGGCCGGCCCCGTGCTCTCGCGCACCTCGAGTGAAGGCAGCAGCGTCAGCGGGGCGCCGACCGTGCCGTCGGTCAGTAGCTGATCCATCGCCCGCCAGGCGCGGGTTCCGATCTCGCCCGCGGGCACGGACGCGGTGGTGAGCGGCGGCGAGGTGTAGCGCGCGAACGGGATGTCGTCGAACCCGGCTATCGAGAGGTCGTCCGGCACGCGCACCCCCCGTCGCTCGACGGTGCTCATCAGGCCCATGGCGACCAGATCGTTGAAAGCGAGCGCGGCCGTCGCGCCGCTTCGCAGCACCGCATCGGCCGCCTGTGCGCCGCTGTCGAAGTCGACGCCGCACGGGACCTCGTCGATCGTGACGTCGGGGTGATCCCGCCGGAAGTCGGCGATCGCCGCCAGCCGCGAGGCGTTCGACGCACTGCGACTGATACCCGCCAGATACAGCAGGCGGCGATGTCCGAGCTCGTAGACGTGGTCCACCAGTGACCGGAGGGCCGCCCGGTAGTCGGCGCGGACGACGGGAACCGGCACCTCCGACTCCCGGTTGACCAGCACGACCGGCGCGACCAGGAGCAGCAGGGCGTCGAGCTGGTCCTGCGGCATGCGCGGCGCGCACAGGATGAGACCGTCCGTGCGGCGGCGGGCCTCGATGGACAGCACGCGCTCTTCGGCGACGACCTCCGCCGAGTCGGCGATGAGCACGTGGTACCCGTCCCGACCGGCTGCCGCATTGAGCCCGCGCAGGATCTCCTGGAACGTCGGGTTGCCGAGGTCGGGAACCACCACCGCAATGGTCTGCGTCCGGCCGAGCACCAGGCTGCGCGCCAGGGGGCTCGCGGTGTACTGCAGCTCAGCGGCCGCCGCCTGCACCCGCTCGGCGAGCACCGGATCGACCGTGGGATTGCCGTTGAGAGCCCGCGAGACGGTCGACAGCGACACCCCGGCGCGCGCGGCGACATCGGCGATCGTGACACCCTTCGGCGGTCGCGGCATTCCGGCTCCTCCCCGACGCAGTCGCGTCGGCCGGCATCAGCCTACCGGGTGAGGAAACGTTTCCTGCGGCGCGACCGGGCGGATGCCCGACGCGGCTGCCCCGCGGAAAACCGCGCCTAGCGGACCGGCGGCGTGCTGCCCCGCACGATGACCTCGAGCGGGGCGGTCGGCTGCGCGGCATCCCATTCCGGCTCGATGGCGGCGTGCAGGGCGCGGTAGCCCAGATCCTCCAGCGGCACGCGGACCGTGGTCAGCCCCGGCCGGATGTCGCGTCCGGTCGCGATGTCGTCGAAGCCGGCCACCGCGACATCGCCGCCGACGGTGCGACCGGCATCCCGGATCGCCGACATGATCCCGATGGCGACGACGTCGCTGATGCCGAAGACGACGGTTCCGGACGGGAGGTCGCGGGCGACGAGGTCCTCGGCAGCGGCGTAGCCGGCGTCTCGCGTGAACGCCCCGCGAAGCACCTCGCGGATCGTTCCGCCGCCGGAGGTGAAGCCCTCGGTGAAGCCCGCGATGCGGTCGTCGGACGTGCGGATTCCCTCGGCGGCACCGATGACCACGGCTTCGCGGTATCCGAGGCCGGCGAGCTCTGCACCGAGCGCACGCGACCCGCCGCGGTTGTCGATGGTGACCGAGCGGATGTCGCCCCCGACGGGGCCGAGCGCGACGACCCGGCCGCCCATCCCGGCGAATGCGTCCAGCTCGGTCTGCAGTCCCGCCGCGTCCGGTCCGTCGGGGCGGGACGCCGCGAGGATGAGGCCACGAGGACGCTGACCGCGCAGCGCCCGCACGAGCCGGACCTCGCGCTGCGGGTCGCGTTCGGTGATCGCGATGGTGACGATGAGCCCGGCCTCATCGGCGCCCCGCGCCACACCGGACGCCAGCTGCCCGAAGTACGGGTCGGCGATGTCGGCGACCAGCAGGGCGATGATTCCGGATGTGCCGCGCGCGGTCGCCTGCGCGGACAGGTTCGCGGTGTAGCCCAGCTGCTCGGCAGCGGCCTCGACACGCTCGCGATAGCTCTCCGCCACCTTGCGCGTCGACCCGTTCAGCACGCGGGAGGCCGTGGCGAGTGAAACGCCGGCGGCCCGTGCGACGTCGTCGAGTGTGGCCGCGCCTCGGGTCGGCGCAGGGGCGGATTCGCTCACACGCGAGAGTCTAGGGGCGCTCGCAGGGAGGGGCTGACGGCCTGGCCGAAGGTCTCCGCAGTGCGGCGGACGACGTCGGGCGCGGCATCCGCCCAGATGTCCTCATTGAAGATCTCGACCTCGATGTCGCGCCCATAGCCGGTGGCCTCGACGGCGGCGGTCAGGGTCGCGAGGTCGATCACGCCGTCGCCCGGGTAGTGGCGCGAGAGCAGCACATCGGCGGGCAGCGGCGTCTTCCAGTCACAGACCTGGTACGTGGCGATGCGGCCCTCCCGGCCGGCACGGGCGATCTGCGCCAGCACGTCGGGGTCCCACCAGATGTGGAACGTGTCGACGGTCGCCCCGACCACGGCCGGGTCGAAGTCTGCCGCGATGTCGAGCGCCTGTCCGAGGGTCGAGACGACGCAGCGGTCGGAGGCGTACATCGGATGCAGGGGCTCGATGGCCAGCGTGACACCCGCGGCAGCGGCATCCGGAGCCAGTTCGCCGATCGCGTCGCGCACGCGCTCGCGCGCGCCGAGCAGGTCGCGGGAGCCCTCGGGAAGGCCGCCGGCGACCAGCACCAGGATCGCCGTGGAGCCTTCGGCGCCCGCGGCGGCGAGGGTCGCGGCCTCTTCGATCGCCACGCGGTTGTCGTCGATCGACGCGCGGCGGGCGGGGCCCTCGGGCATGGTGAAGAAGCCGGCGCGACAGTGGGTCGTGAAGCGCAGGCCGGAGTCGGTGAGCAGCTTTGCGGCGTTCGCGAGTCCGACCTCCTGGACCGGCTCGCGCCACAGGCCGATCGCCTGGACGCCGGCGTCGGCGGTCACGCGCAGCGCGGTCGCGAGATCGGAGTGTTTGATCGTCGCCTGGTTGATGGACAGGCGCGGGTCGGGGACGGTCATGCGGAGACTCCGTTCACGCGCAGCATGCCGTGCCAGCGCTCGGCGGCGAGCTCGGGCTGCTCGAGGGCATTCGAGGCGTTCGCGAGTTCGACGATGCGCGACAGGTGCGGAAGGCTCCTGGCCGAGTGCAGCCCGCCGACCATCTGGAACGCCCTCTGGTGGCCGTTCAGCCACGCGAGGAATGCGACGCCGGTCTTGTAGTAGAACGTCGGTGCGGCGAACACCTGGCGGCTGAGCTCCTCGGTGGGGCCGAGCAGCTCGAGGTAGCGATCCGGGTCGCCGGCATCGAGCGCCTGGATCGCCGCCGAGGCGACCGGGGTGATTGCGGCGAAGGCGCCGAGCAGGGCATCGGAGTGCCCCTCACCCTGCCCGACCGTGTCGCCGCCGATGAGGCCGACGTAGTTGAAGTCGTCGCCGGTGAACATGCGCACTCCGCCGGGCAGGCGCTCGCGCACCGAGACCTCCGCGTCGGCGTCCAGCAGGCTCATCTTGACGCCCGCGACCTTGTCGGTGTTCTCGCCGATGACCTCCAGCAGCACATCCGACGCCGCCTGCCATGCCGGGTCGCCGAAGTAGCCCGCCAGCAGCGGGTCGAACGCCGTGCCGAGCCAGTGCAGCACCACCGGCGTGGTGGCCGCACCGAGCACCTCGCGGTACACGCGGCGGTAGTCGTCCGCGGATGATGCGGCCCGGGCCAGGTGCCGCGAAGCCATCAGCACCGGACCCGCGCCCTGCTCCTCGGTGAAGTGCAGCTGCTCCTTGTAGGCGTCGATGACCTCGTCGACCGAGATCAGCTCGCTGTCGATGTGATCGGTGTTGACGCCGACCACGACCGAGCCGCCCTCCTCGCGCGCGACCTCGGCGCTGCGGGCGATCAGCTCACGTGTCGCCGCGGCGTCCAGGCCCATGTTGCGCTGCGCGGTGTCCATCGCATCGGCCACGCCGAGGCCCCACGAGTACACCGATCGGCGGAACGCGAGCGTCGCGTCCCAGTCGATGTCGGCGGGCCGGCCCGGGGTGTTGTCGGCCCAGACCTTCGGCACCACGTGTGCGGCGGCGTACGCGACGCGGCTGCGCAGCGGGGCGGCGGGCTTCGTGAACGACGGCGCGTCGGCGAGCGGCACGGATGCCGTCACGCCGTCGGCCGCAAGGAGGGTGAGGTCGGTCATGGCGCTCAGTCCAGCGAGAGTGCGCGCAGCTCGACCTTGCGGCCTTCGCGGCTGGACTGCAGGCCGGCCTCGGCCAGCAGAACGCCGCGCGCTCCGGAGAGCAGGTCGAATTCGTAGTCGGTGCCCTCGACATAGGAGGTGAGGAACTCCTCCCACTGCTGGCGGAACCCGTTCTGGAACACCTCGTTGGTCGGCACGCCGATCCAGTCGGCGTCGTAGTCGTGACTGTCTTCGAGATCGGGATTCCACACCGGCTTGGGCGTGGCGTTGCGCGGCTGGATCTTCGCGCCGAAGAGTCCGACGACGGCCGAGCCGTGCGTGCCGTCGACGTGGAACTCGACCAGCTCGTCGCGGTTCACCCGCACTGTCCAGCTGGAGTTGATCTGGGCGATCGCTCCGCCCTCGAGCTCGAAGATGCCGTATGCCGCGTCTTCGGCGGTGGCAGCGTACGGCTCGCCCTTCTCGTCCCAGCGGGTCGGGATGTGGGTGGACGCCTGGGCGTAGACGGTCTCGACCTTGCCGAAGAGGTTCTCCAGCACGTAGTTCCAGTGGGGGAACATGTCGACGATGATGCCGCCGCCGTCTTCGACCCGGTAGTTCCAGCTCGGGCGCTGCGCGGGCTGCCAGTCGCCCTCGAAGACCCAGTAGCCGAACTCGCCGCGCACGCTGAGGATGCGGCCGAAGAAGCCCGAGTCGATGAGGCGCTTGAGCTTCTGCAGGCCGGGCAGGTAGAGCTTGTCGTGCACGACTCCGGTCTTCACGCCCGCGGCGGCGGCGAGGTTGGCCAGTTCGAGGGCCTCCTCGACCGTCTCGGCGGTGGGCTTCTCGGTGTAGATCGTCTTGCCGGCGGCGATCGCCTTGCGCAGCGCGGTGGCGCGGGCCTTCGTCACGAGGAAGTCGGCGTAGATCTCCCAGCGCGGGTCGGCCAGCGCGGCATCCAGATCGCTGGTGTAGTCCTCGATGCCGTGCTTCGCGGCGAGCTCGGCGAGCTTCGCCTCGCTACGGCCGACGAGGATCGGCTTCACGGTGACGCGCGTGCCGTCGGACAGTTCGATGCCGCCCTGGTCGCGGATCGCGAGGATCGAGCGGACGAGATGCTGACGGTACCCCATGCGGCCCGACGCGCCGTTCATGATGATGCCGATCTCGCGGACCTGCGGACGGGGATCGGATGCCGCGGCCGGGGCCGCGGCGAGGGTCGTCGTCTCTGACATCGTCGTTCTGCTCTCTCTGAGGTTTCGGTGGAGTGGTGAAGACAGTGGTGGTGGGTAAGCGCTTTCCCTAGTGTGCCACGATACGGGGGCGGCGCGCAAGCGCTCTCTCTGAGGTGGCGTGGCTCACGGGCTCATTCCAGCCGGATAGCGGCCCACGACACGGCCGGAAGAGTGACCCGCAGCGCCCGGCCCTCGACACGCGCGTCGGATGCCGTCGGCACGACCCGTTCGGGATGCTCGAGTGTGTTCGCAGCGTAGATGTCGTCGTCGGCGAGCAGGTGCGACTCGACGACCGCAAGGCCCGGCGCGACGGATGACAGATCGATCTCCACCGGGACTGCGGCATCCTGAGATCGGTTGACCAGGAAGACGCTCACGCCCGCGTCGTCGGTCGTGGCGACCGCGTTGACCGACGAGACCTGCCCGAACCGCGAACTGGGAAAGGCCGGCGAGTCCACCTCCAGTCGCACGGCCTGAGCGCCGGCCAGTCGCGACGTGATCGAGAACGGGAAGAACGTCGTCTGCCGCCAGGTGGGTCCGCCCGGCTCGGTCATGATCGGCGCGATCACGTTGACGAGCTGGGCGAGGGATGCCGAGCGGACGCGGTCGGAGTGCTGGAGGAGGGTGACGAGCAGGTCGCCGAATACGACGGCATCCAGGACGTGATACTGGTCCTCGAGCTGTCGCGGCGCCACCGGCCACTCGTCGGGACCGTAGGTGACCGCCTGCTCCTCCCACCGGGAGAGGTACCAGACGTTCCACTCGTCGAAGGAGATCATGATGCGCTTGTCGCTCTTGCGAGCGGCCGCTACCGCGTCGGCGGTGGCCACCACGCTCTCGATGAACTTCTGCATGTCGACGGCGGACGCCAGAAACTCCTGCGCGTCGCCATCGCGCTCCTGGTAGTACGCGTGGCACGAGATGAAGTCGACGTCGTCGAAGGTGTGCTCGAGCACCTCCCGCTCCCACGCGCCGAACGTCGGCATGCTTCGGGCCGACGATCCGCACACGACGAGCTGGATGGAGGGGTCGAGCTGGCGCATCCCCTTCGCCGTACGAGATGCCAGCTTGCCGTAGTCCGAGGCGTTGCGGTGGCCGAGCTGCCACCACCCGTCCATCTCGTTGCCCAGGCACCACACCTTCACGCCGAAGGGCTCCGACCGCCCGTTGGCCGCACGCTCGTCGGTGAGCGCGGTGCGGACCGACGTGTTCGAGTATTCGAGGAGGTCCAACGCTTCCTGCGTTCCCCGAGTGCCCAGGTTGACGGCGAGCATGAGCTCGCTGCCGACCTTGTCGAGCCAGGACTGGAACTCGTGCAGCCCCACCGCGTTGGTCTCGGTGGCGTGCCATGCCAGGTCGAGCCGGCGGGGCCGGCGGTCGACCGGACCGATGCCGTCCTCCCAGCGGTACCCCGACACGAAGTTGCCGCCCGGATAGCGGATCGTCGACACTCCGAGCTCCTTGACGAGCTCGATCACGTCGGTGCGGAAGCCTTCGGCGTCCGCCGACGGATGCCCCGGCTCGAAGATGCCGTCGTAGATGTGCCGCCCGAGGTGCTCGACGAACCCGCCGAAGATGCGCCGGTCGATGATCGAGATCTCGGACCGCGGATCGAGGTGGGCGCGGGCGGTGCTCACAGAGGTGCTCCTTCGAGGCGGGTTCGTCGGGCTGTGCCCGCACGGCTGACGGGTGCGAACGCGAACAGCACGCCCTGAGGGTCCAACACCCTCCGGCCGACGCGCGCGCCGGTTTCGGCGTCCGCCCCGTCGATGAACACTTCGGCGGGCGAATCGCCGTGGTTGATGACGGTGACCAGGTCGCCGCGGTGGGCGGCCTCGACCTGAGCCGGAAGGCCGGGCAGGACGGGTCGCACCCCGGATGCCGCGACCACCGCGCCGACGATGGCGTCGAGTCCGTCGGCATCGGGCAGGGTCGCCAGGTACCAGGCCTCGCCGCCGCCGGCACGATTGCGGGTCGCCGCGGGCCACCCCGCGGCGAGCCCGTCGGTGAAGGTCGCGACGATCTCAGCCTCGACCGGATGAACGGCTTCGGCCACAAGGCGGCCCGAGAACGAGCCGTCGCCGAGGCGGAAGGTCGCGCTTCCGGCGCCGGTCGAGTCGCGGGCGCCCTGCGCTCCGACGCCGCTGCCGCCCGTGCTCGGGCCGCCGAGCGCCCCGAAGTCCTCGAACCGCACGCCGAGCGTCGGGCCGAGCTGGGTGAGGAAGCCGCCGGCGCGGAAATGGTCGTCGCTGTCGACGACATCGGTGAACGGCCCGGTGAGCAGAGTGCCGCCGTCCCGGACGAAGCGGGTCAGTGCGGCCGCGCCCTCATCGCGCAGCAGGTAGAGCGCGGGCGCGAGCACCAGGTCGTAACCGTCGTCGATGCGCTCGGGGGCGACGATGTCGACCATGAGCCCACGCCTGTGCAGTGCGCCGTACCACTCCAGTACGACAGCGAGATAGTCGACCTCGACAGGATGATCGCGCTCCTCGATCGCCCACCAGTTCTCCCAGTCGAAGACCAGCGCGACTCGCGCGTCGCGACCCGGTGGGGGGAGCGGCGGCAGCGCGGCCAGGCGCGCACCCAGATCGGTGACCGCCTCCCAGATGCGCGTCTGCGTGCCCGCATGCGGGAGCATCGCGGAGTGGAACTTCTCGCTGCCGGCGCGCGACTGCCGCCACTGGAAGAACATGATCCCGTCGGCACCGCGCGCGATCGACTGCGCGGTCTCGGCCATGAGCTGCCCCGGAGCCTTGCCGGGATTCGCCGGTCGCCAGTTGACGGCATCCGTCGCCTGCTCCCAGAGCAGCCACGGCACTCCCGGCTTCAACGAGCGCATGAGGTCGCGTTGGAAGGCGGCATCCCGGACGCGGTGCGGGTTGCGGGGATCGGGATAGCAGTCGTCGGCGATCACGTCCATGAACGGCGCCCACTTGCTGTAGTCACCGGGCTTGAACGGACCCATGAAGTTGGTGGTGATGGGCTGCGTCGCACCGGCCGCCTGCAGGATCTCGCGCTCCATCAGGTAGCACTCGAGGAGCATGTCCGAGGTGAATCGACGGAAGTCGAGCATCGAGGCCGGGTTGTGGCTGTAGGGTGCGAGACGCGGGGGGAAGATCTGGTCGAAGTCTCCGTAGCGCTGCGACCAGAAGCTGGTCCCCCACGCCTCGTTGAGGGCGTCGATCGATCCGTGACGCCGGTGGAGCCACACGCGGTAGGCATCGCGCGCGGCATCCGAGAAGTCCATCCACAGGTGGCAGCCGAACTCGTTGCCGACGTGCCACATCACCACCGCGGGGTGGTCGACGTAGCGCTCCGCGATGCGACGCACGAGCTCTCCGGCGAGGCGGCGGTACGTCGGCGATGACGGGGCGAAGTGCTGGCGGCTTCCCGGCCAGTAGGACGCACCGCTCTGGTCGGCGGGAAGCGTTTCGGGATAGGTCGCGCTGACCCACGGCGGCGGGGAGGCGGTCGCGGTCGCGAGGTTGACCGAGATGCCGCCGGCGTGGAGCTTCTCGATCACCCGGTCGAGCCAGCCGAAGTCCCACACGTCCTCGGCGGGCTGGATGCGCGACCACGCGAAGATGCCCAGGCTGACGATGTTCACGCCCGCTTCGCGCATGAGACGGATGTCCTCGTCCCAGACCTCCTCCGGCCACTGGTCGGGGTTGTAGTCGGCGCCGTACAGCACTCGGATCGCTCCTCGGTCGGTCGAAGTAGGAAGGGGCGGTCAGCCGTTGCGGCGTCGGCGCGCGGGAATCGCGACCACCGCGAGGGCGGCGCAGCCGAGCGCGGGGATCACCAGGGGCACGAGGACCCAGGTGAGGACGCACACGAGGGCCGCGGCGGCGGCGAGGAAGAGCATGCCTCGCAGATCGGCGACGAGCGCGGCGGGCGCGTTGCGCAGGGCGGCGCGCCAGCCCGCTTCGCGGCTCCAGCCGCCGGCAGCGGAGAGCAGCACGACTGCGACGACGGCGAGCCCCACCCATCCGACGACCGCGATCGCGGT
>NZ_DASUNI010000176.1:0-7744 GCF_036277215.1 Microbacterium sp. | reverse complement strand
GCGACCCGGACGCAGGTGACCCTGGACTACCGCGTCACGACCATGAACTTCTCCCGCAATCGCGCAGGGCTGTCGACCGTCGAGACCGCCGTTCCCGTCGTGACCGCACGCCGCAGCAACGGCGCACCGCACGCAGTGCTGTTCAGTTACGGCTCCCACCCCGTGAGTGCCGGCTGGCAGGAACAGTGGGACGGCGACTTTCCGGCGGGCGCCGCCACGGTCATCGAAAACCAGACCGGCGCTTTCGCGCTGTTCCTGCCCGGCCCCGCAGGAGACCAGGACCCGCTCGGTGTTCGCGGCTGGGCGCTTCGCGCGGATCACAGCCAGGCGCTGGGCGGCGCCGTGGCGACCGCGGCACAGAGCAGCGGGCGATCACTCGCCGGTCCGATCGCGTCGCAGATCCGGGAGGTACAGCTCCCGCTGGAGATCACCCCGACGCCTGACAACCTCGCGGCCGTCCGCGCGGCATTCATCACGCGGATGGGCAATCCGCTGGGGCAGCCCGCCACCTACCAGCGGCACGCCGAGGCGATGATCGCTCGGATCGACGCGGGCCTCTACGACGTGACCGTGCCCAATCCGTCTCAGGTATGGCGGATCGGAGGCGATCCCGCGCTCAAGATGGCATTCGTCGGCGGCGAACTCGTGAGCGGATACGGTGCCTACTTCCGAGCTCGCCACGGCGGGACGAACGCCCTGTACATCGGCGGCTACGCGAACGAGGTCGACTGCTACATCCCCGCCGACAACTTCCTCCCCCCCTTGGCACCGTCGTGGGGGAGCTACGAGGGCGGGTGGGACTCCGACTACCCCGGCATCGCCGGAGGCAGCATGACGGTCTACCCGCACATCGCTCACTTCCGCGCGGGCGCGGGAGGCGCCGAGGCGGCGGTCATCTCCGCACTCAGCGCACAGCTGAGCTGACCCGGTCGTCGGTGCTCATGCAGCTGCGTCGAGCCACTCGGCGAACAGCCTCGCCTGCGGTGCGTCCGGGGCCAGCGCGAGCGAGCCCTCGACGACCGGGCGACCGAGTTCCCAGAGCCGCTCCGACAGGCGTGAAGGGTCGACCCGTGTGCTCGCCCTCAGCACGAGCAGGTAAGTGGCCTCCCGGTCGACGGCATCGCCGCCCGCGTTCGCGACGACGTCGACGATCGCGGACTCCTCCGCCGTGAGGCTGTGGGGCCCCTCGCCGACGTAGGTCACGGTGCAGTCGGTGAAGGTCATGTAACGAGGGCTGGCCCACACCTCCTCCAGCCGTCCGAGCGGCGCGAACGCAGGCACCGGCGTCACGCAGTCGAACCGGTACCGCGGCGCAGGCGCAGCCTCCTCGCCCCCCGGTGCGGTCGATCCGGACACGACTGTCCCCGCGCGCCCCGGCCTCGAGCGCGACGGCACCAGCAGCAGTCCGCCGAGCGACCACCCCGCGGCAGCCGCGAGCTTGAGAACCGTGCGCCGGCTGAGCGGCGGCTGCTGCGATGTCATCCCTGTCCCCTCGCCTCGAGCTCGTCCGACATCAATCCGGCGTGCGGCGCGGCCGGGCACAGTTCCAGCGCGGCACGCAGAAGAGATGTCGGCAACGTCGGCAGACCCTGAGAGCTCGCCGGGGCCACGCGCACGCACGTGGCGAGCGTCCACAGGAACAGATCGGCGGGATCCTCGTCGGGCAGGTCGGCCGCCGCGGTCTCGGCGATCCGCTGTTCCGCGGGAGTGAGATCGAGGGGCTCATCCGTCGCCCCGGATGCCGAGCAGTGGTCGATTCGCAGGTAGTTCGTGGAGGCCCACGCCTCCTCGAGGCGCGTGAACGTCCCCATCGCACTGCCGTCTTCGGCGACGCACTCGATCAGGAACCGCGCCTCGTCGACCGTGGGGGTCGGGATCGGGGATGCCGAGGGGGAGGCATCCGTTTCCCGTTGAGGAGCGCAGCCGGCCAGGACGCCCGCGAGAATGACCCCGGCCGCGAGCACGGAGAAGGCGCGGTCGGAACCGGTCATGCGACGATCCTCATGCCCTGCCAGCCGCTGCCGACCTGTCGCGGCACGCCCCACCCGCCCAGACCGTTGCCGGGATAGAGCCAGAGCCGGCCGGCGGTGTCGCGCGCGAGGACATCGACGTGGTTGTCGCCGTCCCAGTCGCCTGGTCCGAGGATCGCGGTCATGGTGCTCCACCCGCTGCCGATGAGGCGCGGGACTCCCCAGCCCCCGGTGCCGCTGCCCGGGTACAGCCACAGCCCCCCGGCCGGGTCGCGGGCGAGCACGTCGGCGTGGCCGTCGCCGTCCCAGTCGCCGGGCCCCAGGATGGCGGTCATCGGATTCCATCCGTTGCCGATGAGGCGCGGGACACCCCAGCCCCCGGTCCCGCTGCCGGGGTACAGCCACAGACCGCCCGACGAATCACGCGCCAGCACGTCGGCGTGGCCGTCGCCGTCCCAGTCGCCGGGGCCGAAGACGGCGGTCATCGGCGCCCAGCCGATGCCTATGACGGCGCCCTCTCCGAAGCCGCCGGCTCCGTCGCCGGAATGCAGCAGCATCCGGCCACCGGTATCCCGTCGGAGGAGGTCGGGCTTCCCGTCGCCGTTCCAGTCTCCGGGCGTGATGATCGCGGTGGTGTCCTGAGCGTCGCTGATGGCGACCTGCCACCCCTGCCACAGGCCCGCACCGTCGCCGCGATACAGCCAGATCCTGCCCGCATCGTCGAGTGCGACGACGTCGGCCTTGCCGTCCCCGCTGAAGTCGTGCGTCTGGCTGACCGGAGCGGGAGGGGGCACGTCTGCGGTGAACTCGGTGACCGCTCCCGCCCCGCTCGCCGCGGGGGACGCGAGCTGGCCGGGATCGTCGGCGACGAGGACGAACGAGCCGCGGACAGCCAGCCCTCCTATGCGAGTGAATCCCGTCCCCCACGTCGCAGAGACGCGACCGGTGGTCGTGTCCACGCGTTTGACCGCGTCTCCTCCGGACGCCGTCGCCGTCGATGTGCCGGCGAACAGGGTGGCGGTGGCCGGGTCGAACGCGAGCTGCACCACGGCGCCCAGCGGGTACGACACCGTCGCCGCATCGCCGGACCGGCCGGTGGCCGGTGGCCGGTACTGCGTGAGCGAGGCACCGTCCGCTATATAGAGGAGTACGCGTCCGGACGAGTCGGCCCCGCCTGCGACCACCGCACGTGCACCGCCCGCGGCGACGAAGCCGACGGTGCGCACGGTCGGCTGCGTCGCCGCCGGGGCCGCGATGCGCACGATGTTGCGCGCTCTCTCGAAGACCACGTAGGCGTTCAGGTCGGAACCGACCGTGATGGCGGTCGGACGAAGGTCGCCCCCGAAGAGGGTCAGCGTTCCCAGGTACGTGAACGTGCCCGATGACGGATTCCACTGAGCTCGGGTCACGGCGGCGGATCCGGCAGCGGCATCCGGAATGAGGGCGATCTCATCGCCGCTCCCCGGGCTCGCCGGCGTCGGGTCGGCGAGAGCCGCCGCACCCGGGCGGGCGGGCCCGCGCTGTCGGATGGTCGTCGTGCCGCCGAGGCACGTCGTCGACTCGATCCTCCCCGGCGACGCCCCGGACGCCTCACTGAGCCGGCAGAAGCCCTGCAGCCCGTCCGACACCCAGATCCGCGCCGCGGGATCGACGAGCAGACCGCCGGGGGCCGTGAGACCCTGGCTCACGATGCGCCGGGTCTCGGCCGAGCTCGCGGCGGGTGCCCCCGCGGCGAGGGCAAGGCCGGTGATGAGCGCACCGCTGAGCGCCGCCACGGACACCGACCGCAGGCGCGCACCCCACCGGCTGCGAGCCGTTCCGCGGTCGCCGGCGGTGTGCGCGTGGTTGCCAGACACGAGATCCTCAGTCGATCCGGCGCTTGTCCACTTCCCCAGTCGAGCCCGCCGGCGGGGTCAGCATACGCCCGGCCATTCGGTGCGGACGGAAGGCGCGACGGACTCGCGGCACCGCGGGGTAGCGGTCGGGTGCGTCCGCAGCGACCGAGCTCGACAGAGGACCGCGAGTAGACTCGAGACATCCCTCCTGTGTACGCAGGAACAACTCCGCGCCAGGAATCCGCCGTGACCTCAGCCCCCGCAGCCCGCACCTTCGAGGTGCGCCATCTGCAGCTCGCGCGCGCCGCGATCGCGGCGATCACGGCCGTGATGGTGACCTTCTCCCCCGACCACTCGGCTGCGGTCGGCCTCGCGATCTTCAGCGGGTTCGCGTTCCTGAACGCGTTGGTGCTGCTGATCGCATCGCGCACGACCTACCCGGCCGGTCGGCGGTGGCCGGTGGTCACGATCGGAGTCCTGTCCGCCCTCGCGGGACTGGCTGCAGGAATCGCGCAGCTTCGCACCGTCCCGATGTTCTTCGTCATCGTGATCGCGTGGGCGCTCACGACCGGGATCATCGAGACCATCGCGGCCGCGCGCGCACAGCGTGCCTCACCGCAGATGCCGCCAGCGGATGCCGCGCGGTCCGAGGCCCGCGACGGGCTCACGATCGGCATCCTCACCATCGTGCTCGGCCTCGCGCTTCTGTTCGTGCCGACCCAATACGCCCTCGAGTACACGATCGACGACGCAGACGCGACGTTCACCCTCACCGGGATCGTCATCGCCGTCGGCGTCTTCGGCGGCTACGCGGCGATCGTGGCGGTCTACCTCGCCATCGCCGGGTTCACGCCGCGCAAAGCTGTTCCCGCGGCCGACGCCGAACTCGGTTCCGCTGCGACCGATGCTCCCGCGTCTGCCGGACAGAGCCCGAACTCGTCGACGGACCCGGCTGCGGCCGAGCCGTCCCGCACGACGAACGACAAGAAGGGCCAGGCATGACCGACGACAAACCCACTCGCCGCGACCTCATGAAGCCCGTCCAGCTGCTCGGGCTCGCGTTCGGCGCCGCACTCTTCGCCGGGATCGTGACCCTCGTCTCAATGGGTTTCTTCCAGCAGCGCAGCCCCGAGCAGGCGCCTGCTGCGCTTCAGCTCGCGCTGATCGTGGCGGGCGTCACATTCATCGTCGTGCTCGTGATGGTCGCTCTGCTGCTGCTCGCCGTCGATCCCGCACAGGTGAAGAAGCAGGTCGATCGGCCGGTGCTGCTGCCGGAGGAGAGCTCCGAAGCAACGGCGGGTGGCGCTGCCCCGAACGACTCGGGACCGGATGCCGAGGCTTCCGGCGAAGCCAGCCAGGGGCGCCCCAAGGCCTGAGCCGCATCGGTTCGGACGCACTTCGCGACGTCTGCCGCACCTGCTTCTGCGGCGGATGCCGGGAACTGCGGGCGACCAGCGGCGGCGAGCGGCCGATCGCGACTCAGAGCTCGTCGACCAGCTGCGACGCGAGGCCGGTGTAGGTCGCCGGAGTGAGGGCGAGGAGGCGCTGCTTGGCGGCATCCCCGATGTCGAGCCCCTCGACGAACTCCGCGAGCTCGGCGCCGCCCACGCGGCGGCCGCGCGTCAGGTCCTTCAGCAACGCGTACGGGTCGGAGATCGACGAGCGCCCGGCGGCGATCTCGGCGCGCACGACGGTCTGGATGGCTTCGGCCAGCACTTCCCAGTTCGCATCGAGGTCGGCATCCAGCACCGGCTGCGCCAGCGAGATCTCGCGGAGTCCGCGCTGCAGGTTGTCCAACGCGAGCAGGGAGTGCCCGAGGGCGACGCCGATGTTGCGCTGGGTCGTCGAGTCCGTGAGGTCGCGCTGCAGTCGCGAGGTGACGAGCGTCGAGGCGAGGGTCGCGAGCAGGCCCCCCGAGATCTCCAGATTCGCCTCGGCGTTCTCGAAGCGGATCGGGTTGATCTTGTGCGGCATCGTCGACGAGCCGGTGGCGCCGGCGACCGGGATCTGCGAGAAGTAGCCGAGCGAGATGTACGTCCACACGTCGGTTGCGAGGTTGTGCAGGATGCCGCCGGCGTGCCGCACGCGGTCGTACAGCTCGACCTGCCAGTCGTGGGATTCGATCTGGGTGGTCAGCGGGTTGAACCCGATCCCCAGCCCCTCGATGAATCCGCGCGACAGTGCCGGCCAGTCCACGTCGGGGTCGGCGGCGAGGTGCGCTGACCAGGTGCCGGTTGCGCCGGAGAATTTGGCGAGGTACTCGGAAGCCTCCACCTGCGCCGCGACGCGCTCCAGGCGCCATGCGAACACGGCGAGCTCCTTGCCCATCGTGGTCGGCGTCGCGGGCTGGCCGTGCGTGCGTGCGAGCATCGCGGCATCCCGGTGATGTTCGGCCAGAGCGCGCAGCGCGTCGATGACGGCGCGCAGCTTGGGGAGCCAGACCCCGGCGATCGCGCGCTGCACGGTGAGCGCGTAGGACGCGGAGTTGATGTCCTCGCTCGTGCATGCGAAGTGCGTCAGCTCCGCGACCGAGTCCAGGCCCAGCGCCGAGAGCCGATCGCGCACGAGGTACTCGACCGCCTTCACGTCATGCCGGGTGACCGCCTCCTTGTCGGCGAGCCAGTCGATCTCGGCCTGACCGAAGTCGCGGTACAGCGCGCGAAGTCGGTCGCGATCGGCATCCGTCAGAGGTGACGTACCGAACAGCGACCGATCCGTGAGAGCCAGAAGCCACTCGACCTCGACCTCCACGCGCGCACGATTGAGTCCCGCCTCCGAGAGGAACTCGGCGAGCGGCTCGACGGCGGTGCGATAGCGGCCGTCGAGAGGGCTCAGCGGCCCGGCCGGGAAGGATTCGGAGGGGGAAGACGTCACGGCACTCCCGTCGGAACGCGGCCGCACCATCGGAGTCGACGGTTCATTCGCGAGGCGGATCTCGGGTTTCGAGTCGCCGGAAGAGGTCCCGGCGCGCGGCTCCATCATACCGAGCACGCCGCGCCCGCCTTCGGTTGACCCCGCACGGCCGGTAGCGGGCCGACCCGGTCCGACCGCGTCACGGCGCCGGGCGGATCGCGGGCTCGAGCTGGCGGAACAGCGCGCGGCTGCCGCCCTCGATCATCATCAGCACCTCATCGAACATGCCGGGACCGGCATAGTACGGATCCGGGATGTCGAGGGTGCGCGCACCGGGATCGAATGACATCAGGAGGGCGATCTTGTCGGCATCCGCCTCGGACCGCGCCCACCCGCGCAGGATGCGCTCATGGCTGCGATCCAACGCGACGACCAGGTCGTTGTGCTCGAAATCGGTATGCGTGAACTGACGTGCGCGGTGCCGCGTCCCGTCGTAGCCGAGACGTCCCAGAGCATCGATGGTGCGCACGTCGGCTCGCTCACCGACGTGCCAGTCGCCGGTTCCCGCGCTGCTGGAGGCGACGCGGTCACCCAGGCCCGCCGCGTCCGCGAACCAGCGGAACACGACGTCCGCCATCGGCGACCGGCAGATGTTGCCCGTGCACACGAAGACGACGTGGAACGGCTCCACGGCGCTGGCGGTCATGCGTACATTCTGCGACCGCCGACCGGCTCCTGCACAACACGCGTCGAGAGGAGCTTCTCCCCGTCTCCTGCCGACCAGCGTCACGGGCGCATCGCTGCCGGTCAGAGTGGGTTCATGATGATCCCGTCCGCCTCCGCCAGCCGGGACTTCCTGGCCACCCTCACATCCATCCAGTGGCAGCTGGACGACGCCGCCGAGCGCATCGCCACCGCCGCCGGCCGCTCCGTCCGCCTCGCCGAGCAGACGGATTGGCGCACGGACGCTGCCACCGTGTTCCGCACCGGGGCGGACCGGTGGCGTCGCGACGTCGCGACGCTCTCGACGGCCGTGCAGCTCGCGCGGGACGACGTGGAGCGTGCGTGCCGGAGGATTGGGTCTGC
>NZ_DASUNI010000175.1:0-6929 GCF_036277215.1 Microbacterium sp. | reverse complement strand
CGCGGCGGCGTCGGCATCGTTTGCGACCAGGACGGGAACCTGCAGCGCGTCGCGGAGGTGCTCGGCGATGGGATATGCGTCCCAGCCCGGCATGATCGGAGGCTGGCTCGGCCGGCCGGTGTCGGGGTCGACCGGGCCGGGAACGCTGATCCCGATCCCGCCGACGTGGTCGGCGGGAACCCCCTCGCGCTGGAGGAGCCCGCGTGCGCTGTCGATGATCGCGTGAAGCGTCCGATCCGGACCGTCGGCGACGGCGACCTGGACGCGCTCTTCGGCGGCGATGTTCCCGGCCAGGTCGGTCAGGGCGACCGTGGTGTGCGTCGTGTCGACGGTGGCGACGATCAGGCCGGCGTGGGCGGTGTTGAACTGCAGCCGCCGCGAGGGGCGGCCGCCGGTGACGCGATCGGTTCCCTTCTCGACGATGTACCCCGACTCGAGCAGCGCGTCGATGCGCCCCGCCACGGTCATCCGCGACAGTCCGGTGATGTCGAGGACCTCGGCCCGCGTCAGCGCGCCACGATCGCGGATGAGCTCCAGTACCTCTCCCGGCCCCGACATCCCTCTCCCTTTTTCCTGCCTCAGCGCCAATTATGCTTGACAGCTAGACAATACGCATCATACTTTTATACATATCCTCAGCCGATACATCGCGGAGGACCTCACCACTCTGCAGTACTCAAGCGCAAGGAGGCGCACCTTGAAGATCCGTGCCACAGCAGTGACCATGACCGCGGTGTGCGCAGCAGCGCTCGTGCTGAGCGGCTGCACCGCCGGAGGCGGTGAGAGCAGCGACGGAGAAGGCATCACGTTCTGGGTGCAGGAGGACCTGCCCGACCGCGTCGCCGCGACGGAGGACATCGTCGCAGCGTTCTCGGAGGAGAGCGGCGTCGAGGTCGAAGTCGTCTCGGTCGCCGAGGACCAGTTCGCCCAGCTCATCACCTCGGCCGCCGCAGCCGGCGACCTGCCCGACGTCATCGGCGGCATCTCGCTTCCGCAGGTGCGCACGCTCTCCGCGAACGAGCTCATCGACACGGATGCCGTGGCCTCCGTCATCGAATCGCTCGACGCGTCGACCTTCTCCGAGAAGGCCCTCGAACTCACGGCAGACGGTGACACCCAGTTGGCGGTGCCCAGCGAGTCGTGGCTGCAGATGCTGTACTACCGCACCGACCTGTTCGAGGCGGCAGGGCTTGACGCCCCCGACACCTACGACAAGATGCTCGAGTCGGCGCAGGCTCTGAACACGCCCGACATGGCTGGATTCGTCGGCGCGACGGCGCCCGGGGACGCGTTCACCGAGCAGACGTTCGAGCAGGTCGCGCTGGGCAACGACTGCCAGCTCGTCAACTCGGACGGCGAGATCGAGCTGGACTCATCGCAGTGCGTGGAGGCGTTCGAGGTCTACGGCGATCTCGTCACCAACTACTCCGTGCCGGGGGCGCAGGACGTCGACACGACGCGCGCGACATACTTCGCCGGCGACGCCGCGATGTTCATCTGGTCGAGCTTCGTGCTCGACGAGATGGCCGGCCTGCGTGAGGACGCGAAGCCGACGTGCCCCGAGTGCGTCGACAACCCCGCCTTCCTCGCGGAGAACACGGGAGTCGTGACTTCGATCGAAGGCCCCGAGTCGGCCGGTCCTGCGCAGTTCGGTGAGATCACCTCGTGGACGGTCACGGCGGGTGCGAACGCGGAGGACTCCGCGGCGTTCATCGAGTACATGATGGGCGACGGCTACGAGCCGTGGATCGCCATCGCACCCGAGGGCAAGGTTCCGGTCCGCTTCGGCACGACCGACGAGCCGACGCTCTACTCCGACCTGTGGGCGACACTGCCCGCAGGTGTGGACACGAAGGCCCCGCTGTCGGACTTCTACGCACCCGAGGTGCTCGAGGCCGTGGCCGCCGGACCCGAGAACATCGCCCGCTGGGCCATCCCGCAGGGGCAGGGCGACCTGCTCGGGGCGCTGCAGGGCGAGCAGCCCGTCGCCGAGGCTGTGAGCGAGGTCGCGCAGGGCGGTGACGCCGCGCAGGCCGCGACCACCGCAGCCGAGGCGGCGCGTTCCGTCCAGGAGTCGATCCAGTGACACAACTCGCAGGGGGGTCGGACCTTTCCGGTCCGCCCCCCATCCCCACCGACGAAGAGGACGTCCGCGCGGGGGAGCACCTCGCCCCCGCGCGCGGTCGGCGCAAGTCCCGGCACAGCCGCGAAGAGAATCGCACCGGTCTGTTCCTGATCTCGCCGACGCTGATCATCATCACCGTCGCGGTCGTCATCCCGATCCTGTGGGCCATCGCGCTGGCATTCCAGAACGTCCGGCTCATCAACATCCGCGGCACCGGGTTCATCGGCGAGTACACCCTCGACAACTTCATCGAGGTGCTCACGTCCCCGGGCTTCCTGCAGGCGCTGTGGACCACGATCGTGTATTCGGTCTGCGGGACGGCGCTCGCGATCGGCATCGGGCTCATCGCCGCCCTCGCCCTGCGCAAGCCGTTCCGCGGACGGGGCCTCATCCGGGCATCGCTGCTGCTGCCGTACGTCGCCCCGGTCGTGGCGGCCACGTTCGTGTGGTCGACGCTGCTGAACCCGCAGTACGGATGGGTGAACTGGTTCGGCACCACGGTGCTCGGCTGGGAGGATCCGGTCGCGTTCCTGTCGCAGCGCTCGCTGCCGGTGAACATCTTCGGGCTGCAGATCGATCTGCCGATCGCCCTGATCACGGTGATTCTGTTCGAGGCCTGGCGGTCGTTCCCCTTCGCCTTCCTGTTCCTCACCGCCCGCCTGCAGGCGGTGCCCGAGGTGCTCGACGAGGCGGCCCGCATCGACGGTGCGACGCCGAGTCAGCGCTTCTGGCACATCCTCTGGCCGCAGCTGCTCCCGACCATCGCCGTGCTGACCGTTCTGCGGTTCATCTGGACGTTCAACAACTTCGACGACATCTACCTGCTCACCGGCGGTGGCGCCGGGACCGAGGTGGTCGCCGTGCGCGTGTTCGACTACATGACCGCGCGCGGCGACATCGGCGCGGCCGCGGCCCAGGCGCTCGTGCTGGCCGCGATCCTCGCGGTGCTCGTCACCGTCTACCTGAGGCTCTTCGGCCGTGAGGAGGAGCAGGCATGACCGCCGCAACCGTCGAGCGGACGACCGCGCCCCGCAAGTCCGGCGGCTTCAACCGCGATCGCTTCGAGAACGGGCTCTTCAAGATCCTGCGGCCGATCGTGATCGTCCTGCTGCTGCTGGTGTCGATCTTCCCCTTCTATTACATGGTGCTGCTGAGCTTCCGCACCCTCGGTTCGCTGCTCGCCGACCCGGGCGCGCTGTGGGTCTCGATCGACGAGCTCGACCTGTCGACCTACCTCGACGTGCTGGCGCCGGTCTCGGACGGCGGACAGGGCTTCATCGTCTTCATGCGCAACTCGCTGATCGTCGCGCTGAGCACGGTCGCACTCACGCTGCTGGTGGCGATCCCCGGCTCGTACGCGGTGAGCCGGCTGAACTTCTTCGGCCGCCGCCAGGTGTCGGGGTTGTTCCTCGCGGTGTACTTCTTCCCCGCGATCCTGCTGGCCGTCCCGCTTTTCGTGTTCTTCACGCAGGTCGGGCTGCGCGGATCGCTGGTCGGACTCGTGATCGTGTACGTGTCGCAGGTGGCTGCCGTGTCGATCTACACGCTGCGCAACTACTTCGCGACGGTGCCGGTCTCGCTCGAAGAGGCTGCGGCGATCGACGGATGCAACCGGCTGCAGACGATGTGGAAGATCAGTCTTCCCCTGGCCATGCCGGCGCTGGTCTCCAACGGCCTGTTCATCTTCATGATCGCGTGGAACGAGTTCCTGTTCGCCCTGCTGTTCCTGGTCGAGAAGCGCGACTCGTGGACGGTGTCGCTCGGTCTGTCGCAGCTGGCCGGAAGCATCGAGGTGCCGACCACGGTGCTGATGGCGGGCTCGGTCATCCTGACCCTGCCGATCATCATCCTGTTCTTCGCCTCGGAGCGCCTGCTCGTCGGCGGGCTCACCGCCGGCGCTGAGAAGGGCTGAGCTCAGCCCGCATGAACCCTCGGAAAGGGAGGCTCGTCCCTCGTGCCTGAAATCGTCCAATTCACCGCGCCCGGCACGGTCGAGCTCGTCTCGACGGATGCTGCGCCGCTCGTTCCCGGCTCGGTGAGGATCGCCACCTGGTACTCCGGCATCTCGGCCGGCACCGAGCTGACCGCGTATCGGGGCACGAACCCGTACCTCACCTCGACGTGGGACGCGCAGCGCCGCCTGTTCGTGCCCGGCGAGCCGAGCTTCGGCTATCCCGTGCAGGGATGGGGGTACTCCGAGGTCGGGCAGATCGTCGAGGTGGCCGACGACGTCGCCGACGTCGGGGTGGGCGAGGTGGTGCACGGCATCTGGGGGCATCGCAGCGACGCCGTCATGCCGGCATCCGCGATCGCGTGGCGGGTGCTGCCGCGCGACGTCGATCCCGTGCTCGGGACGTTCGCGCGGGTCGGCTCCATCGCCCTGAACGCCGTGCTCGCCGCCGACGTGCGGCTGGGCGAGAAGGTCGCGATCTTCGGTCAGGGCGTCATCGGCCTGCTCGCGACGCGGCTCGCAACACTGTCCGGCGGCCGCGTCCTCGCGGTCGACACGCAGCCGCGACGCCTGGAGATCGCAACCGCGTTCGGCGCGGTCGAGGTCGTCGATGCGATGCGGCCGGGCGGCGCGGGCGAGCTGATCCGCGAGCTGACGGGGGGCGGGGCCGACAGCGCCATCGAGCTTTCGGGGGCGGACCGCGCACTGCACGAGGCGGTGCGCTCCGTCGTCGTCGAGGGGCTCGTCGCGGCTTCCGGCTTCTACCAGGGGGGTGCGTCGAACCTCCGACTGGGCGAGGAGTTCCACCACAACCGCGTGCGCATCGTCGCGAGCCAGATCTCGGGCGTGCCCGTCGGGCTCGGCGGGCGGTGGGATCAGGCCCGGCTCGTCCGCACGGTGATGGACCAGATCTCCTCAGGCGCGGTCGACGCCTCGGCGCTCGTCTCGGACGTCGTCGACGCGGATGCCGTCGCGGGGGTGTTCGAGCGCCTCGACTCCGGCGATCCCGAGATCCTCCAGGCGGTGCTGCGGTTCGATGCCGCACCGGAGCGGCAGCGATGAACGAGCTGCTCGACTACCGGCCCTCCGTTCCCGCTCAGCCGTTGCGCGTCGGCCTGATCGGCGCGGGCGGGATCGCGCGCACCGCGCACCTGCCGGCGTACGCCGCGTGGGGCATCCCGGTCGTTGCGATCGCCTCCCGAACGGCTTCGTCGGCTCGGAGCCTCGCGACGCAGTCCGGCGTCGAGAGGGCGCACGACTCCGTCGCCGAGCTGCTCGCCGATGATCGCGTGGACGTCGTCGACATCGCCACCGGGCCCGAGGGCCGGCTCGACCTGATCGCGGACGCGGTCGCCGCGGGAAAGCACGTCCTGGCGCAGAAGCCGCTGAGCGTCGACGCCGTAGAACTCCCGCGCCTCGAAAGCGTGCTCGCGTCCGCGCGCGAGCTCGGCATCCGGGTCGCCGTGAACCAGAACGCCCGGTGGGCGCCCGCCTGGCGGCTGGCGACGCTGCTGGTGCGGCGCGGCGACATCGGGCAGGTGGTCGGAGTGACCCACCTGCATGACAAGCCGCTGCCGCCCCTCGCCGGCACCGCATTCGACGACGTTGCGCACATGCTGCTGAGCGACTACCTCGTGCACTGGATGGACATCACGCGCTGCTGGCTGGAAGGCACCGAGGTGCTCGCCGTGACCGCGCAGGACTCCCGCGTGCCGGGCCAGCCGGACGATGCCCGCAATCCGTGGCACGCGGGCGTGCAGCTGGCGCTCTCGTCCGGCGCGAGCGCCTCGATCCGCGTGGTCGGCAACGCCCGGGCTCGAGCCGGCGGCTGCCCGTTCTGGATCCACGGAACCGAGGGCACGATCCGGGGGAGCGTACTGCTGGGAAGCGACTTCCTCGAACTCGAACGCGGTGACGAGCGCACCCGGTTCGCGCTGGAAGGCCAGTGGTTTCCCGACGGGTTCGCCGGGACCATGGGCGAGCTGCAGTCCGCGATCGCCGAGGACCGCGAGCCGGAGAACTCCGCCGAGCACGTCCTGGCGACCGTTCGGCTGGGCCAGGCCGCGGTGAGCTCCGCGGCGGCCGGCGGCTCGCCCATCCATCCCGACGGCCTCGTTCTCAGCCCGGCGGGGCACACTCAGGGGGTCCGCGCATGATCGCGATCGACGAGGTGGCGGTCGGGCCGGACGCCCGGATCTACGCCGAGGGGTGGCAGAGCTGGAGCCCGACCACCTGGTACCGGCGCGGGGACGACGCGCACCGGCCCGCCCAGGCCTGGCAGCACCTGATGCGCTTCCGTCCCGGTACGACGCTGCCCGAAGAGGGCGTGCAGGGGGAGGGATTCCTCGCGGTCGACCCCGGCAACGGGGAGCCCGTCCGCTCCTACGGGACGCTGGATGCCTCGTCCGAGGTCCCGTCGATCTCAGCCGAGTGGCGCGGCGATCGCGTCGTGGTCGAGGCCGACGCGACGGTCGAGACCTGGACGGATGCCGCGCCCGCGGGAGCCGGGTCGCCCGGGTCTGCGGCGCTCGAGGCGTACGGCGATCGATTCGGCGCGGCATCCGATGCGAGGGTCAGCGCGACCGCGCCCCGCGTGTGGTGCACCTGGTACCGGTACTTCGAGGAGGTGACCGCAGCGGACGTGCTCGAGAACCTCCACGCGATCGAGGACCGGCAGCTGCCGGTCGACGTCGTTCAGATCGACGACGGCTGGAGCCTCGGGACAGGTGAGTGGACCGCACCCAACCCGCGATTCGGGTCGCTGCGCGACGCGGTGGACGCCATCCGCGACAGTGGACGGCGAGCCGGGCTCTGGCTGGCGCCGTTCAGCGTCGGATCTCGCTCGGACCTCGC
>NZ_DASUNI010000174.1:0-15671 GCF_036277215.1 Microbacterium sp. | reverse complement strand
GTCCTGAGCCTTCTTGGCCATCAGAGCTTCACACCCCTCGCCTGCATGTCACGGACGACGGCCTCGATGCCACGGGCGTCGATCACCTTGATGCCCTTGGCCGAGACGTTGAGCCGGATGTTGCGGCCCAGCGACGGCACGAAATAAGTCTTCTTCTGCACGTTCGGGTCGAAGCGGCGCTTCGTCCGGCGGTGCGAGTGCGAGATGTTGTGACCGAAGCCGGGAACCGCTCCGGTCACCTGGCACACTGCTGCCATGGTTCATTCCTCCTAATACCGTGGAACCGGACGGCTCCACCCAAGATCCCTTGTCTGCACCCACCAGGAAAGCGGCCGTTTCCGGCCTGGATTCGCGGAGGGTACGAACTGCGTGCTGGAGTGCGCGCAGACAAGGAGTCAGTTTAGCATGCGCGCCGCCGCCGCCTGGCCGAGCGCGCACCGAGCGCGCACCGGCGCCGTGGACCACGCGCCTATGGTGCTGGCCGTCCTCGGCACGTTACGTTGAGCCGGGTCGGGGTTCGCCCGATCGAGCGATAGAGGGGAAAACCTATGTGGGAATGGTTGAGCTGGCTGGGTGGTCAGATCGCGGAATGGCTTCCTTGGCTGCTGGGCTTCATCGCCTGAGTTCTCCGGAAACTCGGACGCTGTAGTCCGCGCCGGTCGGTGTCTCGCACCCGGCCGGCTTTTCATTGCGCGGCCGACGCCCCGCGGCCCCATCGGAAGGCCGACACGGTCGGATCGCCGGCGATCCAGAAGCGCCAGGGGAAGGCCCCGGTACCCGCGACACCCGCCACCCCGACGCGCGGTCCACTGGCTACGACGTCGAGCGGTGTCGTGAGCAGCTCGAGGCGGGCCACTGCACCCGCCCTCTCGGCGCCGCTGACGGCGTCGATGCCGTCGTGCAGCGGATGCCGGAGGCCCACGGTCGCGCCCAGTCGCCCCGGACCGCGGGCGAGCTCTCGGTCGGTGCGAGCGGCCGGACGACGGCGAGCTGCCGCGTCCCGTCCGTTCAGCACCTCTCCGGCGCGCAGCAGGATCCCGCCCGCGACGCCCGGCGGGCCGGAGACGACGTTCACACACGAATGGATGCCGTGACTGAGATAGACGTACAGATGCCCGGGTTCGCCCCACATCGTGGCGTTGCGCGCGGTGCGGCCCATGCGGGCGTGCGATCCGGGATCGGCAACCTCGCCGGTGCCCGCACCGTGATACGCCTCGACCTCGGTCAGGCGCACGGCCACGGTCTCGCCCGCGACGACGGTGGTGAGCACGCCGCCCACCAGCCGTGGGGCAACGTCGAGAGGGAGTCCGCTCAGGTCCCCGCGGGTGGCCGGTCGAAGCAGGGCCGCGCTCATCGCGGCGGCACCTGGCACCACGAGATGTCGAAGCCCGATAGGGCCACCACCTCCTCGCCCGTCGCGATCTCGACGACGCGCGACTCCACCCGCTCCGGCAGCGGGAGCAGGTACGTGTCGGACGGGTTGGTCACGACCTCCGGCGCAAGGAGCACCGCGGCGTAGCGGCCGCTCGGCGATACGCATGCCTGCAGCGCCGCATCGGTCGACGGCACCTCCAGAAGCACGTCGGTCGCACCGTCCTCGGCCACGAAGGCGACGGTGGTCCCGATGGGGATCCCCGACTCGTCGACCGGAGTGGCGGTGCGCACAGTGCCGCCGCCCGGAACCGCAGTGACCGCGGCGAGCCTCCCGAGAGGTTCGTCTGCCGCGACGAGCGGGGCTTCGCCCGCGTCGGACAGGTCGAGCACGACGGGACCCTGGCCCCGCTCGACGATCACCTCGGATGAGCCGCGCGCGATGCCCGCGATCGTGATCGCCGAGCCCAGGGCGGTCGCACCCTCGCCGGTCGGTCCGGTGAGCAGCAGCGAGCCGTCGAAGGTGAGCATCAGCACGCTGTCCGTGTCCGGGACGAACCGCCACTCGGCCACACGTGGCTCGGCGCCGGACACGGCGACGGGGGTGGGCGCGGCATCGGCTTCGCTCTCCTTGAGGGATGCCGTGAACAGCGCGCTCTCGAGGCCTCCGGTCTCGTCGAGATCGGCATCTGAGAATGTGTAGCCGATGAGCTCACCACGGTCGGCGCTCTGCAGATTGGTGACGGTGCCTTCGCCGGGCAGCGGCAGCGTCCGCTCGGCGTCACCATCCAGGTCGGTCACGATCAGCTGTGCGGCATCGTCGGAGCGCACCGAGACGACGAGGTGGCTCGAGGTGGCGCGGAAGTCCTCGATGTGGTCGTTGCGGAAAACCGGGATCGCCTCCTCGCCGGTGAGGTCGGTGCGGAAGATCGTGTCGCCGCTCTCGGTGCGCTGCAGCAGGAACACATCGGTCTGCGGCGTGCGGAACGTCTGGGTGATCGTGACGGGCGGTCCACCGCCGAGCCCGCGGACGTCCTCGAACCGCACGGTGTACTCGGTGTCGTCGTGCAGCGTCAGACCGAAGCGCACGCCGACGCTCCGCCCGGACGTGTCGACCGAGAACGGCGCCGAGGGAGTCACCGTGACCTGGCTCGCTTGGACGTCCTGCAGAGACTGCGACGTCGTGACGATGAGTCGTGAGCCGGATGCCGCGGCCGCTGCAGCCGGGTCGACCTGCACGGATGAGACCCGCGGACCCTGCGCGACGCCCGCGGCGGCGCCGGCCACGCCGACCGCCCCCAGCACCGCGACGACGATCGCGAAGCTCGCGACGAAGGAACGGCTCCGGCGCTTGCGGGTGGCCCCGCGGCGGGTGGGAGCCTCAGTACTCATAAGGGTCCTCGGGCTCGTCGATCGCCTCGACCGAGGTCGCGTCCAGCTCGAGCAGCCCCTCGGCGGTCGAGCTCACCGTGCCCGTGATGGTCACCCACTGGCCGGTCTCGGGCACAGGTCCGGATGCCGCCACCGAGATGCTCGCCGGCTGCGCGTCGATGACGCAGTGCGTGATCACCAGCCGGGTCAGATCGAATCCGCCGCTCTGCTGCGGTGCGTCGCCCGGGGTGACGAACCCCGTCAGCGTGACGGCGTCCCCGTCGAAGGCATCGGGGTTCGTGGCCGTCGCGAACACCGTCGCCCACTCGCCCACGCCGAACGACGCGGTGTCGCCGGTCGCGGCCAGCGTGACGGCATCCGCGCCCGCGAACAACGGCGGCGCGCCCACGTCGCGCGACATCGCGAGCTCCGCCGACAGTGAGGCGGGCGGCAGCACCAGCGTCAGGAGCACGACGCCGGATGCCGCGACCCCGCCGACGGCGGTGGCGGCGAGCGCCGCCGGATGCGGGTGGTGGTGGTCGGAGCGCGCTTCGTCTCGCTGCGCGTCCTCCCCGGTCGTTGAGCGAGGGCCGAAGGCCCGAGACGAAACGCCCGCGCTCGTCGACCGCTCCTCGTCGCCGTGATCGTGGCCGTGTTCGGCCTCCGCGCCGAGGGGCAGGGCGAAGCTGAGCGCCGCACCCACCAGCACGACCACCGCCATCGTGACCGCGAACCATGACGACTCGGGGTTGATGTAGAGGCCCAGCCGGCCGGTGAGGGCGAGTCCGAGGGTGACCACGGCGAGGATCGCGGCCAGGCCCACGCCCAGCCACCGCGTCCCCATGAAACCGGCGTCACGCAAGGAGGTTCACCCCCGCCCCGATCGCGAACGCGGACAGGACCACCACGACCACGATGCCCGCGAGCGTCCGCGTGGTGAAGGTCGTGCGCATGAGGGCCAGCATCTTGATGTCCACGAGCGGGCCGACCAGCAGGAACGCCACGATCGAGCCCGGTGTGAACGTCGACGCGAAGGACAGCGCGAAGAACGCGTCGACGTTCGAGCAGATCGAGACGACCATCGCGAGGGCGATCATCGCCACGATCGACAGCGCGGGATTCGACCCGATCGCCAGCAGCGCCTCCCGCGGGATGAGGACCTGCACTGCTCCGGCGAGCGCGGAGCCGATCACCAGGGCGGGCATCACCGCCCGCAGCTCGATCACGAACTGAGCGAGGCTGCGGCGGCCGCGTCCGCCGGGCTCGTCGACGACCAGGGCGCACGTCTCGCGGAATCGGTCGGTCAGGAGCGCATCGGGGTCGGGGTGGCGGCTGTAGAGCCAGCCGATCAGGTTGGCGATCGCGTAGCCGCCGATCAGCCGTGCGATCAGGATGCCGTCGCTGAAGCCGAAGGCCTGATGGGTCGTGATGATCACGATGGGGTTGACGATCGGCGCTGCGATCAGGAACGTCAGTACCTCGGGCACCCTGAATCCGCGCATCAGCAGACCGCGCGCGAACGGCACATTGCCGCACTCGCAGACCGGCACGAGCATGCCCAGCAGCGACAGGACGGCTCTGCGCGCCCACGCGCGGCGCGGCATCCATCGTTCGATCACTCCGGGTGGCACCCACACCTGCACGACGATCGAGAGCACGACGCCGAGCGCCACGAACGGCAGCGATTCGATCAGCACGCTGACGGCGAGCGTCAGCCCGTCCTGCGCCCGCGTGGGCAGCGTTGCCGGGAACAGCGTGGGGGCGAGCGCATCGATGAGGAAGAGCGCGCCGATGAGGAGGGCGCCGATGCCGACCGCGACGATGGCGCCTCGCGCGCGCGGACGCGCGACGACCGGAGCGCCCACTGAGGCTCCGCCCCACACCGCCGGCTTGCTGGCGCGCGCCCTACTCGCCACGTTCGCTCGCCCGGGCCCGCGCACACGGCGTGCACAGCCCGAAGATGTCGACCACGTGCTCCGCCTCGCTGAACCCGTGCTGCGCGGCCGTCTTCCGGGCCCACTGCTCCACGTCGGTCGCCTCGATCTCGACGGTCAGCCCGCAGGAGCGGCAGATCAGGTGGTGATGGTGACCGGGCGTCTTGCAGGCGCGGTAGAGGCTTTCGCCGTCCGGACTCTGCAGCGAGTCCGCGTCGCCCTGCGCGGCGAGTCCGGCGAGCGCGCGATACACGGTCGCGAGGCCGATGCCGGTGTTCTCCTCGCGCAGCGTGGCGTGCAGGCTCTGTGCGCTCACGAAGCCCGAAGCGTCGTCGAGCGCCTCGCGCACCCGATCGCGCTGCCATGTGTTGCGCTGAGCCATATGCCGGATTCTACCGAGCGGCTCTGAGCGGTCGCCGGGAGGGCCTGCGACTCTCGGCGGCGCGCGTCCCGCGGGCGCGACGCGCGCCGATGCCACGACAGACCAGGTAGATGACGAACGAGATCGTCGTGATGTAGGGGCTGACCGGGAGCGTGCCGGCGATCGCCAGGAGGATGCCGCCGACTGCGGAGGCGAACCCGAACGCGGCCGCGAGCACCGGCACGGCGATCGGTCCGGTGGCGACGCGCATCGCCGCAGCCGCGGGGGTCACCAGGAGTGCCATGACCAGCAGCGCCCCGATGATGTGGACGCTGACGGCGACGATGAGTCCGAGGAGCAGCATGAATCCGAGCGAGACGGCCGTCGTCGGAACGCCCCGCGCCGCGGCCGACTGCGGGTCCAGCGAGTCGAATCGCAGCGGGCGCCAGATGAGCAGCATCCCGAGCAGGACGAACCCGCTGATCACGATGAGCCACCCCAGCTGCCCGCTCTGCACCGACACGATCTGACCGGTCAGGAGGCTGAAGCGGTTGGCACTCCGGCCGTCGTACAGCGAGAGGAACAGGATGCCCAGGCCCAGCCCGAACGGCATCAGCACGCCGATGATGGAGTTGCGATCGCGCGCACGGGCGCCGAGAACCCCGATGATCGCCGCCGCGATCAGCGAGCCGACGATCGAGCCCGTGACGACATCGAATCCGACGAGCAGGGCGAACGCCGCTCCGGCGAAGGACAGTTCGCTGATGCCGTGCACCGCGAACGCCATGTCGCGCTGCATCACGAAGACGCCGATCAGCCCGCCGACCAGCCCGAGCACCGCACCGGCGACCACCGAGTTCGATACGAGCACGAGGATCTCGCCGTAGTCGGCGAGGCCGCCGAACATCGCGTTCCACACGTCCGCCCAGTTCACTCGTGGACCTCGTCGTGGTGGTGGTGCGCTTCCTCGGCATCGGGCGCGCCGACGACGACCAGGCGATCTCCGGCGCGGAGGACGAAGACGTGCGCGCCGTAAAGGTCGGTGAGCACGTCGGAGCGGAGCACCTCGCTCGGCTCGCCGAGCGTGAAGCGACCGTTCGCGATGTAGAGGATCCGGTCGACCTTGCCCAGGAGCGGGTTGATGTCGTGGGTGACGAGCAGGACGGAGGCGCCGGTGTCCTTGCGGTGCCGGTCGATGAGGCCGATGACGGCCTGCTGGTTCGCCAGGTCGAGGCTGGTGAGCGGTTCGTCGCAGAGCAGCAGGCGGGGGTCGTCCGCGAGCGCCTGCCCGACGCGCAGTCGCTGCTGCTCGCCACCCGAGAGGAGGCCCACCGGCCGTTCGGCGAACTCCCGCGCGCCGACGGCCTCGATGAGACGGTCCACGCGCTCGTGGTCGCTGCGACGCGGGATCGGAAGGCCGAAGCGGTGACCGATCACGCCGAGGGCGACGAGGTCGCGCCCACGGAGGGCGGTGTCGCGCGGAAGCGGGCGCTGCTGCGGGATGTAGCCGATGCGCCGATTGCCGCGACTGCGCACCTCCTGACCGAGCGCTTCGATGCGGCCGGCGCTGAGTCGCTCGAGTCCGAGGATCGCCCGCAGGAGGGTGGTCTTGCCCGAGCCGCTCGGACCCAGGACGGCGATGAGCTCACCCGGCTCGACGGTGAGGTCGAGTCCGCTCCACAGCTCGCGGTCCCCCCGGCGCAGCGCGGCATCCGTGATCTGGAGGGTCGCGGTCACGGTGCGAGCGCTTCGGCCAGGGCGTCGATGTTCGCCTGCATCCACGTGAGATATGTCGCACCGTCGGGGAGCGTCTCGGAGAACTCGACGACCGGGATCGACAGCGTCTCCGCCTCCGAGATCACGTCGGTGGTCTCGGCGCCCCCGGTCTGCGTGTTGGCGATCACGATGTCGACGTCCGCCGAGCGAAGCAGCTTGAGCGAGTCGAGGAGGGTCGACGGTGCGACATCCTGGCCCTCCTCCACAGCCTCGCTGAACGCATCGGGTGTGACGTTGACCAGTCCGGCCGCCTCCACGAGGTACAGCGACACCGGCTCGGTCACGAAGACCTCGGCACCCGCGTGCTCGGCGTCGATGTCGGCGAGCGCCGTCTCCAGCTCGGCGATTCCCGCGGCGAACTCCGCCGCATTCCCCTCGAAGGTGTCCGCCTCGGCGGGCAGCAGGTCGGCGAGCTCGTGCGCGACCTCCTCGGCGAGATGCTGCATCGCGTGCGGGTCGTACCAGACGTGCTCGTTGAAACCCTCGACGTGCTCGTGATCAGCGTGCTCGTCGTCTGCGTGCTCGTCGTCTGCGTGCTCGTCGTCGGAGTGCTCCTGCTCGGAGTGCTCGCCGTCGGCTGAGCCCGCATCGTGACCCGGGTTGCCGGGCCACTCGTGCGAGAACCCCACGGCTGTGATCACCGGCGCGGTCGAGCCACTGGCCTCGATGAGCGCGTCGACGAAGGCGTCGTACCCGCCTCCGTTCTCGACGATCAGGTCGGCGCGCTGAACCGTGAGCTGGTCGCGGGCGCTGGGCTCGAAGGAGTGCGGGTCCTGTGCTGCCGACGAGACGATGGCTGTCGCGTTGACGAAGTCGCCACCGATCGCCTCGGCGATCTGGGCGTATACGTTGCTCGAGGCCACGATCGCGATGCGCCCGTCGTCCTCAGCGCTCGTCGCCGTGGCGCAGCCGGCGAAGAGGAGAACGGATGCCGCAGCGAGCGAGACGGCAACAGCGAGGCGCGGGAAGGTCACCTCTCGAGCGTAACGCTATTGAGAATCGTTCTCAAACCGATGACGCGTTGCTCAGCGTCCGAAGAGATCACCCAGTCCCGGGATGCCGAGCTCGGAGAGCGCGTCCCCGAAGCCGGACACCTGCTCGCCCGCGCCGGAGAGCTGCTCACCCGCCGACTCGAAGACGCCGGTGGCGCCGCCGGTGAGCGCCTCGAGGTCGATCGCCTGCGCGACGGCCTCGAAGTCGACGCCGAAGCCGGCCGCCTGCTCGAGGAGGGGGGAGGCGACAGCGCTGACGACAGCGCCGCCTGCGACGACCCCGAGGAGCCCGCCGGCAGCCGCGCCCGCACCGGCGATCGCCGTCGCACCGCCACCGCGTGCCAGCAGCCCCCGCATCCTTCCGGGGTGCATCGCCTCGCTGCGCGCAGCTGCGCGGGCGAGATCGCGGGGCGAGCCGGAGACCGGCTGCTCGTGCATCGGCAGCTCGGCGCGCATGCGTGCTTCCACCTGCGTCCGCTGAGCGGGCGTGAGCTTCGCAAACGCATCCTGGTGGATGCGCTCGATCTGGTGCGGGTCGGCGGTCTGCATCAGATAGTCGTAGCGGGCGATCGCGGCGCGGTCCGCGGCATCCGATGCGGTGGGAGTGCGCGGCGTGGACGTGGGCGATGCAGCTGCGGACGGTGCCGGCGGGGGAGTTCTGGACGGCTCGGGGCGACGCTGCGCGTCTCCGGTGAGCGCACCGGCGGCGCCGCGCACCATCGACCGCCAGTCGGCCGGAGCTTGGCCGGCCGCCGGATTCTGGGGGGCAGGTGACGAGCCGGACTTGTCCAGCGCTTTGGAGGCGAGGTCGAACAGACGGTTGAAGGTGCCCATGAGGAGCCTTTCGGGTCGGAGAACGGTTGGCGATCGTGAGATGCCAAGGTCTCCTCCACCCGGGAATGGGCCAGCGGGCCGGGACGCGACGTCGAGTCCGTGATGACGGGTCCGCTGCGGACGGGAGTACTCCCCTTGTCGAACACGATCGTATGCGGACGTGTCTATGAATCGGCTCCGAGGGGCCGGTTGGCGGCCCCCGGCTTCACCCACCGCGAGACTGCAACCGCACGTCGAAACAGCGGGTATCACCCGCAGTCTCGACCTGCCGCTGCAGTCTCGCGGTCGAACGCGATCAGTCCAGGAGCAGAGCGGGTTCCTCGAGCACCGAGGCGATGTCGGCGATGAACCGCGAGACACCGTCTCCGTCTACCACGCGATGGTCGAACGAACCGGAGACCGTGGTCACCCAGCGCGGCCGCACCTCGCCGTCGACGACCCACGGCTTCTGCCGGATCGCACCGAGGGCGACGATGCCGACCTCGCCGGGGTTGATGATCGGGGTGCCGGCGTCGACCCCGAACACGCCGATGTTGGTGATCGTGATCGTGCCGCCGGACTGATCGGCGGGAGTCGTCTTGCCCTCGCGAGCGGTGAGCGTGAGCTTCTCGAGCGAGCGAGCGAGGTCGCGCGTGTTGAGGTCCTGCGCGTCCTTGATGTTCGGCACCAGCAGTCCGCGCGGGGTGGCCGCCGCGATGCCGAGGTTCACGTAGTGGCGCACGCGGATCTGCGCGCCCCCGTCCTCGTCGATCCAGGCCGCGTTGACCATCGGAGTGCGACGGACGGCCCAGATCACCGCCCGCGCCATGATCAGCAGAGGCGACACCTTGACGTCGGCGAAGTCGGGCGAGGTCTTGAGGCGCTTGACCAGCTCCATCGTGCGCGAGGCGTCGACGTCCACCCACACCGACACATGCGGTGCGGTGTAGGCGCTGCTGGTCATGGCGCTGGCGGTGGCCTTGCGCACTCCGCGGACCGGGATCGATTCCTCCCGACCGTCCCCCGGCGCAGGGGTGGGCGTCGCCGGGGGAGCGGATGCCGCTGCCGGCGGCGCCGCGACGGGGATGGTCTCCTCGCGGACGTCGCCCCACTCCGGCGTCTCGATGTTGCGGAACACGCTGGCCTGCGACGCCTGCTTCAGGACATCCTCGCGCGTCACCTCGCCGGCGGTGCCGCTGGGCGCGACGTGGGCGAGGTCCACCCCGAGATCACGCGCGAGCCTGCGGATCGGCGGCTTCGCGACGACACCGACGGATGCCGCGACCGGGCGCTCGGCCGGCTTCCGGCGACGGGACTGCACGTGGCCGCCGCTGCCGTAGCCGACCAGGACGGCACCCCCGGCATCCGGCTCATGGGGTTCGCCGTGTTCGCTCTGACCTGTGGTCGTGGGGGGTGCGGACGCGTCCGCTCCCGCGATCGTGATGATGGCCGCCCCGACCGCGACCGTGTCGCCCTCCGCGGCGAGAAGATCGCCGACGACGCCCGCGAACGGGGAGGGCAGTTCGACCAGCGACTTGGCCGTCTCGATCTCGACCAGCACGTCGTTGACGGCGACCGGGTCGCCGGGCGCGACGCGCCACGACACGATCTCGGCTTCGGTGAGACCCTCGCCGACGTCGGGGAGGAGGAACGTCTGGGTGCTCATGCGTGGTCCTTTCGCGTCCCCGGGTCGTCGTGCGAGGTGCAAGACGACGATACGGAACGCCAGCGCGAAGCTCGTTTCGTCTCGCCGCACTCGCTCAACGACCGGGAATCGGACATGTCAGTACGCCAGGGTGCGGTCGACCGCTTCGAGGATGCGATCGGCATCCGGCAGGAAGGTGCCCTCGAGCTTGGCCGGCGGGAACGGCGCGTCGAAGGCCGACACGCGCAGCACCGGCGCCTCGAGAGAGTAGAACGCCTTCTCCATCACCGTCGCTGCGATCTCCGATCCCAGCGACGTGAACCCCGGCGCCTCCTGCGCGTAGACCATGCGCCCGGTGCGACGCACCGAGTCGAGGATCGGGCTGTAGTCGACCGGCGACAGCGAGCGCAGGTCGATCACCTCGCAGCTGGTCCCCTCCGACTCGGCGAGCACGGCGGCTTGCAGGAGCGTCGTCACCATCGCACCGTGCCCCACCAGGGTGACGTCGGTGCCGCGGCGGACCAGGCGACTCGCGTGCAGCGGCAGCGCTCGCGCCGAGGCATCCACCTCGCCCTTCTGCCAGTACCGGCTCTTCGGCTCGAGGAAGATCACGGGGTCGGCGGAGCTGATCGCATCCTGGATCATCCAGTAGGCGTCATTCGGTGTCGACGGGCTGACCACGCGGAGGCCGGGCGTGTGCGTGAAGTACACCTCCGGGCTCTCCTGGTGGTGTTCGACCGCTCCGATATGTCCGCCGTACGGGATGCGGATCACGACGGGCATGCTGAGGGCGCCCTCGTGCCTGTTGGTGATCTTCGCGAGCTGCGAGGTGATCTGATCGAACGCCGGGAAGACGAATCCGTCGAACTGGATCTCGCAGACGGGGCGGAAGCCGGCCATCGCGAGGCCGATGGCCGTGCCGATGATGCCCGATTCGGCGAGCGGGGTGTCCAGCACCCGCCGGTCGCCGAACTCGGCCTGCAGCCCCTCGGTCACGCGGAACACGCCGCCGAGGCGGCCGATGTCCTCGCCCATGAGCAGTACGCGGTCGTTCTCGCCCAGGGCGCGACGCAGGCCCGCGTTCAGCGCCCGGCTGAAGGGCATCGTCTCGATGGCGGTCTGCGCCGCGGGCGCCGAGCCGGTCTGGATCGTGTCTGTCACGGTGAGCCCTCCTCGAGGGACGCCTCGTAGTCGGCGAGCCAGGCGCGCTGCTCGGCGATGAGAGGGTGCGGTTCGCTGTACACGTGGTCGAACATCAGGTCCGTCGGGATCGACCCGAGTGCGCCGGTGCGCACGCGGGCGTCGTCGGCGACGGCGGCGGCTTCCGCCTCCACCTGGGTGAAGAAGGCATCCGAGGCGCCGCGACCGCGGAGGTAGGCGTGCATGCGGGCGATCGGGTCGCGCCCCGCCCACGACTGCTCCTCGTCGGAGGTGCGGTACTTCGTGGGGTCATCGCTCGTGGTGTGCGCGCCCATCCGGTATGTCATCGCCTCGATCGCTCGCGGTCCGGCACCAGAGCGGGCTTCGTCGAGCGCGACCCGAGTGACCGCGTAGCTCGCGAGGACGTCGTTGCCGTCGATGGGGACGCTGGGGATGCCGTACCCCTCGCCGCGTCGATACAGCGGCGACCGGGACTGCGTGGCGACCGGCACCGAGATGGCCCACTGGTTGTTCTGCAGGAAGAACACCTCGGGGGTGCGGTAGCTCGCGGCGAAGACCATCGCCTCGTGCACGTCGCCCTGGCTCGACGCTCCGTCGCCGTAGTAGACGATGACGGCCTCGTCGCGCTCCGGATCGCCCGTGCCCGACTTGCCGTCCAAGGCCAGCCCCATCGCGAGTCCGGTCGCGTGCAGGGTCTGCGCGCCGAGCACGAGCGTGTAGATGTGGGCGTTGCCGTTCTTCGGGTCGGCGGGGTTCCAGCCGCCGTGGGTCAGCCCGCGCATCAACCGGATGATGTCGACCGGGTCGACCCCGCGGATGGTGCAGACCACGTGCTCGCGGTAGGAGGGGAACAGGTGGTCCTGGGCGCGCGCCGCGCGGGCCGAGCCGACCTGAGCCGCTTCCTGCCCGAAGCTCGGCGGCCACAGCGCGAGCTGGCCCTGACGCTGCAGGTTCGTCGCCTGCTGGTCGAACGCCCGGATGACGAACATGTCGCGGTAGAAGCCTTCGAGGTCGGCGTCCGCCAGCCCGTCGATGAGGTCGAGGTACCGCTCGGCGGCAGGCGTGGGGGCGACGGATCCGTCAGCGGAGAGGACGCGGACGAGCTCGGGTGCGTCACCCGTCACGGCGTTCTGTGGCGAAGTCACCGTTCTAAGCTAGCCCGCGCCCTGGATGGGCCTGTGGGAGGTCTTCCACAACGGATGCCGCGATCGCTAGGACTTTCTCGACAGACTCTTCCTCGCCTACGGTGATGCGCAGCCCGTCGCCGGCGAACGGCCGCACGATGAGCCCGCCTTCGTCGAAGGCCTCCGCGATGTCCATCGTCTCGGCGCCGGCGGGCAGCCAGACGAAGTTGCCCTGAGCTGCGGGCACCCGCCAGCCCGTCGCCCGCAGCGCAGCGGCGACACGGTCCCGACGCTCGGCGATGGTGTGCACCCGCTCGAGCAGCGCCCGCTCGGCGTCGAGGCTGGCGAGCGCGGCCTCCTCGGCCTGCGCGGTCACTGAGAGCGGGATGCTGGTGCTGCGAGCGGCGTCGAGGATGCGCGGATGCCCGATCGCGTAGCCGATCCGCAGACCCGCCAGGCCGAAAGCCTTGGAGAACGTTCGCAGCGCCATGACGTTCGCGTGTCCCTTGGTTCCGAGCACCCGCATGCCGTCCACGGCATCGGGATCGGTCACGAACTCGGCGTATGCCTCGTCGAGAATGATGAGTACGTCGCGGGGGACCGCGGTGAGGAATTCGTCGAACTCGGTCTGCGTGACGATCGGTCCGGTGGGGTTGTTCGGGCTGCAGACGAGGATCGCGCGCGTGCGGGGGGTGACCGCCGCCGCCATCGCCGGCAGGTCGTGGCGCGCATCCTCGGTCAACGGAACACGGACCGGTGTGGCGCCTGAGACGATCGCCAGCCACGGGTACGCCTCGAACGACCTCCAGGCGAAGACGACCTCGTCTCCGGGGCCCGAGGTCGCCAGCACCAGCTGAGCGAGGATCGACACGCTTCCGGCTGCGACGTGGACCGCTCGGACGTCCACATCGAAGCGCTCGGCGATCCGCGCGCACAGACGAGCGGCTGTGGCATCCGGGTATCGGTTCAGCGCGCTCGCCGCGCGGACCGCTTCCAAGACCCCGGGGAGCGGGTCGAAGGGATTCTCGTTGCTCGAAAGCTTGAACCCGCCCGCGTCGGCCTGCTTGCCCTGCTTGTAGGGCGGGAGAGCGGCGATCTCGGGCCGGACCCGGATGGGGATGCTGGTGTCATCGGAACCGCCCGCGGGCACGCCCGCGGGCCGGAGAGGGGCGTCAGTCACCTGCCGAGTCTATGGCGCGCGCCAGCGAGCCGGGGGTGTGGGGCGGAGCCCCACAAAGCAGCGCACGCCAGCGCGCCGGCGGTCTGGGGTGTGGGGCGGAGCCCACAATGCGCCCTCCGTAGGGCTCTGGCAGACTGACGGGCTATGGGCTTCCTCATCCGTGTCGTCGTCAACGCGTTCGCGATCTGGGTCGTGACGCTGATCCCCGCGCTGCAGGTCACCGTCATCGCCTTTCCGCCGGGAGAAACACTGCAGTTCGTCCTCACGCTGCTGATCGTCGCGGCGATCTTCGCGCTCGTGAACACGATCATCGGCACCGTGATCAAAATCCTGGCCTTCCCGATCTACATCCTCACGCTCGGCCTGATCGGGCTGATCATCAACGCCTTCCTGCTGTGGCTCACCGCCTGGATCACGAGCTTCTGGAGCTGGGGACTGCGGGTCGAGGACTTCTGGTGGGGCGTGGTCGCGGCGATCATCATCTCGCTGATCAACTGGATCTTCGGCATCATCCTCCGCCCGCGGAAGAAGGACTGACCGGATCGCTCGGCGCCGGGCCGGGTCGCGGACGCGCCTCGACGCTCCCGCGCCGAGCGGAGTACTCCGTGACATCGACGGATGCCGCATCGCCGAGCTGGTCGAACAGCTGCCGGACTGCCGCCATTCGCGCGTCACCAGACTCGTCCAGCAGCGTCGCGGTGCGCGCGTACTCCTCGATTGCGTGGGCGGGCAGCTGAAGGTCGTGGAGTCCGGGGGCGGGGTCGGCGATGCGCGATGCGATGAAGCTGCCGGGCGCTCCGACGGCTCCAGGTGAGCCCCCGCCCGCGAGCGCGCCGACCGGGTCGTCGCTGTGGCGCAGGGAGATGCTGAGGGTGCGATCGCCGACGTCAGCCTCGACCGGCGACCCGAACGACACGAGGGTTCGGGTGTCGAAACCGGCCTCCAGGGCCACGTACGCTGCGACCATCGCGCCCTGCGAGTGGCCGAACGCGTGCACGATGTCGCCGCTCTCAGCTCCGGCATCCCGCAGCGCCGCCAGTGTCGCGTCGTATGAAGCCGATCGCTCACCGGAGTAGAGCTCGAGATTCGATCCCATGTCGAACGGCTCTGCGGTGTTCGGAGCCGCCGTCTGCGTCCCGGCGACGTAGAGCGCGAACTGGCGCGACCCGTCGGGCATCGTGTACCGCTCCACCCTGATCCGGGCATCGCCGTCGCGCGGTATGCGCGCCACCGCCCCGGGCAGAGAGGTGGGCGCCGTCGCGGGTCCGTGCAGCACGGTCGGCGCGACCACGACCTCGTTCGCCTGACCGCGCAGCCGCGCCGTTGCGGGGACGGTGCCCGCCCCCACGGTTCCGACCACGCGCTGCATCGCCCACGCGGCGGGGATCGCCATCGCATGGAAGCCCGGGATCAGCCACCACAGCGCACCCGGTGCCTGCGCCGCCAGGTCGTCGGGCCACGCGGCCCAATGCCCGAGGGTGCCGAGCGTGGCCTGCAGACCCGCCTCAGGATATTCGCGCCCGAGTGCTGCGATGCGGGCATCGATGCGTGCGACGGCCTCGGAATCACCGGCCGCATCCGCCAGAGCGCGCTCGGCTCGCAGGTCGACCACCTCGTACACCGCGGCGGATCCTCGCAGCGCTCCGGTGAGCGCGCGCGCATCGTCGGCGACCGTCAGGATGCGTCGCCGAGTGACCTCCAACCTGTTGGACAACGCCCACGCGGTATCTGAGACGCCGAACAGCCGCACGGCTGCCGACCCGACCTGCGCGGCGGTCTCATCGAGCTCCTCGGCGAGCGCCGAAAACCCGTCCGCCGCCTCCCGCAGGGTCGCCGTATCGACGGCGACCGCGCCGCCACCGCGGATGTCGAGTTCATCGGTCACATCCCGAACCCCGCGGCGGCAGACCCGATCCTCCGGCACGCACGCTCCACGTCGTCCC
>NZ_DASUNI010000173.1:0-10806 GCF_036277215.1 Microbacterium sp. | reverse complement strand
GCGAAGCCGACCGCGGCGTCGACATCACGCCACTCGGTGGCGCCGAGCGTGTACGTGCCCGAGCGGCTCCGCGGGGCTTCACCGTCGTTGCGGTAGGACACCACCAGGCACGTGATCCCGAGCGCGTGGAACACCGGCACCGCGCGCAGGCATTCGGCGCGGGTCGTGCCGCGGCCGTGCACCTGGATGACCCACACCTCGCCGTCGCCGGCGGGGAAGAGCCACGCTGGGCAGGGTCCGACGCCGGAGCCGATCAGCTCGGGCGTGAACGCCAGATGCAGCTCCTCAGGCCGGTCGTAGTACCAGCCGCTGAACGCCGCTTCGGAGGAGATGCGCGTCTGCGGGCCGATATGCGTGAGCAGCTTGCGCTTGACACTGGTCGCATCCTCGGCGAGCACGGAGCCGAGCTTGACGTAATCCTCGGTGCCGCTGGTGAACAGCCCGTACCTTCCGGGCAGTTGCGTGTCGGGACTCCGGGCCAGCGTGATGGTCTGGGCGGCTGTGTCCAACGACAGGATGCGCGTGTCGGCGATGCGCACGGCGGGCGTCACGACGCGCCGGGCCATCCGCATCGAGACGTAGCCGAGGGCCGAGAGGGCGAGGGCCAGCGCTGCGCTCAGCACCGTGAGTGCAGCCTTCACCCCGGCAACGAGTGCGGGAGAGGCGCCGGGGATCGCGGCGCGCCTGGAGTCGACCATCGGAGCCCCACTCTAGTCTTTCGGCGTGGCTGACCTTCGTCCCCCGAGCGCGCCGCCGTCGTTCGAGCGCGCAGCGGCGGAGGTGCGCTCCACGGTGTTCCGGGCGGACCTGACCGTCCGCGAGATCGCCCCGCCGTCCGGGCTCGCTCCGGAGTGCATCGCGCTTGCGGGCGACGTGCGCCCGGAGCAGGATGGCGTCGACTCCCCCTACGGCACAGGGCGGTTCATCCTGCTGCACGACCCGGAGGAGCCCGACCCCTGGAACGGGGCATGGAGGATCGTTTGCTTCGCACAGGCACCGCTCGAACCCGACATCGGGGTCGACCCGCTGTTGGCGGATGTCGCGTGGTCCTGGCTCGTGGATGCGCTCAAGTCACGGCGCGCCGAGTACCACTCGGCATCCGGGACGGCGACCAAGACGCTGTCGAAGGGATTCGGCTCGCTCGCGGCCGACGGGGACGGCGCGCAGATAGAGCTGCGCGCCTCGTGGTCTCCACTGGGCGGTCTCACCCCGCACGTCGAGGCGTGGTCGGAGCTGGTGTGCATGCTGGCCGGCCTGCCGCCGGGCTCGGAGGACATCGCCGTGCTCGGCGCGCGCAGGGCAGCGCGTGACTGAATACACCGTCATCACGGATGCCGCGGGCCTCGCCGGCGCCGTCGCCACCCTCGAGGCCGGGACCGGGCCGGTGGCGGTCGACGTCGAGCGCGCATCCGGCTTCAAGTACTCTCAGCGCGCATACCTCGTGCAGGTGTTCCGCCGTGGCGCCGGCGTGTTCCTGTTCGATCCGCCCGCAGTGGGCGAGTTCGCCACGCTGCAGGCGGCGATCGGGTCGGACGAGTGGGTTCTGCACGCGGCCAGCCAGGACCTTCCGTCGCTGCGCGAGCTCGGACTCGAACCTGCGACGATGTTCGACACCGAGCTGGCCGCCCGCCTGCTCGGGCACCCGCGCGTCGGGCTCGGCGCGGTCGTCGAGGACACACTCGGGATCACGCTGGCGAAGGCGCACTCGGCCGCGGACTGGTCCACCCGCCCGCTCCCGCAGTCGTGGCTCGAATACGCCGCACTCGACGTCGAGCATCTGGTCGACGTGCGCGACGCCCTGGCGGCCGAGCTGGCCGAGCAGGGCAAGACGGAGTTCGCCGCCGAGGAGTTCCGCGCTGTCCTCGATCGCACGCCGAAGCCCGCGCGCGAAGAGCCCTGGCGGAGGCTGAGCGGCCTGCACACCGTTCGCGGGCGCAAGGCGCTCGCCGTCGCGCGGGAGCTGTGGACGGCCCGCGAGGACTACGCCCGCGAGCAGGACGTGGCGCCGGGTCGGCTCATCCCCGATCGAGCGCTGGTCGCCGCGCTTCTGGCCGATCCCAAGAGCAAGCACGAGCTCGCGCAGCTCAAGGAGTTCACCGGACGGGCCAGCCGCAGCCAGCTCGACCGATGGTGGGCGGCCTTCGAGTCGGGCCGGGCCGCCACCGACCTGCCGCTCGAGCGGGCGACCGGCGGAGAGTCCATTCCGCCCGCGCGTGCGTGGTCCGACCGCAATCCCGAGGCTGATGCGCGGCTCAAAGCCGCGCGGTCCGTCGTCGAAGGTCTCGCGGAAGACCTGAACATGCCCACCGAGAACCTCCTCACACCCGAACTCCTCCGCCGCGTCGCCTGGAATCCACCGGCGCCGCTGAGCGCGGCATCCGTCGGCGACGCCCTGACGGAATTGGGTGCGCGACCGTGGCAAATTGCGCAGACTGCACAGTTGATTGCGGATGCCTTTGTGCAATCCGTGCAAAGCCCTGTCCCCGCTCCGGAGACCGATTCGTAGGTTCGACCCAACCGATGCGGGGCCTCCCACCGGCCTGCCTAGGCTGATCGCATCCCTACTTACGGAGGCAGAGTGGCCGAGATCTCGGACGTCTTTTTCGTCGATGGAATGCGCACGCCGTTCGGGCGCGCCGGCGAGAAGGGCATGTATTGGAACACCCGAGCCGATGACCTCGCGGTCAAGGCGATCGTCGGTGTCATGGAGCGCAACCCGGACGTTCCCGCGGAGCGGATCGACGATGTCGCGATCGCAGCGACCTCGCAGACCGGGGATCAGGGCCTGACCCTGGGCCGGTCGGCAGCGATCCTCGCCGGACTGCCGCTGACTGTGCCGGGCTTCGCCATCGATCGGATGTGCGCGGGCGCGATGACGAGCGTCAGCACCATGGCCGGCTCGATCGGGGTCGGGATGTACGACCTCGCCCTCGCCGGCGGCGTCGAGCACATGGGCCACCACCCGATCGGCGCCAACGCCGACCCCAACCCCCGATTCGTCGCGGAGAAGATGGTCGATCCCGGCGCGCTGAACATGGGGGTCACCGCGGAGCGCATCTTCGACCGCTTCCCGCATCTCACCAAGGAGCGCTCCGACCGCTACGGCATGCTGAGCCAGCACAAGGCACAGGCGGCCTACGACGCGGGCAAGATCCAGCCCGATCTCGTCTCGGTGGCGATCAGGGACGCCGGAGGCGCCTGGGGTCTTGCCACGGAGGACGAGGGCCGCCGACCGCAGACCACGATGGAGGACCTCGCCGGTCTGAAGACGCCGTTCCGCCCGCACGGCAGGGTGACGGCCGGGACGTCATCTCCACTGACCGACGGTGCGACCATGTCACTGCTCGCCGGTGGGAGGGCCGTCAAGGAGCTGGGTCTGAAGCCCAAGATGAAGCTCGTGTCGTTCGCATTCGCGGGAGTCCAGCCCGAGATCATGGGCATCGGCCCGATCCCCTCCACGGAGAAGGCGCTGGCGCGCGCCGGCCTCAAGATCGACGACATCGGCCTGTTCGAGCTGAACGAGGCGTTCGCGATCCAGGTCATCTCACTGCTGGACCATTTCGGCATCGCCGATGATGACCCGCGGGTCAACCAGTGGGGTGGTGCGATCGCCGTCGGCCACCCGCTCGCAGCATCCGGCGTGCGACTGATGATCCAGCTCGCCGCGCAGTTCGCCGAGCGTCCCGACGTCCGCTACGGCCTGACAGCGATGTGCGTCGGACTCGGCCAGGGCGGATCGGTCATCTGGGAGAACCCGCACTACAACGGAAAGAAGAAGTGAGCCGCCCGACGATGACGAACACCGCCTCGGATCAGTACGCCGGGATCGACTTCTCGCCCCTCGATGCGCTCGCAGATGGAGAGGTGATCACCCGCTCCGCCGTGCGTGACATCCCGCTGCCCTCCGGCAAGGTGCTCGCCCTGATCACCCTCGACAACGGCCGCGACCACACCCGCCCGAACACGGTCGGTCCAGCCACGCTGAGGGAACTGGACGCGACGCTGGAGGCGCAGAAGAGGCGCGCGGCGGCGGGTGAGATCCAGGCGGTGGGCATCACGGGCAAGCAGTACATCCTGGCTGCCGGAGCCGACCTGTCCGACATCAGCCGGATGGACTCGAAGGACACCGCACGGCTGATCGCGCAACTCGGCCATCACGTGCTGGGCAAGCTCTCCGATCTCGGCGTGCCCTCATTCGCATTCGTGAACGGTCTGGCGCTGGGCGGTGGACTGGAGATCGCTCTCAACTCCACCTACCGGACGGTGGACGCCTCCGCCGCTGCGATCGCCCTGCCCGAGGTCTTCCTCGGCATCATCCCGGGCTGGGGCGGTGCGTACCTGCTGCCCAATCTCATCGGGATCGAGAACGCGCTCGAGGTGGTGATCTCGAACCCGCTCAAGCAGAACCGGATGCTGAAGCCGCAGCAGGCTTTCGACTACGGGATCGTCGACGCGATCTTCCCCGCCTCGAACTTCCTCGAGGACTCGCTGAAATGGGCGGACCGCGTCCTCGTCGGCGCCGTGAAGGTCGACCGGAAGCACCAGCCGGGCAGGATCGAGCGACTCACGAAGTGGCCGATCGCGATCAAGATGGCTCGGGGCATGCTCGAGAGCCGCATCGGCAGCGTTCCGAAGTCACCGTACGTCGCCCTCGACCTCCTCGACCGGGCAAAGAGCGGCACCAAGGCGGAGGGATTCGCCCGGGAGGATGACGCGCTGGCCGATCTCGTCACGGGAGACCAGTTCGCGGCGTCCATGTACGCCTTCGACCTCGTGCAGAAGCGGGCCAAACGCCCTGTGGGCGCGCCCGACAAGGGACTCGCGAAGAAGGTCACGAAGGTGGGTATCATCGGCGCGGGTCTCATGGCGAGCCAGTTCGCGCTGCTGTTCCTGCGCAAACTCGAGGTGCCGGTGCTGATCACCGACCTCGATCAGGCGCGCGTCGACAATGGACTGGCGTCCATCCGGGACGAGATCGGCAAGCTCGAAGCTCAGGGTCGCCTCGACGGCGATGCCGCGAACCGCCTGAGGGCGCTGCTGCACGGGACGACCGACAAGACCGAGTACGCCGACTGCGACTTCGTCATCGAGGCCGTGTTCGAGGAGGTCGGGGTCAAGCAGCAGGTGTTCGGCGAGATCGAGGCGATCGTCGCCGAGGATGCGATCCTCGCCACCAACACCTCGTCGCTGTCGGTGGAGGAGATCGGCGCGAAGTTGGCGCACCCGGGACGTCTCGTCGGGTTCCACTTCTTCAATCCCGTCGCGGTCATGCCGCTCATCGAGATCGTGCGGACGCCGCAGACCACGGACGCCGCGCTGTCGACGGCATTCGTGGTCGCCCGCGGCCTCGGCAAGAATGCGGTCCTGACCGCCGATGCGCCCGGCTTCGTGGTGAACCGGCTGCTCGCGAAGGTCATGGGCGAAGCCGCGCGCGCGGTGTACGAGGGCACTCCGCTGCCGACGGTGGAGAAGGCCTTCGCGCCCATCGGGCTTCCCATGACGCCGTTCCAGCTGATCGACCTCGTCGGCTGGAAGGTGGCCGCGCACGTCCAGGACACCATGGCGCACGCCTTCCCCGACCGGTTCTTCGCGTCCGAGAACTTCCATCGGCTCGCCGAGCTCGACGAAGTGGTGGAGAAGGACAGAAGCGGCCGGGTCACCGGATGGTCGAAGGCGGCCGAGAGGGTGCTGAAGGGCGCCGTCGGCTCGACCCCCGCGACCGAAGACGAAATCCTCCGCCGCGTCCAGGACGGGCTGGCGCGCGAGATCCGGATCATGCTCGACGAGGGCGTGGTCCCCGAGGTCCAGGACATCGACCTCTGCCTGATCCTCGGAGCAGGGTGGCCGTTCATCGACGGCGGAGCATCGCCGTACCTCGACCGCGAGGGCGCGTCGGAGCGGGTGTTCGACGACACTTTCCATCACCCGGTGATCAAGGGCACCGCCGTCTAGGCAGGCGACCGGCGAAAGCGCATGTCCCTATGGTCAGGACATGCGCTTTCTTCGGTCGAACGGCGCGCGACCGCCTCAGGCGTCGCGGACTTCGTCGTGCGGGGAAGTGACGGCCGCCAGCCAGTCGGTCTGCGGCTCCGGACGTCGCGCGACCGGGATGCGCGTGCCGAGCACCTGCGAGACGATGTCGTGCGCGATCTTCGCGGGGGTGAGACCGGCGTCCTCCAGGATCTGCTCACGCGTCGCGTGATCGATGAACTCGTCGGGCAGGCCGAGCTCATCCACCGCAGTGTCGACATTGGCTTCGCGGAGCACCTGCCGGACCCGCGTGCCGATTCCGCCGACCCGGATGCCGTCTTCGATCGTGATCACCAGGCGGTGGGATGCCGCGAGCTCGACGATCGACGGCTGGACCGGGACGACCCAGCGCGGATCGACGACGGTGGCGCCGATTCCCTGCGCCCGCAGTCGCTGGGCGACGTCGACCGCGATGTGGGCCATCGGCCCGATCCCGACGATGAGAACGTCCCGCGCGTCGGAGCGGACGAGCACGTCGACCCCGTCGCCCAGGCGCTCCAGAGCCGCAAGGGTGGGGCTCACGGATCCCTTGGGGAAGCGGATGACGGTCGGCGCGTCGTCGATCGCGACGGCCTCGCGGAGCTCTTCTCGCAGCCGCTCCGCGTCGCGGGGCACCGCAATGCGGATGTGCGGGACGATCTGCAGCATCGCGAGGTCCCAGATACCGTGGTGGCTCGGGCCGTCCGGTCCGGTCACGCCCGCGCGGTCGAGCACGAACGTGACGCCGGCGCGGTGCAGCGCGACATCCATCATCACCTGGTCGAAGGCGCGGTTCATGAACGTGGCGTAAACCGCGACGACCGGGTGCAGCCCGCCGTAGGCGAGGCCTGCGGCGGACGCCACCGCATGCTGCTCGGCGATGCCGACGTCGTACACGCGGTCCGGGAAGCGCTGCGCGAAAGGGAGGAGTCCCGTGGGGCGCAGCATCGCGGCGGTGATGCCGATGATTTCGGGCCGCTCCTCCCCCACCGCGACCAGCTCTTCGGCGAAGACATCGTTCCAGGCCGTCGAAGCCGAGCCGCCGACGGGTTCACCGGACGCCGGATCGATGCGGCCCACGGCGTGGAACTGATCGGCTTCGTCGTCTCGGGCGGGCTGGTAGCCGCGGCCCTTGTCGGTGATCGCGTGCACGATCACCGGAGCGCCGAAGTCCTTCGCCAGCTCGAGCGTCTCGATGACCACCCGCAGGTCGTGGCCGTCGATCGGACCCAGGTACTTGATGTCGAGATTGGAGTACAGCGCCGCGTTGTTGGTGAACCGCGACAGGAAGCCGTGGGTACCGCCGCGGACACCGCGGTAGAAAGCGCGCGACGCAGGCCCGAGCTTGCCGAAGAACGAGTCCGAGCTGCGGTGGAGCGTGCGATAGCTGTCGGCGGTGCGCACCCGATTCAGGTAGCGCGCCATGCCCCCGATCGTCGGCGCGTAGGACCTGCCGTTGTCGTTGACGATGATCACGAGGTTGCGGTCGTTGTCGTCGGAGATGTTGTTGAGCGCCTCCCAGGTCATGCCGCCGGTAAGGGCGCCGTCGCCGACGACGGCGATGACGTGCCGGTCCTTGCGACCGGTGCGGGTGAGCGCGCGCGAGATGCCGTCGGCCCAGCTGAGCGAGCTGGACGCGTGCGAGGACTCCACGACGTCGTGCGGGCTCTCGGAACGCTGCGGATAGCCAGCGAGCCCGCCGCGCGAGCGCAGACCGGTGAAGTCCTGCCGACCGGTGAGCAGCTTGTGCACGTACGACTGATGGCCGGTGTCGAAGACGATCGGGTCGTTCGGCGAGTCGAACACCTTGTGCATCGCGATGGTGAGCTCGACGACGCCGAGGTTCGGACCGAGGTGACCTCCTGTGCGCGACACGTTCTCGATCAGGAATGCACGGATCTCGCCGGCGAGCTGTTCGAGCTGCTCAGGGCCGAGCGCATCGAGGTCGCGGGGTCCGGAGATGGACGACAGCAACGACATCCCCGCTCCTTTCCGAGCCCACGACGGGCTCTGCAAGTCTACCCGTGGCAGGTACGCCGGAGGGGTCGGGCGCAGGCACCCGACCCCTCCCGCGCGCTTCAGACGAGCGAGCGGAGTACGTATTGCAGGATGCCGCCGTTGCGGTAGTAGTCCGCCTCGCCGGGCGTGTCGATGCGCACGATCGCGTCGAATTCGATCGTGGACTTGCCCGCCGGCGAGAACTCGCTCGGGGCGGCCGTGACGTGCACCGTCTTGGGCGTGACGCCGGCGTTGAGCTGCTCCAGGCCCGAGATCGACACGATCTCGGTGCCGTCCAGTCCGAGCGACGCCCAGCTCTCGCCGGCGGGGAACTGCAGCGGGACCACGCCCATGCCGATGAGGTTGGAGCGGTGGATCCGCTCGAAGCTCTCGGTGATGACGGCCTTGACCCCCAGCAGACTCGTACCCTTGGCCGCCCAGTCACGCGACGAGCCGGAGCCGTACTCCTTGCCGCCGAAGATGACCAGCGGCGTGCCCTCGGCCTGATAGTTCTGGCTGGCGTCGTAGATGAACGACTGCGGGCCGCCGTCCTGGGTGAAGTCCCGGGTGAAGCCGCCCTCGACGCCGTCGAGGAGCTGGTTGCGCAGGCGGATGTTCGCGAACGTGCCGCGGATCATCACCTCGTGATTGCCGCGACGCGAGCCGTACGAGTTGTAGTCCTTGCGCTCGACGCCGTGCTCGTCCAGGTAGCGACCCGCCGGGCTCTCCGCCTTGATGTTTCCGGCCGGGCTGATGTGGTCGGTGGTGACCGAGTCGCCGAGGGTCGCGAGAACGCGGGCTCCGGCGATGTCGGCGACCGGGGTCAGCTCCATCGTCATGCCGTCGAAGTACGGCGGCTTGCGCACGTAGGTGGAGTCGGCGTTCCACTCGAACACGTCGCCCGTCGGGGTCGGCAGGGTCTTCCAGCGCTCGTCGCCCTCGAACACGCTGGCGTACTGGTGCGTGAACATGTCCTTGTTGATCGACGAGTCGATCGTGGACTGCACCTCGGCGGCGTCCGGCCAGATGTCTTTCAGGAAGACGTCGTTGCCGTCCTGATCCTTGCCCAGTGGATCGGTCTCGAAGTCGAAGTTCATCGAGCCGGCCAGTGAGTAGGCGATGACCAGCGGCGGGCTGGCGAGGTAGTTCATCTTCACGTCGGGGTTGATTCGGCCCTCGAAGTTGCGGTTGCCCGACAGCACGGCGGTGACGGCCAGATCGTTCTGCTGGACGGCAGCCGAGACCTCCTCGATGAGCGGTCCCGAGTTGCCGATGCAGGTGGTGCAGCCGTAGCCCACGGTGTAGAAGCCGAGGTCTTCGAGGTCCTGGGTCAGTCCGGCCTTCTCGTAGTAGTCCGTCACGACCTTCGAGCCGGGCGCGAGCGTGGTCTTCACCCACGGCTTGGCCTTCAGGCCCTTCTTCACCGCGTTCCGGGCGAGCAGTCCCGCCGCGAGCATGACCGACGGGTTCGACGTGTTGGTGCACGAGGTGATCGCCGCGATGGTGACCGCACCGTGGTCGAGCGTGAACCGCTCGCCGCCGGCGAGGGTCACCGGCGTCGGCTTGGAGCCCTTCGTGGGCGCGTGGCTGTGGTGGTGGTGGGTGTGTGCGCTGTACTCGTCGTCGGGTGAGTTGCCCGGAGGGTCGGAGGCGGGGAACGACTCCGAGCCCTCGAGGTCGACCAGGTCGTGCTCGACGTCCGCATAGTTCGTCAGATCACTGGCGAATTGGGTCTTCGCGTGGGCCAGGATGATGCGATCCTGCGGTCGCTTGGGCCCGGCGATGGAGGGCACGACCGTGGCGAGGTCCAGTTCGAGGTACTCGCTGTACACGGGCTCGGTCGCGGGGTCGTGCCACAGCTTCTGCAGCTTGGAGTACTGCTCCACGAGCGCGACCTGCTCGTCGCTGCGACCGGTGAGGCGGAGGTAATCCAGCGTGACCTCGTCGATCGGGAACATCGCGGCCGTCGAGCCGAACTCGGGGCTCATGTTTCCGATCGTGGCGCGGTTGGCGAGGGGCACCGAGGCGACGCCGGAGCCGTAGAACTCCACGAACTTGCCCACGACGCCGTGCTTGCGCAGCATCTCGGTGATGGTGAGGACGACGTCCGTCGCGGTCACACCGGTGGGGATGGCGCCGGAGAGCTTGAATCCGACCACCTTGGGGATGAGCATCGACACCGGCTGGCCGAGCATCGCGGCCTCGGCCTCGATGCCGCCGACGCCCCAGCCCAGCACCCCGAGGCCGTTGACCATGGTCGTGTGGGAGTCGGTGCCGACGCACGTGTCCGGATATGCGCGCAGCACGCCGCCGACCCGGCGGTCGTAGATGACCTTGGCGAGGTGCTCGATGTTCACCTGGTGGACGATGCCGGTTCCCGGAGGGACGACCTTGAAATCGTCGAAGGCCGTCTGACCCCAGCGCAGGAACTGGTAGCGCTCGCCGTTGCGCTCGGACTCGATCTCGACGTTGCGCTCGAGCGCATTCTCGGTGCCGAACAGATCCGCGATGACCGAGTGGTCGATGACCATCTCGGCAGGCGAGAGGGGGTTGATCCTCTTCGGGTCTCCCCCGAGCGCCTCGACGGCCTCGCGCATCGTGGCGAGGTCGACGATGCACGGCACGCCGGTGAAGTCCTGCATCACGACTCGCGCGGGGGTGAACTGGATCTCGGTGTCGGGCTCGGCAGCGGCATCCCACGACCCGAGGGCCTCGATCTGCGCCTTCGTCACGTTCGCGCCGTCCTCGGTGCGCAGGAGGTTCTCCAGGAGCACCTTCAGGCTGAACGGAAGCTTCTCG
>NZ_DASUNI010000172.1:0-13987 GCF_036277215.1 Microbacterium sp. | reverse complement strand
CTCATCGAGCAGCTCGAGCACGCGGTCGCCCACGGAGGCGAGCTCCCCGGTGGCCCGGTCGACGATGGCGACCTCCCACTCGAGCCCGACGGTGGAGCGTGCGGACCGGGCGAACTCGATGTGCATGACCTCGCCCTCCCGACCGGCGACTGCTCCGGTGTCGGCCCATCATGGCATGCGGGTCAGGCGATTATCCTTACGGCTCGAAATCTGCAAGAATGGTCAGTCGAGTTCTGTACCGCCCGACCCTCTATCCGGCGCGCAGAACCCCATTGAGCTTCCGCCGAGTGTGCACCCCACGCTCACGGCTGTCAGTTCGCCCAACTCACAACACTTCAGGAGAATTGTGGCTGTCAAGATCCGTCTCAAGCGCCTCGGCAAGATCCGTGCGCCGTACTACCGCATCGTCGTCGCCGACTCGCGCACCAAGCGCGACGGTCGCGTCATCGAGGAGATCGGCAAGTACCACCCCACCCAGAACCCCTCGTTCATCGAGGTCGACTCCGACCGTGCCCAGTACTGGCTCTCCGTCGGCGCGCAGCCGACCGAGCAGGTCGCCGCGATCCTCAAGCTCACGGGCGACTGGGGCAAGTTCAAGGGCGACAAGGACGCCGTCTCGACCGTGCGCGTCGCCGAGCCCAAGGCCCCCTTCGAGGCGGATGCCGCCAAGAAGGTCGTGATCAAGCCCAAGGCTGAGAAGAAGGCCGACGAGCCTGCAGCCGAGGCGCCGGTGGAGGCTGACGCCGACGCCGCGACCGACGCCGAATAATCGTGGTGCTGGCCGCCGCGCTCGAGCATGTCGTCAAGGGGATCGTCGATCACCCCGATGACGTGTCCATCCGCTCTTCGACGTCGCCGCGCGGCGATGTCCTCGAGGTCCACGTGCACCCTGACGACCGGGGTCGCGTGATCGGGCGCGGCGGACGCACGGCGAAGGCCCTGCGCACGCTGATCACGGCACTCGCGGACGGCCGGCGCGTTCGCGTCGACGTCGCGGACGACTGACGTGACGGGCCCCGAGAAGTCCGACGCGGCCCGCCCGCCGAAATCCGCCAAGACACAGCTGCGTGTCGGGCGGCTGGTGAAGGCGCACGGCCTCAAGGGCGCGCTCAAGCTCGAGCTGTACACAGATGACCCCGAGGGCCGGTTCACCCCGGGCGCGTCGTTCACGCTGCAGGTCCCCGAGTCGTCGCCGTGGCACGGCAAGCCGCTCACCGTGCGCGAGTTCCGCTGGATGAACAGCCACCCCGTCGCCTTCTTCGAAGGAGTCGAGGACCGCTCGGCCGCCGAGGAGCTCGTGCGCGCCATCCTGTGGGTCGATCAAGACCCCGAGGACGTCCCCACGGAGGACGACGCCTGGTACGACCATCAGCTGGTCGGGCTCGATGTCGTGCGTGACGGCGAGGTCGTCGGCCGCGTCATCCGCGTCGACCACTTCCCGGCGCAGGATCTGCTGATCGTGCGTGTGGACGGCGACCGCGAGGTGCTCGTTCCGTTCGTGAAGGCTCTCGTGCCCGAGGTCGACGTCACCGCCGGCCGGGTGATCGTGACGCCCCCCGCGGGACTCTTCGAAGACCTGCCGTCCGAGGACGGCGACGAGCCCGACGCCGCCGACGGCCCGCCGTCCGCCGCTTCCGAGGACGATCGCTCAGAGGACTGACGTGCGCATCGACGTCGTCTCGATCTTCCCGTCGTTCTTCGACGTGCTCGAGGTCTCGCTGCTCGGCAAGGCGCGCGGCAGGGGACTGCTGGACGTGCGCGTGCATGACCTCCGGATGTGGGCGCACGATCGCCACCGCACTGTCGACGACACCCCCTACGGCGGCGGCGCGGGAATGGTCATGAAGCCCGAGCCGTGGGGCGAAGCGCTGGATGCGATCGCGGCCGACGCCGGGAGCGGCTCGCATCCGATCTTCATCTTCCCGTCGCCCGCCGGCGAGCTGTTCACTCAGGCGACGGCACGCGAGCTGGCGCAGCGGGACCACCTGGTGTTCGGCTGCGGCCGATACGAGGGCATAGACGAGCGTGTGTTCGCGCACGCCGCCTCGCTCGGCGAGGTGCGGCTGGTCAGCCTGGGGGACTACGTCCTCAACGGGGGAGAGGTGGCGGCGATGGCGATGATCGAAGCCACTGCGCGGCTCATCCCCGGCGTTGTCGGCAACCCCGAGAGCCTCGTCGAGGAGTCCCACGAGGACGGTCTGCTGGAGTACCCGTCCTACACGAAGCCCGCGGACTGGCGCGGTCTGGGCGTGCCGCCCGTGCTGCTGAGCGGCAATCACGGTGCCATCGCGGCGTGGCGCCGAGAGCAGCAGCTCGAGCGCACGCGCGACCGCAGGCCGGACCTGCTCGCGGACGACGAGCAGGCATTGTAACCGCCCTCGACCGCCGGACAGGACACGCAGGTCGGCCGACTAATCTGTAGATTCTGGCCGAACCGGTACCTCCGGCTCGGCTTCTATATGGAGGCACTGTGCAGACTTGGCCCGGCTCGAGCTATCCGCTCGGTGCGACATTCGATGGCAACGGAACGAACTTCGCTCTGTTCAGCGAGGGCGCCGAGCGCGTCGAGCTGTGCCTGTTCGGCGACCGCGGCAAGGAAACCCGCATCGACCTCATCGACGTCGATGCCCACATCTGGCACGCCTACCTGCCCACCGTCGGCCCCGGGCAGCGCTACGGCTACCGAGTGCACGGCGAGCACGACCCGAAGAACGGCAAGCGCTTCAACCCCAACAAGCTGCTTCTCGACCCCTACGCCAAGGCCGTCGAGGGCCAGGTCGACGGCGATCAGGCGCTGTTCGGCTACGACTTCGGCGATCCCGACTCCCGCAATGACGACGACTCCGCCTCGAAGATGATGATGGGAGTGGTGATCAACCCGTTCTTCGACTGGGCGGGCGATCGCCAGCCGAAGACGCCGTACGCGGCATCCTTCATCTACGAAGCCCACGTCAGGGGCCTCACGATGCTGCATCCGGCGGTCCCGGAGGAGCTGCGAGGCACGTACGGCGGCATCGCGCATCCTGCCGTGATCGACCACTTGAAGAAGATCGGCGTCACGGCCATCGAGCTGATGCCGGTGCACCAGTTCGTCAACGACAGCACGCTGCAGGACAAGGGCCTGTCGAACTACTGGGGCTACAACACGATCGCCTTCTTCGCGCCGCAGAACACCTATGCCGCGACGGGCCAGCGCGGCCAGCAGGTTCAGGAGTTCAAGGGCATGGTGCGTGCCCTGCACGCAGCAGGCATCGAGGTCATCCTCGACGTCGTCTACAACCACACCGCCGAGGGCAACCACCTGGGTCCGACCCTCTCCATGCGCGGCATCGACAACGCCGCGTACTACCGGCTCGAGGACGGCGACCAGCGCTATTACACCGACTACACCGGCACCGGAAACAGCCTCAACGTCGGCAATCCGCACGCGCTGCAGCTCATCATGGACTCGCTGCGCTACTGGGTGCTCGAGATGCACGTCGACGGCTTCCGCTTCGACCTCGCGGCGACGCTCGCGCGCGAGTTCTACGACGTGGACCGCCTCGCCACCTTCTTCGAGCTCGTCCAGCAGGACCCGGTGGTCTCGCAGGTCAAGCTCATCGCCGAGCCGTGGGACATCGGGCCGGGCGGCTACCAGGTGGGCAACTTCCCGCCGCAGTGGACCGAGTGGAACGGAAAGTACCGCGACACCGTCCGCGACATGTGGCGCGGCGAGGCCGCCACACTCGGTGAGTTCGCCTCGCGCCTGACCGGCTCGGCCGATCTCTACGAGCACTCCGGCCGCCGGCCGGTCGCATCCATCAACTTCGTGACGGCGCACGACGGCTTTACTCTCCGCGATCTGGTCAGCTACAACGACAAGCACAACAAGGCCAACGGCGAGAACAACAAGGACGGCGAGTCCCACAACCGCTCGCAGAACTTCGGAGTCGAGGGTCCGACCGACGATCCGGCGGTGCTGACGATGCGCGCGCGACAGCAGCGCAACTTCATCGCCACCCTTCTGCTGTCGCAGGGCGTGCCCATGCTGCTGCACGGGGACGAGCTCGGACGCACGCAGCAGGGCAACAACAACGGCTACGCGCAGGACAACGAGCTGACGTGGGTGCACTGGGACAAGGTCGACGAGCCCCTCGTGGAGTTCACCGCCGCGCTGGCACGACTGCGGCGCGAGCATCCGACATTCCGCCGCAGCCGCTTCTTCAACGGGCGACCCGTCCGGCGGGAGGTCGGCCAGCCCGTGCCCGACATCGCCTGGCTGCGTCCTGACGGCACCGAGATGCAGCCCGAGGACTGGGACTCCGGCTTCGGGCGAGCAGTCGGCGTCTTCCTCAACGGCTCGGGCATCCGCGAGCGCGATCGCCGCGGCGATCGGATCACCGACAAGCACTTCATCGTGCTCTTCAATGCGGGGGACGAGGACGTCGACTTCGTCGTGCCCGCGGTCGAGTACAGCCCCAAGTGGGAGGTCCTCGTCGACACGGCCGGCGAGCGAGCCGACTCCGCGCCGATCGAACCCGGTGCCGAGGTCATCGTCCACGCGAAGGCGATGCTCGTGCTCGTCGAGTACCACCCGCCGACGGCCGAGGTGGACCACTCCGTCGCGGCCTCGCTGGCGGGCAACGCGGTCGCGAGCAGCCCGGAGGACATGCCGAGCCCGTCGCCCAAGACCGAGCTGCGGCACTGATCCGATGACGAAACGGCCCGCGTCCACGTACCGCCTTCAGATCCAGCCGGCATTCGGCCTCGACGCGGCCGCCGAGGTCGCGCCCTACCTGGCCGACCTCGGTGCGGACTGGGCTTACCTGTCCCCCTTGCTGCAGGCGACCGAGGGCTCGACGCACGGCTACGACGTCGTCGATCCGTCGCTGGTAGACCCGGCGCGGGGAGGTCGGGACGGGCTGGACCGATTCGCGACAGCCGCGCGGTCGGCGGGCCTCGGCATCCTGATCGATATCGTCCCCAATCACATGGGGATCGCGAGACCTTCAGAGAATCCGTGGTGGTGGGATGTCCTGACCCATGGCCGCGAATCCCGTTACGCCGACGCATTCGACATCGACTGGGACTTCGGCGCGGGCAAGGTGCGGGTGCCGATCCTCGGCGCTCCTCTCGACGACGTGCTCGCCGACGGCGATGTGAGGGTCGATCCGGATACCTCCGAGCTGGGCGCCCACGGTGTCGTGCGGTTCTACGGTGGCGAGCACGTGCTGCCGCTCGCTCCGGACTCCCTGCCGTTCCCGGTCGTGGGCGTGGGCAGCGCGCCGCTGGACGACCCGCGCGTCATCCGGCAGATCCTCGAGCGGCAGCACTGGGAAGCGGTGTTCTGGCGGCGGGAAGCGGCCGAGCTGAACTATCGGCGGTTCTTCGCGATCACCACGCTCGCGGGCCTGCGTGTGGAACTGCCCTGGGTGTTCGAGGAGAGCCATGCGGAGGTGCTCCGCTGGGTGCGCGAGGGACTCGCCGACGGTCTGCGGATCGACCACCCCGATGGACTCGTGGACCCGGGGGGATATCTGGAACAGCTGGATGCCGCGCTGCGGCGCGCCCAGCCTCCCGGCACCGCGCGGTTCGTGCTCATCGAGAAGATCCTCGAGCACGGTGAAGAACTGCCGGCGTGGTGGGAGACGGACGGAACGACCGGCTACGACGCGCTGGCCGAGATCGACCGCGTGCTGATCGACCCGGCCGGCGAACCGGCATTGGCGCAGCTCGACGCGCACCTGCGCGGCGGCGCCCCGGCCGACTACCACGAACTCATCCACGAGACGAAGCGGATGATCGCCGACACCGCGCAGAGCGCGGAGGTCGCGCGCCTCGTCCGCTCGCTGCCTCAGCCGGTGGAACATGCCGCCGACGCGCTGGCCGAGCTCCTCGCCTGCTTCCCGGTGTACCGCTCGTACCTCCCCTCCGGCCGCGTGCACCTGGAGGAGGCATCCGCCCAGGCATCCGCTCGGCGGCCCGATCTCGCGGACTCGATCTCGCGCCTCGTGCCGGTGCTGGCCGATCCCTCTCTCGAGGTGGCGCGCCGGTTCCAGCAGACCACCGGCCCCGTGATGGCCAAGGGCGTCGAGGACACGGCCTTCTACCGCTACACGCGGCTCGGCTCACTGACCGAGGTCGGCGGAGACCCGTCGGTCTTCTCGCTTCCCGTCGAGGGTTTCCACCGGGCGCAAGCGGCGCGCCAGGCCGCATGGCCGAACTCGATGACGGCGCTCACGACCCACGACACGAAGCGGGCCGAGGACGTGCGCGCGCGCCTGGACGTGCTGTCGGAGAAGCCGGACCGCTGGACCCGGACGCTCGCCGACCTGCGGAGTCGGGCGTCCACGGGTCACGGTCCGTTCGACAGCCTGCTCTACCAGGCGGTGATCGGGTCGTGGCCGGCATCGCGGGACCGCCTGCACGCCTACGCCGAGAAGGCAGCGCGGGAGGCCGCCGAGGCGACGAGCTGGTGGGATCCCGATGCCGCATTCGAGGGACGGGTGCGTGCCGTCGTGGACGCGGTGTTCGACGACGCGACGCTTTCGGAGCTGGTCGCGCGATTCGTCGGTGAGATCGCCCCCGCAGGGTGGTCCAACGGGCTCGCCGCCAAGCTGCTGCAGCTCACGGCTCCCGGAGTGCCCGACGTGTACCAGGGCTCCGAGCTGTGGCAGACGTCGCTGGTCGACCCCGACAACCGACGGGCCGTGGACTTCGACGAGCGCAGACGGATGCTCGCCGACCTCGATGCCGGTTTCGCGCGGGGCGAGCTTCCTCCCGTGAACGCCTCGGGCGCAGCCAAGCTGCTGGTCACCTCCCGCGCGCTTCGACTGCGCCGGGACAGCCCCGAGCTGTTCACCCGCTACACGCCGATGACCGTGGTGGGCGAAGCGGCGGAGCATGGGATCGCCTTCGATCGCGGCGGCGCGCTCACCGTCGCGACGCGGCTCCCGGTCGGGCTCGCCGCCCGCGGGGGATGGGGCGACACCGTGCTGCTGCGGCACTCAGGACCCACCACGGATGCTGTGACCGGTCGCCGATTCGAGGGCTCCACCATCCGTCTCGCCGAGCTGCTGGCGACCTATCCGGTCGCACTGCTCGTACCCTCCGAGGAAGACCGCTCATGACGATCGAAGTGTGGGCGCCGCGCGCGGAGCGCGTGCGGGTCAGGCGACCCGGCGCGGCCGACGTCGAGCTCGAGCCCCGAGGGGCCGGATGGTTCGCGGCGTCCGTCGGTCTGGGCGACGGCGACGAGTACGGCTTCGTCCTCGGAGACGGCGAGGATGTGCGGCCCGACCCCCGCTCCCGCCGTCAGCCGCGCGGAGTCCACCAGTCCAGTGCCTGGTTCGACGCCGACGCGCATGCCTGGAGTGACGGTGCTTGGACCGGACGCCAGCTGGCCGGCGCGGTGATCTACGAGCTGCACATCGGCACGTTCACCCCCGACGGCACGCTCGATTCTGCGATCGACAGGCTGGACGAGCTCGTCGATCTCGGCATCGACCTGGTGGAGCTGCTCCCCGTCAACGCGTTCAACGGAACGCACAACTGGGGCTACGACGGCGTCCTCTGGTACGCCGTGCACGAGGGGTACGGCGGCCCGTCTGCCTACCAGCGCTTCGTCGACGCCTGCCACGCGCGCGGTCTCGGCGTGATTCAGGACGTCGTCTACAACCACCTGGGCCCGAGCGGCAACTACCTGCCGGAGTTCGGACCGTACCTGCGCGAGGGCGAGAGCAACACGTGGGGGTCATCGATCGATCTCGACCAGCCGGACGTGCGGCGGTACATCGTCGAGAACGCACTCATGTGGATGCGCGATTTCCACGTGGACGGGCTGCGGCTCGACGCCGTGCATGCGCTCCGGGACTCCTCGGCACGGCACATCCTGCAGGAGCTCGCGGAGAGGACGGATGCGCTGAGCGCCCACCTCGGTCGACCGTTGACGCTGATCGCCGAGTCAGACCTGAACGACGCCACCCTCATCAGTGCGCGCGAGGCCGGCGGCTACGGCCTCGGCGCGCAGTGGAACGACGACTACCACCACGCGCTGCATGTCGCGGTGTCGGGTGAGACCAGCGGCTACTACGCCGATTTCGCGCCCCTCGCCGCGCTGGCCAAGACCGCCACAGCGGGTTTCTTCCACGACGGCACCTGGTCGTCGTTCCGGGGCCGGGCGCACGGTCACCCGATCGATCCACGCATCCCGACGACCCGCCTGGTGACCTTCTGCCAGGACCACGACCAGATCGGCAACCGCGCCGAAGGCGATCGGCTGTCGCAGACCCTCGACGAGCGCGGACTCGCTCTCGCGGCCGTCCTGACGGTCCTGTCTCCGTTCACCCCCATGCTGTTCTTGGGGGAGGAGTGGGCGGCTTCGACGCCGTGGCAGTTCTTCACCTCGCACCCCGAGCCTGAGCTCGGCCGAGCCACTGCCGAGGGCCGCATCGCCGAGTTCGCTGCGATGGGCTGGGATCCCGCGGTGGTGCCCGACCCTCAGGACCCGGCGACGTTCACACGGTCGAAGCTCGACTGGGACGAGCGAGGTCAGGGTGTGCATGCGCGCATCCTTGCGCTCTACAGGGATCTGATCGCCCTTCGCCGCTCCATCCCCGACCTGACGAGCCCCGCGTTCGATGCGCTGAGCGCGGAGGCCGATGAGGCGTCCCGCACCTTGCGGCTGGAACGCGGTTCCACGCAGATCCTGGTGAACTTCTCGGATGCCGCGGCAACCCTGCCCGCGCCGTCTGCCGCGCGTGTGCTGCTCGCCACCGATGAGGCAGGCGCGCTGGGCGACGGGAACGCATATCTCCCTGCGCGCTCAGCGCTGGTGATGCAGAGCGCGTAGTCCCCAGGAGATCAGGCGGGCGGCGGGGTCTCGTCGTCTTCGTACACGTTCAGGCGGTAGCCGCGCTTGACCACGGTCTTGATCAAGTCGGGCACGCCGAGCGCTTCACGCACGCGCGCGACCGCCACCTCGACGGCGTGCGGGTTCGACACCGAACGGGGCAGCGCGCCCTGCAGCTCTTCGCGCGAGACGATGGCGCCCTGCGCGTCCACGAGCGCAGCGAGGATGTCCAGTCCCACGCGCGACAGGGGGATGTGCCGGCCGTCCAGCACCACGCCCGCACTGCGCAGCTCGAGCCGACCCGCCGACGTGCGGATGCCCGGCGCCTGGCCGCCGCCGAAGTACGTGACGACGGCACGGACGAGCGAGCCGAGTCGACCGCGATCGGGGATGAGCGGCTCGAAGCCGGCGGCGCGGAGCGGCCCGGCCGTGATCGGCCCCACAGCCGCCATCAGCAGACGCCCCGCCCGGGCATGAGCGCGCATCGCCGGCAGCACCTGGAGGATGTCGGCAGCGCCGAGCCACTCCTGGGCGCCCGGCGCCGATGTGAAGAGGATGGCGTCGTACTCACCCGCGGATGCCGCGATGACCGAGCGTCGCACGACCGCCAGATCCGGCGGCGGACCCCACCGGTAGATCGTCAGACTGACGACATCGGCGCCCGCCGACTCGAACGCCTCGTCGAGTCCGTCGGCGCCGGACCCGTGGTGCTGGACGGCGATCCGCTTGCCGGCGACGCCCTCGGCGAGCAGGAACTCCTCCAGCTCGGCCGCAGTCTCCGACTCGGCGACCCAGTCGGCGGACAGGCCGGCCTGCTGGATCGCCCCGCGCGCCTTCGGCCCGCGGGCGACGATCTGGGCCGGCCGGATGGCACCCAGGAATTCTTCGAGCAGCCCGGCCTCGTCCACCGCCTCGGTCCAGCCGCGGAAGCCGACGCCGGTGGTCACCACGACGATGTCGGGCGGTTCAGCGATGAGCGCGCGTGATCGCGCGATGAGCTCCTCGTCGTCGATGTGCGGGACGATCGTGAGCGCCGGGGCCAGTCGCACGGCGGCTCCGTGTCGCTCCAACGCCGCGGTCAGCTCTCCGGCACGACGGTCGACGGGCAGCAGGATGGTGCAGCCGGCGAGGGCGGCCGAGATCACGGGTGCAGAGCGTTCCGCACCCGCCTCGGGACCGGTGGAACCAGCGATGCTCACAGGGTAGTGTCACCTGCCGGTTCCGACACCAGGGACGGCAGCAGCAGGTCGGCGGCGGCGACATGGCCGAAGACCATCACGGCGGGATTGCGCACGCCTGTCGTCACGGCCTCCGCGGCCGCGGTCGCGAGAGTGGTGTGGGTGGTGCGCTGCTCGTCGGTGTGACCGCTCTCGACGATGGCGACGGGGAGCTCGCGGTCCGCGCCGGCGGAGAGGGCGGCCGCAGTGAATCCGAGGAGGGCGCTGACGCCCATCAGCACCACCGTCGTGGTCTGCGGGTCACGCATCGCCGCGAGGGTCGCCTCCGTAGGAGCGTCCTGACCGTTGACCACGTGCAGGGCGGCGGCGGTGCCGCGATGCGTCACGGGGATGCCGGCGGCCTGGGGAACCGAGACGATGCTGGTGAGTCCCGGAACGACGTCGACGGGAATCCCGGCCGCCAGACAGGCGGCCACCTCCTCCCCGCCGCGTCCGTAGACGAACGGGTCGCCGCCCTTGAGGCGGACCACGCGCAAGCCACGGCGCGCGCGCTCCACGAGGATCTCGTTGATCTCCTGCTGCGGCACGGGGTGGTGTCCGGGCCGCTTTCCGACGTCGATGACCTCGATTTCGGGGGCGAGTTCGTCGAGGACGCCGATGGGCCCGAGTCGGTCGGTGACCACCACATCCGCCTCGGACAGCAGCCGCCGTCCGCGCACGGTGATGAGATCGACCGGGCCGGGACCTCCGCCGACGAGATGCACCTGCCCGACAGCGGTGAGTCGCCGGCGACGCACCGGCAGGCCGCCCTCGCGCAGCAGCTCGCCGATCGCATCGCGCAGCAGGCGGGTGCGGCCCGGATCGACGCCGGCGTCCGATACGACCCCGACGATGCTGTCGCCGGAGCGGGTCTCGGCTGCGAGGCGCGCGGAGCCGTGGCTGCCGTCGCCGGCGTTGATGCAGAGGATGCGCCGCTCCTCGCACAGGGCGGCGACATCGGCGTCGATGCGGGCATCGCCCGTGGCCGTGTGCACGAGCCACGCATCGTCGAGATCGCCGGGCCCGACGCCGCGGGTGCGCCACTCGAGCGCGTGCTCGGCGACCAGACGGGCAGTGGCCTCGCCGAGTTCGGGAGCCACGATGCGCACGATCGCGCCATCGAGCAGGAATCGGCGGATGCGGCGAGCCGCGACATCCCCGCCCCCGACCAGCACGACCTGCCGTCCCGTGAGCGCTATTCCGATCATCGTCGTCATGCGGGGGCCTTCCACTTGATGAACACGTCGCCGCTCGGGTCGACCGCGATGGGCCAGACCCGCAGCGGGTACTCGTCCTTGCCCTGCGTCTCCAGACACGCGCCGGTGCGCAGGTCGAAGACCTGCTTGTACATCGGCGAGGCGACCGTCGGCGCGTCGCCCTTCGTGCCCACGATGCCGCGCGACATGACGTACGCGCCGCTGTAGGGGTCCAGCTGCTGGACGGCGTGGATGCGATCGTCGTGCGTCCGGAACAGAGCCACCTGCTCGCCGTCGATGAGGGCCGCCAGGCCCCGCTCGCGCTCGAGGTCGGATACCTTGCACACCCTCACCCAGACCGCGAGCGGCCGCCTCGGCGCGTCCGTCGGCGACTCCTGGGGACGCGCGGCGGTCGCGACCAGGTTCTGCAGCGCGGTCATCGCCGCACCGCCAGAGTCGTTCCCGCGATGAGCACACGTGGGTTCTCGCGTTCGTCCGGGGTGGCCGGACGCGCCTGACCGCGCTCCTCGGTGTAAGCCAGGGACGGATCGGGCGTTGTGGGAGCGTTCACGAACGAGGCGAAGCGGCGGAGCTTCTCAGGATCCTCGAGCGTCGCCTTCCACTCGTCCTCGTACGCGTCCACATGCTGCGCCATGGCCGCGTCGAGGTCTTCGGCGATGCCGAGGCTGTCCTCGAAGATCACCGCGCGGAGCGCCTCGACGCCGCCCTCCATCTCCTCGAACCACGGCGCTGTGCGCTGCAGACGGTCGGCCGTGCGGACGTAGTACATCAGGAAGCGGTCGATCGCTCGCAGCAGCCCGGCGTCGTCGAGGCCCTCGGCGAACAGCACCGCGTGCCGCGGTGTGAAGCCGCCGTTGCCGCCGACGTACATGTTCCAGCCCGCCTCGGTGGCGATCACGCCGACGTCCTTGCCCCTGGCCTCCGCGCACTCGCGCGCGCAGCCCGAGACGCCGAGCTTGATCTTGTGCGGCGATCGCAGTCCGCGGTAGCGCAGCTCGAGCTGGACCGCCATGCCGACCGAGTCCTGCACGCCGTAGCGGCACCAGGTCGATCCGACGCACGACTTCACGGTGCGCAGGGACTTGCCGTACGCGTGCCCCGACTCGAATCCCGCGTCGACGAGGCGCTTCCAGATCTCCGGAAGCTGCTCTAGGCGCGCGCCGAACATGTCGATGCGCTGGCCTCCGGTGATCTTGGTGTACAGCCCGAAGTCCTTCGCGACCTGCCCGATGGCCAGAAGGCCCTCGGGCGTGATCTCGCCGCCCGCGATCCGGGGGACGACCGAGTAGCTGCCGTCCTTCTGGATGTTCGCCATGACGTGGTCGTTGGTGTCCTGCAGCGTGGCGTTCTCACCGTCGAGCACGTGACCGTGGCCCAGCGACGAGAGGATGCTGGCCAGCACCGGTTTGCAGATGTCGCAGCCGCGCCCGGTGCCGAAGCGGTCGATGATCGCGCTGAAGGTGTGCAGTCCGGATACGCGCACGGCATCGAAGAGCTGCGCGCGGGAGTGCGAGAAGTGCTCGCACAGGGCCGTGCTGAGCGTGGCGCCGCTGCGGGCCAGCTCTTTGCCGACGAGCGTCTTCACCAGCGGAAGGCACGAGCCGCACGCGGCACCGGCCCGGGTACAGGACTTCACGCCCGCGACATCCGTGCAGCCCTCGTCGGTGACGGCGCAGCGAATGGTACCTGCCGTGACGCTGTTGCAGGAGCACACGAGGGCCTCGTCGGGCAGCTCGGCGTTCGCCAGCGCATCGCCCGCGCCCTCCGGCATGAGGTACGCGGCGGGGTCGGCGCCGAGGGGTCCGCCGACGAGCGGACGCAGCATCCCGTAGGCACTGGCGTCGCCCACGAGGATGCCACCGAGAAGCGTCTGTGCGTCGTCCGAAAGGACGAGCTTCTTGTACACACCGGCCACGGGGTCGGCGTACACGACGTCCAGAGCGCCGGGCGTCTGCGCGAAGGCGTCGCCGAAGCTCGCAACATCGACGCCGTTGAGCTTGAGCTTCGTCGAGTCGTCGTACCCGGGGAAGGTCGCGATGGACCCGAGAAGGCGGGTTGCGGCGACCTCGGCCATCGCGTAGCCCGGAGCGACGAGCCCGACGCAGCGGCCGTCGAAGCTGGCGACCTCCCCGATCGCCACGATGCGCGGGTCCGAGGTCGTGCACTCGGCGTCGATGAGTACGCCGCCGCGCGGGTCCACCTTCAGTTCGGCCGCCCGCGCGAGCTGGTCGCGGGGGCGCACGCCGACCGTGAAGACGACCACGTCCGTGTCGGCGTAGTCCCCCTCGCGGAATTCGAGGCCGCGGACGTTTCCGCGGATGTCGGGGTCGAGTCGGGTGGTGACGCTGCCCGTGCGCACCGCGATGCCCCGCGACTCGATGAGGCGGCGCAGCGAGTCGGCGCCGCGCGTGTCCAGCTGAGCGGACATCAGGCGGTCCGAGGACTGCACGACCGTGCAGTCGACGTCCAGTCCCTGCATCGCGCCCGCCGCTTCGAGACCGAGTAGGCCGCCGCCGATGACGGTTCCCCGCAACCGCCGCCCGAGCTCGGCCGAGCGCCGCTCGACGAACGCGCGAAGACCCTCGACGTCGTCGAGGGTGCGGTAGACGAAGCATCCGTTGAGGTCGAACCCGTCGACGGTCAGACGGGCCGCGTAGGAGCCGGTCGCGAGGACGAGCGTGTCGTAGGCGACGCTGAGACCGCTCGCGGTGGTGACCCGGCGG
>NZ_DASUNI010000171.1:0-14688 GCF_036277215.1 Microbacterium sp. | reverse complement strand
TCCGGGAGAACAGCCAGGTACCACCGGGCAAGGGGCGCAGGCGCGTCCACAGTTGCAGGAGGGTCTTGCCGGGCGATCCCATGGGAAAGATGCTCTCGCGGTGTGCACGCGCTGCCTAATCCTCATCGGATGCCGCCACTCCGAGAGTTGCCGCGAACGTTCATTCGGTCGAGTCCCGCTTCAGGTGCCGTACGAAGAACCGAGCGGCGTCTTCGCCGGCGAACCGCGGAACGCCGGTGTGGCCGCCCATGTGGTGGTGCCTCTCGGGTCGGCGCTTGCGGGTGAATCAGCACCCCGTGCCGGACTTGTCTCGGGGGCGCCAGGCCTAATCCGGCGGAATCCGGTAGAGCTTGAGCACATCGTGCGCGGTGATCCACACCGCACCGTCAGCGGTGATCGCGACGCTGCCGCTCCCTTCCGCCGGACCCACGCGCTGGACGACTGCGTTGGTCGCGGGGTCGATTTCAACGCCGATGCGGCTGGTCGCCTGGACCCACACCGTGTCGGCTGTGGCAACGATGTCGCCGCCGATGATCCCACGCGGATTCGCCGTGATCGTCGCGACGACTTCGTTCGTCTCGGGGTCCACTCGGGACACATCACCGCGCTGATTCATGACCCAGACCGCGTCCGGTCCGATCGCGAGAAACGTCGAGCTTGCGGCGAGTTCGATCTCGGCGAGGAGGTCGCCGCTGACCGGATCGATCCGTGCCAGCATCCCCGTCGGTCTGGACACCCAAAGCGACCCGAACCCGCCGCGTACGGCTGCGAGGGCGTCAGTACCGACGTCAAGCGTGCGGAGCACTGCGCCCGATGTCGGATCGACTCCCACGAGCGTCCAGGAACCGCTCGCGCCCTGTGGAGGGATGATCGCCCAGACCGCATCCTCCGTGACGGCGATCGACGATTCCTCGGGGATCCCCGGTGACGGCAATCCGAATCGGGTTGCGGCGCCGGTGGCCGGATCGATCCGCAGCAGCGTGGTGGCATCGGCGTCATCTGGTGCCTCGCTGGCCCAGATGAACCCGTGCCCGAACTCGAGCGCCGCCCACACCGTGCCGGCGGCAACCTCGAAAACGGAGTGCATCTCGTCGTCGTATGCGACGATGCCGGGTGCGACGCCGGAGACCCAGACCAGATCACCTGAGGACATCAGGAAGTCTCCGAAGGGCTGGACCGTGATCGACTCCGCTCCCAGGTCGCCGATGTCGACGTCCGGCGGCTCAGCAGTCGCCGTCGGCGAGGGCGCAGCGACTGGGCCCGCGCACGAGGTGACAGTGAACAGCGAGGCGACCAGGACGGCGACGGCGATCGAACGGCGCATGTCTCTCCTGCCTCGAGCGGAGCACAATATGGCACATTCTCCATCGCGCTGCGCACCGGCGCCAGGCACGGCTCGACGACTCCGTCCACTGGTCGCGCACTGCGTCACCCCTCCTGACGGGGTGCCACTGCCGCGGACAGGTCTCGGAGTCGCTCGCGGTCACGTCACGACGTTATGGACTGCGAGGCGGCTGAGCAGCCGAGCCGACCGCTGTCTACGCGGCTACGACCTCGACACCGTGCCAGAAGGCGACGTGACCTGCGATCTCGGATGCGGCGTCGGATGGAGTCGGGTAGTACCAGGCTGCATTGGGGTTGCGCTTGCCGTCTACCTCCACGTGGAAATAGTTCGCCGTTCCCTTCCAGTGGCATACAGTCCGGTTCTCGCTCGAGACGAAATGACGATCGTCGATCGAGTCCTTCGGGAAGTAGTGATTTCCCTCCACGACGACCGTGTCGTCGGATTCTGCGAGGACCGCTCCGTTCCAGATGGCTTTCATGGGTTCCTTTGCTGCCGGGTCGCGACGACCCTATGACCGGTGCGGCGACCGAGAATGGCCGCCGTCCTGTGGACAACCGCACGCCGTTCAGGAACATTCCCATGAATGGACCCGGTCTCTGAGGTGTGAGCATTCAGGATGGCGACCCCGACGGCCGCGGGATGCCAGTGGTTGCGGCATCCGTCTCAGGATTCAACGCCATCTCCAGTACGGCTCGTCGAGGCATCCGGCGGCCCACGACGCGCGCCGCTTCGAATTCGGCGGCGCGCTCGGTGGTGATGACCGCGTCGACGAACGACTGGTAGGTCACGTAGGAGCGCTGTTCGTGGAGGCCCGTGCGCGCGCGCAGCGCTTCGGCAGCACCGAGCAGGAGGCCGGCGCGCTCGACGTCGCCGACCACAGCGGCCGATCCGGCGAGTCCCTCGAGCGCGTAAGCGTCGCCATCCTCGTTGCGCAGGCGAAGCGAGAGCTCGAGGGCGCGGGTGAACAGCTGAGGCTGCGGCTCACCCGCCGCGATGCGCGACCACCCGATCTGGTTGAGTGCGATGCGCTCGGCGAATTCGTCGCCGGTTCGTGCGGCGATCTCGCGTGCACGGTTGTAGCACTCGACGGCTCCGGCGGCGTCCCCTCGCAGGTGCAGGATGCGCCCGAGGACACTCTCGAAGAGCGAGTGGAAAGTCGCGTCGTGTCGGGCGGCGTCCACCGCCAGCGCCGAACGCTGTCGTTCCTCGGCGAGGCCGAGGTCCGGAGGCGTGGCCGACGTATAGGAGAGCGAGGCGATGCTGAGGGCCAACCCCACGCTGAACTCGTCCCCGATCGTGCGGAAGAGGGCGACCGACTCCTCCATGCGTTCGGTGTCGATCACCGAGTCGGGCTGCCAGAGCGCGACCCAGGATGAGAACGCCAGCGCTATCGCCCTGGCACGGGTCGACAGCCGCTGGCCCGACTCGAGAAGAGCCTCCATCCACGCTTTCACCTCCGGCAGCAGGCTCCGGATCCACCAGTAGAGGAAGAGGCGCCACACGACATCGGCGACGACGTCGACTTCGCCGACCGCGATCAGGTGACGGCATCCGGCTCGCAGGTCGTCACGTTCCGCCTCGAGCCGATCGAGTGCGGCGGATTGCGTCGCGCCCCGGAGGAGCAGTTCGGTCTCGCCGGCGAGGCGGACGTAGTACTCAGCATGTGCGCGGCGCACCGCCCCGGCATCCGGGTCGAGCTCGAAGCGTGCGGCCGCGATCTCGCGCACCGGCACGAGCATCGAGAACAGCGGCAGTTCGTGCTGCTCGCGCTGACGGAGAAGGCTGCCGTCGACGAGCTCGAGGAGCGTGTCGAGCAGGTCGGCGGCCCACGGTTCGTCGGCGGTCACGGCCTCGACGGCGTCGAGACTGAAGTCACCCGAGAACACCCCGAGCCGCTCGAAGAGAGCGCGCGCATCGGCGCCCAGCAGGTCGATGCTCCATTCGACGGTCGCTCGGATCGTCTGCTGGCGCTCGGGCACGTCCCGCGCCGCGGTGACCAGCAGCGGCAGCATCCGGTCGAGCCGCCCCAGCATGGCGGCGGGGGTGAGTGCGCGGATGCGAGCGGCGGCGAGCTCGATCGCGAGTGGAACGCCTTCGAGCGCCAGGCAGATGCGAGCCACGTCTTCGGCGTTGTCATCGGTCACGTCGAACCGCGGGTCGGCGGAGCGGGCGCGGTCGCGGAACAACTGGACGGCGGGCGCTTCGAGGATGGCCTGGATGGATGCCTGCGACGGATCCGGTGGCAGGCCGAGCGGTTCGACGTCGAAGACCTGTTCGCTGCGCACTCGCAGCCGGACCCGGCTGGTCACGAGGAAAGTGGCCCCCGGCAGGTCGGTGAGGAGCGAGACGACGTCGGACGCGGCGTCGACGATCTGCTCGAAATTGTCGAGCACGATGAGGTCTCGTCGGCCGGCACGCGCGATGCCCAGCTGCTCGCTCACCGGCGCACCGCCCGTATCGCGGACTCCGAGTTCCCGCGCGATCGCGCCGAGCACTTCGCCGGGGTCGCGCACCTGCGCCAGCGACACGAACGTCACGCGGTCGAAGCGCTCGCCGGCATTGCGGGCGACCTCGATCGCGAGTCGGCTCTTGCCGATGCCGCCCGGACCCACGAGCGTGACGAGCCGGTGGGCGTCGTCGCCGAGCCACGCGAGCAGAGTCGCGAGGTCGCGCTCCCGGCCGATCGCGTCTGAGAACGGTGCCGGAATGCGGCCAGCGGGTATGGCCTCGACCGAGGGTGCCACCGCAGTGCGCGACGCATCGAAACGCTCGGCGAGGAGCGTCGCGAGGTCGGCCGTCACGAGCTCGGCAAGCTCCTCCTCTGTCGAGAACGGCGTGTACGACGTCGTGTCGTCGCTGCGCACCCTCGCCATCAGCTCGGCCAGGCGCGGCTCGCGCTCGGCCGCCCGCTTGACGTAGATGAGCTTCGGCATCTCGCGCGGCGCGAGGCGGTACTCGTCCTCGAGTCCGGAGATCTCCTCGCCCGGTGCGATCCATCCGTACTCCTGCCAGTACACGCCGACGAACACGTCGCTCTGCTGGAGGTAGGCGCGATACAGCTGTCGCGGCGGATGCGGCCGGGACCCGAGCTCGAACATCACCGGGGCGAGCCGCAGTCTTTCGATCGCGGTGCGCACCGCGCGACGCTCGGGCTCCAGCTCCTTCAGGGTGGAGCTGACGAAGATGCGCAGCCGTTGATCCGGCGTACGGATCATCGGGACGCTGTCACGTTCCGTCACGGCGTCCTCGTCGGCTGCCCCGGATGCCTTCGCATGGACTGCATGGTGCCATTGTGGGGCTCTTGCCGATCGCCGTCCATCACGGGACCTGCGGGCGTATGCTCCCGTGCATGACGAGGCAGATCATCGCCACGGGCGATGCACCGAGCTCCGTGCTCTACAGTCAGGGCGTTCGAGTCGGATCGACGATCCACGTGTCGGGAATGGTCGGGGTCGATCCGAAAACCGGCGAGCTCGCCGGTGCGTCGATTCAGGAACAGACCCGGCAGGCGCTGCGCAACTGCGAGTCCATCCTCGTGGCGGGAGGATGTTCGCTCGACGACGTGGCCCTGGTCACGGTGCTGCTTGCCCACCCGGCGGATTTCGCAGGCATGAACGAGGCGTACGCGGCGGTCTTCCATGACGACCCGCCCGCTCGCGCTGTCGCGAGACTCGGCCCGGAGTTGCCCGGCATCCTGGTGTCGATCATGATGACAGCTCACGTCGACGACTGAGCCGAGGCACCCCACGGCGGCAACCATGCGATGCGTCGCGCTCTTGCGGAACGTCAACCAGGGTCAGCGCGGTCACCCGTCGACCATCGACATCCTGGCAGGCTTCGCCGATGCCGGGTGCCCCGACGCAGTGACTTTCCAGAGCAACGGCACGGTCCTCTTCGAGTCGCGATCGCCTCGGAAAGTCCTCGACGCGGCCACCCAGGCGATCGCAGCGCGGTCGGGCGTCGGGCGCGACATCTTCTGGGTCCCATTCGACACGGTGGTCTCCGTTGTCGAAAAGCACGGCGGGGCGGACGAGCCACGAAGGCGCGAGTTCACCCTGCACGGCGGCGGCACGATCGACCTCGAGGATCCGGATGTCGAAGCCGAGGCGGACCGCAACCGGTGCAGGATCGTCGACGCCGGCTCGGGCTGGGCACTCGTGCGCAACGACGTCGAGGGCGAAGGCCACGCGACCCCCTTGCTCGAAAGCCTCACCTCTGGTCCAGCGACCTCCCGCGGGCTGCCGACGCTCGTCCGGCTGATCGACCGCTTCGGTTCGTGACGGCGAGCGGAGATCGGATGCCTGCATCTGTGCGACGTGGTCGTGTGTTGTCTGGGCTCGCTGCTACTCGTGCACGACGCATCGATCGAAGAGCGAGAGTTCGGCCTCGTCGGGTGCTTGCAAGCGGAGCACGCACTCCTCGAGCAACTCCCTCGTTATCGCGACCGTTCCGTAGCCCGGGTTGGCGTTGCGGACTTCGAGGCGTCGCCAGAGCTCGTCGAACCCGACGTCGAAATAGTGCATCTCAGTGAAGGCGTTCAACTCACTTGCGACCTCGCGCAGGCGATCGCGTTCCTTCCGCTTCCACGTGCCGTCCTCCACAATCACGCTCTGCCCCTGTTCGAGCAGTTGCTTCCACAGCCGGTCGAGTCGCTCTTGCACGCGGTCACGGACCTGATCGAAGGGATCGACGCCGAGGTCGGCCATCCATTCATCCGTGCTGAACCTGATCGCACCCGTCTCCCGTTCTCGCTGGCGCGCGATGGTCGTCTTGCCCGACCCGGGCAGACCGCAGAACAGTATGAGCAGCGGTCGACCTGAGCCGCTTCTCGAATCCATACGCTTCCAATCCCACCCGGAGGATGAGGCTACTGCGTTCGGGCGGTGTTCTCGCCGGTCGGGACCACACGGCGGTTGACCCAAACGGATCGCTAGGACTCCGCCGCGCTCGATCCGCCGAAGGAGAGCTCGTTGCCGTCGGGGTCCTGGAAGACGACCTTCCGCATGCCCTCCTCGTACTCCTCGATCCGGAGCGGCTCGACGCCGCGCGCCGCGATTTCTGCCACCGTCGCGTCGATGTCTTCGACCATGAGCATGCTGAGCGATCCGCCTGCCCGCTCGGGGAGCACTTCGAAGTAGACGTAGCAGTGCGCACCGACCTCCCAGACGGCCTCGCGGTCGTTCGGGTAGAAGCTGGGTTCGGTACCGAGCAGCCGCCGATACCACTGCAGGGAGCGGTCGTAGTCGGTGACGGGGAAGCCCGCGAACAAGTCCACCATGGACGAGATGCTACCCGCGGGTCGCTTCGGCGATGCCGCGGATTCCACGGCGGATCTCCTGCTCGGTGACATTGCCGAATCCGAGTACCAGAGCCGGAGGCAGCGGTTCGGCGTCTTCGGTCTGGAACCGGTAGTGGCCGAGAGGGTTGACCCGGACGCCTCTGCTCGCCGCGGCCTGCGCAACCGCACGCTCGGATGATCCGGTAGGCAGCAGCAGCATGGCGTGGCAGCCGGCGGCAAGCCCCTGCAGCCTGCCCGGCCCGAAGGCATGCGCCACCTCGTCTGCCAGCACGTCCCGCCGTGCCCGGTAGATCTCTCTCACGCGCCGCAGGTGGCGATCGAAGCGGCCCGTCTCCATCAGGAGCGCGAGCGCTTCTTGATCCAGACCTGGCGCGCCTCGGCTGCTGAGGTGCTTCTCCTTGACGATCCCGTGCAGGAACTGCGGTGGTGCGAGCACCCATCCCAGCCGGATCGCCGGCGCGAGCGTCTTGCTGACCGATCCGAGCGCGATCACGCGGGCGGAGTTCAACCCCTGCAGGGAACCGACCGGTTGACGGTCGTATCTGAACTCCGCGTCGTAATCGTCCTCGACAATCACCCCGTCGACCTGGTCCGCCCAAGCGATCAGATCGCGACGTCGCGACGGGCCGAGAGCGACACCGGTCGGACATTGATGGGCCGGTGTCAACAGCACCGCTCGCGCCCCGCTCTCGCGCAGTCGATCCACGTTCAGCCCCTGATCGTCGACCGGAACCGGCACCGGCTCCATGCCGGCACGCTGGGCGATCAAGTCGTGCTCACGCGGACCGGGATCTTCGAGTGCAATGCGGCGTATCCCGTGTCGGGCCAGCGTCGCGAGCGCGAACGTCAGCCCCTGTCGAAACCCGGACACGACCACCGCGTCTTCGGCGGTGGCGCAGCCCGCCCGGACCCGACGATGGTAGGCCGTGATGACATCCCGCAGGTGCCGCGACCCGGCCGCATCTTCGTCGCCCAGCTGCGCAGTCGGGAGGGTCTGCGTCGCCTTCGAGATCGCCCAGCTCCAGTCGGTCAACGGTACCGAGCGCAGGTCCGGGATGCCGTACTCGAAGTCGACCGGCCGCGGCGAGGAGGTCGGGGCCGAGGGGACGCGAGAGGCCCTTTGGGCCATAGCGCCCGGCGACGGTATGACGGCTACCCGCGTGCCCGAGCCGACCGCGGATTCCACGTAACCCTCGGCCAGCAGTTGCTCGTAGACTTCGACGACCGTGCCACGTGCGATTCCGAGCAGTTCGGCGAGTCGGCGCGTCGATGGCAGTCGCTCGCCGGGACTGAGCCGCTGGTCTCGAATAGCTTGACGCAGCTGGTCTTGGATCTGGCTCCCGAGTGAGCCCGCTTCCCGGTCCAGCGCCACGAGGAGATCGGGCCCACCCTGCCCCCACGTCACAGTCATGGCACCATTACACCAAATGGTCCACTCATCGGGCGCGCAAGCGGACCTTCATTCCAGACCGCATCGGCGACAGAGTCGTTGCCATGAACATCGGCATCCTTCTGGCTCTCGCATCCGCGGTGGCGTATGGCGCCTCCGACTTCATCGGCGGCGTCGGTTCACGCCGCTACTCCTCATGGCAGGTCGTGCTTGTGGGGCAGGGCGCCGGCGCGATCGTGATGCTCGTCGCCGGGCTGACACTGCCCGGCAGTCCCATCGCACTGGACTTCGCGTGGGCGCTTCTGGCCGGAGTCGGCTCGGCAACCGGAAGCATCTTCCTCTATCGCGGTCTCGCCCGGGGCCGAATGGGTCTGGTGGCACCCATTTCGGCAGTCGGCGCTGCGGTGCTGCCCGTGCTGGCGGGCGCCGCCTTCGGCGAGCGCCCGGGTTGGCTGGTCTGGATCGGGATGCTGGTCGCTCTGCCCGGAATCTGGCTGGTCTCGCGCACCACGACGTCGGATCGCCCGACCGACGCCCCCGGGGCCCTCGTCGACGGCATCCTCGCGGGCCTGGGTTTCGGCGTGCTGTTCATCGCGCTGGCACAGATCTCGGATGGCGCCGGTCTGCTGCCGCTGGCTGCAAACCAGCTGATCGGAGCGTTGCTGACGATACTGACCGCCGCCGGCCTCAAGCAGGCCTGGCGGCCCTCACTCGGCGTACTCGGCTGGGGGAGTGCCTCGGGCGTGCTCGGTGCGCTGGGCACCTTCGCCTTCATGGTCGCCACCGGAGTGACCAGCCTAGGAATCACGGGCGTTCTGGCCTCGCTCTACCCGGCGGTCACCGTGCTGCTTGCGGCAGGCTTCCTCAAGGAGCGTGTCGCCATCGGACAGCGTGCGGGCATCGGCATCTGCACCGTCGCGGTTGCCGCCATGGCGCTGGGCTGACCGCCGAGTGCCAACCAATGCATGACCAAGGAAGGCGTCCCATGTTGAATCCCATCGCTGAGGGAGTGCTCATTCACGAGAGCGAGTTCATTCAGAGCAATTCGAGCGTCGTGCAAGGTTCGGAGGGGGTATTGCTGGTCGACCCGGGAATCACGAGTGCCGAGATGGTGGGTCTCGCCGGTGACCTGAGGGAGTCCGGAGTCACGGTGGTCGCGGGGTTCTCCACGCACCCGGATTGGGATCACGTGCTGTGGCACGAATCCTTCGGGACCGTGCCGCGGTACGGGACGGCGCGGGGTGCGGCGGCGATCCGGGAGGTGTTGGCGGACCCGGGGTGGCAGGACCGGGTCGCGGAGGGGCTGCCGCCGGAGTACGCGGATCAGATCCCGATGGACCTGCTCGGGCAGATCACCGCCCTCCCGGCCGGAACATCACTCGTACCCTGGGACGGGCCCGCGGCGCGGGTCCTGGAGCATCGCGCGCACGCCCCGGGGCATGCCGCGCTGCTGATCGAGGACGCCCGGGTGCTGGTGGCCGGCGACATGCTCTCCGACATCCTGATCCCGTTCCTGGATCTGCAGGCTGCAGACCCCCTCGGGGACTATCTCGCCGCGCTGGAGCTGTTCGACAGCGTCGCAGACCGGGTGGACACCGTCATCCCCGGGCATGGGTCCGTCGGCGGCCCGGCACAGCTTCGTGAGCGGATCGATCTGGACCGCGCGTACGTGCAGGCCCTGCAGGACGGCCGCGATCCCGATGACCCACGCATCGGCCCCACCGCCCCCCTGGACTGGCTGGCCGATGTACACACCTGGCAACATCGGCGACTCACCGAACAGCGATGAGAGACGCCTTCCGCGAATGACCGTCAGGTGCGGGGCTTGTATAAATAAGGAATCTGTTTTTAGAATGGTCCACCTCGCGTGTATCGGGGCAACGGGATCAAGGGAGATCGGCCATGTCCGAGCAGAGCCTCTACGAACGGCTCGGCGGCGTCTTCGCCATCGCCGCCGTCGTCGACCATTTCAGCGATGCGGTGGTGCAGAATCCGATCGTCGGTCAGCGATCCCGCAATCCGGCGCTGCGCGAGTGGCACACCCAGAACCTGGGCCGCCTCCCCGGCCTGAAGTTCATGCGCACCCTGTGGGTGTGCAATGTGGCGGGCGGGCCCTTCCAGTACACGCCGACGGTGCCGGGGAGCACCATACTCGGTCTCGAGGAAGCTCATCGCAGCCTCCGCATCGCGCCGGAAGAATTCGACGAGGTGGCGGCCGAACTGGCTCGTACGCTCGATGCCGTCGGCGTGCCTGCTCAGGAGAAGGGCGAGGTGCTGGCCGCGTTCGCGGCTCACAAGGACGAAGTGACCCGAGGTTACGCGGCCTGAACCACCGCCCCGACCGTCGGCGCATCCTTCGCTCCGGAACCGGTCACGCGGCCTCCAGCACGGCGCGGAGTCGGCACACCCTCGTTGACGCGGTCGCCTGCGAGGGCCACCCTGGAGGACCAGACGGAATCCCGCGCGCCGCCGCACCAGTTCAGGGAGCCCTGCCGTGTCAGTATCGTCACACGAGACGTTGATCCGGGCCTATGTCGAGGCCGTCTTCAATCGGCATGAACTCGACGATCTGGGAGCGTACTGGAGCGAGGACCTCTCGTCGCATTGGATGGGCCAGGAGACGCTGCGCGGACTGCCGGCGTGGCGGGCGGCGATGGCGGACTTCTTCACGGCGTTTCCGGATATCACCTACACGCTCGATGATCTGTTCTTCTCCGGCGACCGGGGCGTCTGGCGGGGTCACTGGAGCGGAACCCAGCGCGGTGACTGGGCCGGGATCGCGGCGACCGGCAAGAAGGCGGAATGGACGGCGGTCATCATCGGCCGCTTCGCCGATGACAAGCTCGCCGAAGACTGGGTCGAGTACGACAGCCTGGGGCTCTACCGACAGCTCGGCGTCCTCCCACTCGCCGGCTGACCACCGGCGCACGCACGGGGAGCCGCCGCGCAGTCCAGGAAAACGGCCGCGCTCGGGATCGCGGCCCTCCTGGTCGTCTCACGTCCGGCGGCGCCGGGAGATCGCGATCGCGATGCCGATCAGCACCAGTCCGGCCAGGAGGACGATCGGGCCGATCGTGGCCCACAGGGACGAACCGCTCATCACCGAACCGCCCAGCACGTTGAAACCCTGCAGGGTCCACACCAGCCCCACCGCGCTCAGGACGATGCCGGGGATGAGGAACGGCCAGATTCGCTTCACGGCACCACCATAGTTCCGGGCTCGATCGACAGGATGGCCGGCGCTGCCACTCTGGTCGCGGAGCGTCGCGGTTGCCATAGTTGATCATGGCCGACGCGCCGATCCTGCCCACGCCGGAGGACTACCGCGCATGCATGCGGGAGACGCCGCAGACCGTGTCGACGGCTGCTGGACCGGTCGAATACGCCGAGCGCGGCAGCGGCGAGCGGGTTCTGGTCGTCCACGGCACGCTGGGCGGATGGGACCAGGGTCTGGTGGCGGGCGAGTTCCTTCGGGTGAATGGGTTTCGGATCATCGCGCCGAGCCGACCCGGGTGCCTGGGAACGCCGCTGTCCACGGGACGCACCTTCGTGCAGCAGGGCGATGCGCTGGCGGCTCTGCTCGACGCGCTCGGTATCGATCGCGTCAGGGTTCTCGCCGTCTCAGGCGGCGGGCCGGCAACCTACGAGCTCGCCGCCCGGCATCCCGACCGGGTCAGCAAGCTCGTCCAAGTCGACAGCATCTGCATTCCCGGTCCCATTCCGGGCATGGCATCACGCCTGCTCGCCCGTGACATCTTCGCCAGGGCGAACCTCTGGCTCCTGAGGCATGCGACGCGGCCAACCCTGGCCGCGCTGTTCCGGGTCGCCGGCAGCGACACCAATGCCGTCGCCGCAGAACGCGCCGCGAAGCTCGCGGCGATCCCGGGCAGGTCAGCGGCGCTGGAGGCCACGCTGCGCGCGTCTCTCGGCTCCGCACGACGACGCTCGGGCATGAACAACGACTTCAGGGTGTTCACCCCCGCACCGCTGGAGCGCATCGCGTGTCCGACGTTGATCGTGCACGGCCGCGCGGACAAGACGGCTCCTCCGGCCAACGCCGAGTACGCCCACACGCGCATCAGCGGCTCCGAGCTGTACTGGATGGACGGATCGCATGTCGCGTTCGGTCTCGAGGCCGTGGACACGGCTCCGGCTTACGTCGTCAACTGGCTGCGTGACGAGGGATGACGGGTCGCACGGCATCCACCCGGCCCCGAGAGCGGGCTGATGATGGTCGCCGGACCTCCGAGTCAGGCGACTGCGGCGCCCCCGCCGGCCGGTTGCAGAGTGAGCTCGCCGCCGACGATCCGTGCGGCTACCTCACTGAGTCGAGTCTGCGTGGAGCGCGCGTAGCTGCGCATCAGGTGGAACGCGGCATCCATGTCGACGTCGTGCCGTTGCGCGATGTATCCCTTCGCCTGTTCGATGACGACGCGGCTGTCGAGCGCTCGCTGCAGCTGGCTCTGGGCGATCGTCGATTCTTCGATGAGACGGTGCTGCAGGATGCTGATCGTGGCGATGTCGGCGAGCGTCCTCGCGGCGACCGCGTCGGGCTCGTTGAGTTCGCCGATGCTGTCGCGGAACAGGTTGAGTGAGCCGATGGTCCAGGCGCGGGATCTCATGGGAATGGCATGTACTGACCCGTATCCCGACTGGCGGGCATCGGCGGCGAAGACGGGCCAGCGGTCGGCGGCGCTGTCGAGGTCTGCGACGGAGACGACCTTGCCGGTGCTGACGGCCTCCACGCACGGACCTTCACCGGCACGCAGCTGCATCAGCCCGATGAACTGACTGCGCGCGTCGGTTGAGACGATCACATCCAGCTCCTCGTTGGAGCCGGCCAGAAGGATGCCCGCCGCGGCGGCGTCGAACAGGCTCGTGCAGTCCTCGACGAGGGTCTGAAGCAGTTCGACGACGTCGAAATCGTCAACGAGCGAGTCGGCCAGAGTTGAGACGGTCCGCAGCAGGCGGTCCTCGCGCGTGCGCATGATTCAGTCTACGACCGGGCGCGCTCCGGGTGGGGGTGGACCTCGGTTGAGTGGTACAGGTGTGCGGACCGCGCGGTGCTCCTATGATGTCGGCGTGGAGCCGCTGAGAGCCGATGTCGTGCAGGACATCCGCTTCGCACGCTCGGCCGACGGGGTCGGGATCGCATACGCCGTGCACGGGTCGGGGCCGCCGCTGCTGATCGACGCCTGCTGGCTGAGTCACCTCCAGTTCGACTGGGAGAGCCCGGTGTGGCGCCACTACCTCGTCGAACTCGGCAAGGTCGCGACTGTCATCCGCTACGACGAACGCGGTCACGGGCTCTCCGACCGGGGTGTCACCGACCACAGCCTGGAGGCGCGGGTCGCCGATCTCGAGGCGGTCGTGGAGGACGCCGGACTGGACCGCTTCGCGCTGATGGCGATGGCGCAGGGAGGGCCTGTCGCAATCGAGTACGCCGCCCGGCATCCGGAACGACTCACCCGGTTGATGTTCTACGGGAGCTATGCGGGGGCGCGGGCGGTGGCCACGCCGGAGGAGCTCGAAATGCTCGCCGCCTTCGAGGCGCTGATCAAGGTCGGATGGGCCCGTCCGACGTCCGAGTTCCGCCGAGTCTTCAGCAGCATGATGATCCCGGGCGGCACCGAGGAGCAGATGCGGTGGCTCGACGACCTGCAGCGGCGCGCCTGCGACACCGAGACCGCGGTTCTCTCGCGCGCGCAGCGACAGGTCACCGACTCGACGTGGCGGCTGCGCGAGTTGGACCTTCCGACGCTCGTCATCCACAGCCGCGGCGATCAGATGAACGAGTTCCACCACGCCCGGCACCTCGCCGCGAACATCCACGGCGCGCGGCTCGTCGGGCTCGACAGCAACAACCACATCGTCCTCGCCGACGAGCCGGCGTGGCCGGCGTTCATGCACGAAGTCACGGAGTTCATGGAGCCCGACCGCCAGAGCACCGCCGAGGTCGCTGACGACGTCGCCGCGCTGATCTCACCGCGAGAACTCGACATCCTGCGCCTCGCAGCCGCCGGGTACGACAACGATGCGATCGCGGCCGAGCTGTTCCTCTCGATACGCACCGTCGAGCGCCACCTGCAGAATGCGTACGCGAAGCTCGGCCTGAGCGGACGGACGGCACGCACCGCCGCCGTCGCCCGCCTGTTGTCCAGCGCGTAACGCGTACGCGTCAGCCGCCAGCAGCCCTCGACAGCGCGCGTTCCTTTGCGCGTCAGCGCCGATGTGACGAGGCGTGCGCGATTCCTACGGTGGTGACACCAACCACAACCGGAGGAATCAGATGTCATCCTTTACCAGCAACACCTGGACCGTCACCGCTACTGACGAGGACCGCGCGCTGAAGGCGAAGCACGCCGCGATGTGGGCGAGCGGAAGCTACCCCACCGTCGTCGACGAAGTCGTCCACACGCTCGGAGGCATCCTCGTGGATGCGATCGACGTCCGGCCCGGCCAGCGCGTCCTCGATGTGGCCGCCGGCACCGGCACGTCGGCGATCCCGTCGGCGCGCCGCGGCGCGCAGGTCGTCGCCACCGATCTCACGCCCGAGCTCCTCGATGTCGGACATGCCGCCGCCGAGGCGCAGGGAGTCGAGCTGACCTGGCAGACAGCGGATGCCGAAGCACTCCCGTTCGGTGACGCCGACTT
>NZ_DASUNI010000170.1:0-2367 GCF_036277215.1 Microbacterium sp. | reverse complement strand
GGCGAATCTACAGTCGCACGGGCGCCGGGGACCTGTTCCTCCAGATCGACGTCGACGATCTCTTGACCGACGTCCCTGCCGCTCTGCCCACGCCGTCCGAGAAGCGCTCGATGGGAAGCCTGCTGACAATCGGTTGGGTGTCGACAGCGCCTGCTCCCGGCTCGGGAGGACACACGACGTTCTTCCGCATGGTCGAGGCACTCGAGGCGCGTGGCCACCGATGCGTCTTGTACTTCTACGATCGTCATGGACTCGATGTGACCCAGCTGACGGCTACCATCCGGCGCCATTGGCCCGCGCTGAAGGCCGACGTGCGCGACGTCACCGCCGGTATCCGAGGTCTCGACGCCGTCGTCGCGTCGGGCTGGGAAAGCGCCCATCTGATCGTCAAATACGCGTCTGATCCGGTGCATCGGCTGTATTTCATGCAGGACTACGAGCCGTTCTTCTACGCACACGGCGCGGAGTACGAGTTCGCAGCCATGAGCTACCGACTGCCTTTTCGCAGAATCGCGCTGGGGGAAATGCTCGACGGAATGATCCGAGAAGAGACGGGACTCACCAGCGACGTCGTCCCCTTCGGCTGCGACTCGTCCGTCTACGGGCTTCCATCCGTCGCGCGACCGCGCTCCGGCATCGTCTTCTACTGTCGTCCTGACTATCCGCGTCGCGGATATCAGCTCGCGCGGGTGGCTCTCCGACGGTTCCATGAACTTCACCCGGAGCAGGAGATCCACATTTACGGTGCAGCGCCGCGTGACCTCGACTTTCCCTTCACATTCCACGGGCGACTGACCGCCCCCGAGTTGAACGATCTCTACGGACGCACGATCGCCGGCATCGCCCTGTCGTTCACCAACATCACGCTTGTCGCGGAAGAGATGCTCGCGGCCGGGAACATCCCCGTCGTCAACGACCTGCCGCTGGCGCACGTCGTGTTGCCCAACGAGAACGTGCGATGGGCGGAGCCCACAGGCGGTGCCCTGGCAGCTGCCCTGAGCGAGGCCGTGACGGCTCCCGACATCCAAGGCAACGCGCGTCGCGCCGCCCAGTCCGTCGTCGGCCGATCCTGGCAGCCTACGCATGACGCCGTGGTGCGCATCATCGAAGAAGAGGTGTGCGGCGCGTGACCTCCCGGACCAACCTCCATCATCTGCTCTCGCAGGCGGCTGCCTCGACTCCCGGCGCGGCCGCGCTGTCGTACCGATCACACACCCACACTTACGCCGAGACCTGGGCCGCGACTCAGTCAGCTGCTGCGCAGCTGCAGGCGGTCGGCCTGCAGCGCGGCGAGCGTGTGGCGATCTACCTCGAGAAGCGCTTCGAGACGGTCGTGTCGATCTTTGCCGCATCCGCGGCCGGCGGGATGTTCGTGCCGATCAACCACGTTCTGAAACCGGCTCAGGTCGGTCACATCCTCACCGACAGCGGCGCGCGCGTCCTCATCACTTCGGCCGATCGACTCGGGCAACTGCACGGCACCCTGCCGAACACGGTCGAAGACGTCGTCGTGGTCGGGACCGCTCCCACTGACCCGGTCGCCTACCGCGTGCACGCATGGGAGCACGATGCCGCATCCGGAGCGGTCCCCGCCTCCCGAGCGGTGATCGACGTGGATCCCGCCGCCATCCTGTACACCTCGGGTTCCACCGGCAGTCCCAAGGGCGTCGTGCTGAGCCATCGCAACCTCATCGTCGGCGCGGAGAGCGTCAGCGCCTACCTCGAGAACACGTGCGACGATGTCATCCTCAGCGTCCTCCCACTGAGCTTCGACGCGGGTCTCAGCCAGGTGACGACCGCCTTCGCGGTCGGGGCGCATTGCGTCCTCATGAACTATCTGCTTCCCCGCGAGGTGCCCAAGCTCTGCGCGCAGTACGGCGTCACCGGGCTCACCTGCGTGCCTCCGCTTTGGCTGCAGCTCGCGGATGTGGTCTGGCCGCACGAAGCCGCTGGTCGACTCCGATACTGGGCGAACACGGGTGGACGGATGCCGCGCGTGACGCTGGAGAAGCTGCGCGGCTTGTTCGCACGCGCAAGTCCCTACCTGATGTACGGGCTCACCGAGGCGTTCCGCTCGACATACCTCGACCCCGGCGAGGTCGACCGGCGGCCGGAATCGATCGGCAAGGCCATTCCGAATGCCGAGATCCTCGTTCTCCGACCCGACGGCACGGTGTGCGATCCAGGCGAGGAGGGCGAGCTCGTCCACCGGGGCGCGCTCGTCGGGCTCGGCTACTGGAATGATCCGGTGCGCACCGCCGAGCGATACAAGCTGGTGCGCCGACCCGGCGAGGAATGGCGGACGCCGGAGATGGCGGTGTGGTCCGGTGACACGGTCGTCGCAGACCAGGAGGGATTTCTCTTCTT
>NZ_DASUNI010000169.1:0-13420 GCF_036277215.1 Microbacterium sp. | reverse complement strand
ACCGCGTGAATCCGAATGGCCAAACGCCCCGGACGAAGTCACTCTGTAACGAAGGATCGCCTCCCGATTCGCGATCCGCGACCACCGAAGTCCGCACCAGCACCCGACGATCACAGGAGATCAGGATGTCTCGAACCACCACAGCACGTGGCGCCGCCGTCATTGCGGCCGTCGCAGCATCAGCTCTCGCGCTCAGCGCATGTTCCGGCTCCGGGGGAGGCGGCTCCGAGAGCGGCGCCGCGGCCGACACGTCGCGCCTGATCATCGGACTCGACTCCGACCAGGCCGCGCTCGGCTACGACCCGCTCCGTTACGGCAGCGGTCAGCGGATGTTCTTCGAGGGCATCTACGACTCCCTCTTCGTCCTCGACGAAGAAGGAGAGGTCGCCCCCGACCTCGTCACGAACTTCGAGTACAGCGCGGACCAGACCCAGCTGACTCTCGACCTCGACACCTCGGCGACTTTCGCCGACGGCACCGCGCTGAGCGCGGAGCTCGTCAAGGAGAACCTCGACGCGCGGGACAACCCCGACCTCTCCGCCTACGCCGGCTTCGCCGCCGGCGGCGAGAACGAGATCGTCGACGTCGCCGTCGTCGACGACGACAGCGTCACCCTCACGTTCGCCGCGCCCAAGCCCGGCTTCGAGTCGAACCTGGTCTTTCCGGCAGGCGTCATCGTCGGGCCCACCGGCGCCGCCGATCGCGCCAGCCTCGACTCGACGGCCGACGGCTCCGGCCCGCTCACGATCGATGAAGACGCCACGGTCAAGGGCAACTCCTACCTCCTCGTCAAGAAGGAGGATGCCGAGGCGGCAGCCGACTATCCCTTCGACTCGTATGAGTTCCGTCCCATCCTCGACCCGCAGGCCCGTGTGAATGCGGCGATCTCGGGCGAGGTCGACATCGCCAACATCACCTCCGACACGCAGACTCAGGTCGAGTCCGCGGGCACCGGCCTGGTTGCCAACGCCGGCACGGTCGTGAACATGCTGCCGTTCGACAAGAACGGAAGCCTGGCACCGCAGTGGGCGGACCCGCGCGTCTGGCAGGCGCTCTCGATCGCGATCGACCGCGAGGCATACGTCAACGCCGTCCACCCGGGCGAGATCCCCACGGCCAACGCCCTCCCGACCGACAGCCCGGGGTTCCTTCCCGAGCTCGACGAGGAGTACGCCTACGACCCCGACGCCGCGATCGCTCTGCTCGAAGAAGCCGGCTACCCCGACGGATTCGCCTTCGACTTCACGATCAACCAGGGCAGCCAGCGCGACCTCGAGGCTCTTCAGCCGTACTGGGCGGCCATCGGCGTCGAGGTGACCCTCAAGAACGCGTCGTCCACCGAGGAGCTGTTCGCGGCCGTTCAGACCCAGCCCCTCGGCGGTCCGATCCCGCTCACGTGGACGAACCCCGCCGGAAACGTCTTCGGCGTGCTGTTCGGCTTCGCGAACTTCCACGGCGCGGAGAACGCCGAGATCCAGGGTGCTGCCGGTGCGTACGCCGCTGCGGGCGACGACGAGGCGGCGCAGGAGACGGCGCTGACCGATCTGAACCGCGCGATCGTCGACAACGGCTGGCTCATCCCGCTGTACAACCAGCTCTCCCCGTGGGCGTACAACACCGAGAAGGTCGCGGAGCTCACCTTCCCGGGCGCAGAGCCGTTCCCGATCCTGGCCACGGTCCAGCCCGCTTCCTGATCGCACTCCGGTGCCGACCGTTCCAGAACGGTCGGCACCGGGATCCTCACTGGGAGATCTGATGGTCATCTTCGTACTCAAACGGGTGGGCTTCGCCGTCCTGACGATCCTGATCGCCACGTGGATCGCGTTCGTGCTGGTGCACCTGTCGGGATCGACGCCCGGAGGCGTGGCACTCGGACAGTCGGCGACTCCCGAGCAGGTCACCGCCTACAACGTGACGATCGGCTGGTACGAGCCGTGGATCGTCCAGTACCTCAACTGGCTGGGCCAGGTGCTGCAGGGCAACCTCGGCGTCTCGCTGATCGACGGCCGCCCGATCGGGCCGGACATCGCCAAGCGCCTGCCGGTCACCGCGGCGATCGCCGTGCTCGGCACCCTCGTCAGCTCGATCGTCGGCATCGTCATGGGTGTGGTCGCGGCGGTACGGGGCGGGGCCGTCGACCGAGCGATCACCGCGCTGTCCGGCATCCTCCTTTCGCTGCCCGCATTCTGGGTCGGCGTCATCCTGGTGTACTTCTTCTCGGTGCAGCTGCGACTCCTGCCCGCGACCGGATTCGTGCCGTTCGCCACCAACCCGGAGGCATGGCTCAAGTCGCTGATCCTGCCGGTGGTGACGATCGCCATCGTCTCGGCGGCGGGCATCGCCCGGCAGACCCGCGCGTCCATGAGCGAGACGCTGACGCAGGAGCACATGCGCACCCTGCGCGCTCTCGGCACACCGACCACCAAGATCATCTACGTCCACGCACTCCGCGGCGCGAGCCTCCCGATTCTCGCGAGCGTCGCCATCCAGTTCATCGTGCTGTTCGGCGGCTCGGTCGTCATCGAGGTGCTGTTCGCACTCCCCGGCATCGGTCAGGCGATGCAGGCGGCCGTCGGGTCCGCGGACCTGCCGTTCGTCCAAGCGCTCGTGCTCGTCGCCACGGTCGTCGTCGTCCTGGTGAACCTCGCCCTCGAGCTTCTCAACCGCACACTCGACCCGAAGCTGCGTGCCTCATGACCGTTTCGACAACGTCCATCCTCCGCGTCCGCCGGACCGAGCGTCGCCGAGGGGGACGCATCCTCCGATCGCCCGCTGCCGTCCTGTCGCTCATCTGGCTGATCGGACTGCTCCTCGCCTCGGTCACCGGCCCGCTGTGGCTGCGCTACGGACCGCTGGAACAGGACCTCACCGCGGTGCTCCAGGGTCCCTCGCTCGAGCACATCCTCGGAACGGACGAACTGGGACGAGACCTGCTCTCCCGTCTCGTCACCGCGGCCGCTCCCACCCTGCTGACCGCCCTGATCGTCCCGGTCGTCGGCATCGTGATCGCCATTCCGATCACGCTCTGGGCCGCACGAAGCCGGCGCGGCGAGGGACTGATCAACCGCGTCAGCGAGATCGTGCTGTCGCTGCCGGGCACCGTGATCATCCTGGCCTTCATCGCCGCAGTGGGCACGAACATGCCGCTGGTCATGGTCATGTTCGGCCTCCTCCTGTTCGGCGCGCTCTACCGCGTCTTCCACGGCCAGGCGAAGTCGCTGCACCGGCAGCTGTTCGTCGAGGCAGCAGCCGTGGACGGCGTGCGTCCGATGAGTGCCAGCCTCCGGCACGTCCTGCCCAACATGTCATCGACGGTGATCGTCCAGTTCGTGCTGCTCTTCGGTGTCGGCATCGGCATGCTGGCCGGACTCGCGTTCATCGGGCTCGGCCCGCAGCCCCCGGAGCCCACCTGGGGCGGCATGATCCAGGCCGCATCGCGCTTCATCTTTCAGCAGCCGTGGATGATGGTGCCCACCGGTGGCGTGCTGGCGCTGACCATCATCGCCGCCAACGCCCTCGCCGATGTGCTCGCCGGTGGGTCCGCCATGCCGCCGCCGCTCGTGGCGATCCGCCGGAAGAAGAGCAGGACGCCCGAGACCGAGATCTCCGCGTCCGCGTTCGCGGACGACATGCCCGCCGGCGAGGCGGTCGGCAACGAGGCCCAGGAGGGTCTCACGATGATCGGCGATGCGTCGATCCCCTCCAGCAACATCGACCCGACGCGCAACGCATCGCCGGCGCATGACGTCATCCCCGTCGCCGAGCTGTCGTCCGGCGTCGAGTCCACCGTCGAATCCGCCAGCGCCGGCGCGATCGAAGAACTGGATGCCGCCCTGAGCCCTGCGGCGGCTCGCCGCGCCGACGGTGAGCTCGTCGTGCAGGATCTCGTGATCGGAGTCGACGGCGGCCCGGCTCTCGTCACCGGCGTCTCGCTGCGGGTGCGACCCGGAACCGTGATGGGCCTGGTCGGTGAGTCCGGCTGCGGCAAGAGCGTCACCTCGTACGCGCTCCTCGGCCTGCTCTCGCCGGGTCTGTCCGTCCGGTCGGGCGAGATCAGCTGGAACGGCGCCGACCTGGCGCGCGCCGGCGAGCGGACGATGCAGCGTGTGCGCGGTCACGAGATCGCGTTCATCTCGCAGGAGCCCACTCGCGCTCTGGACCCGATGTTCACGATCAGCTCGCAGCTGAGCGCAGCCATCAAGCGGCTGCGCGGCGTCAGCAGGTCCGAGGCCAAGGGCATCGCGACTCAGCTGCTCACCGACGTCGGCATCGTGGACACGCCCCGCGTGCTGAAGAGCTACCCGCACCAGATCTCCGGTGGAATGGCGCAGCGCGTCGCCATCGCGCTTGCCCTCGCGGGCAAGCCGAGCCTGCTCATCGCCGACGAGCCGACGACGGCCCTCGATGTCACGATCCAGGCCGAGATCCTCGGGCTCCTGCGCGGTCTCATCGCCGAGCGCGGGATGTCGATCATCCTCGTCACGCACGACCTTGGAGTCGTCGCCGACATCTGCGACGACGTCTCGGTCATGTACGCCGGCGAGATCGTCGAGACCGGATCGGTGCGCGACGTGCTCGTGCGGCCCGAGCATCCGTACACGATGGCGCTGCTGGCCGCCGATCCGCACGCGATCCCGGATCTCGACAGCACGACGAGGCTGGCATCGATCCCGGGTCAGGTGCCCCTTCCGGGCTCATGGACGGCCGGATGCCGGTTCGCCCCGCGTTGCCGCTTCGCGCGGGACGAATGCCTGGTGACGGTGCCGCTCGAACCCCGCGCGGTGGGCCGGGGCGCCGTGCGCTGCGTCCGCCGCGACGAAGTGCGCGGCCGGCAGGAAGAGTGGCGGCTGCCCGTGACGACCGGAGGACACCGATGACACTCGCAGACGCACAGTCGCCGGCCGCCACGACCCCACCGGTACTCGAGGTGCGCAACCTCGTGGTCCGCTACGGCAAGAAGGGTTCCGCCGCTGCCGTGGACGACGTATCGTTCACCATCGCGCGCGGCGAGACGCTCGGACTCGTCGGGGAGTCCGGGTCCGGCAAGACGACCATCGGACGGGCGATCCTCGGCCTTCAGCCCGTCACGAGCGGTCAGATCTTCTTCGAAGGCAACGACATCACGCGGGCGAGCGTTGCAGAGCGCCGCGCACTGCAGGGTGACCTGCGCGCTGTGTTCCAGGACCCGTTCTCCTCGCTCAATCCGCGACGTCCGATCGGCGACGCGCTCACGGAGCCGCTCCGGGTGGCAGGTGTCACACGCCCCGAACGGACCCGCCGCGCGAAGGAGGTGCTCGCCGCCGTGGGTCTGGCTCCGGGCTCCGAAGCGCGGTACCCGCGCCAGTTCTCAGGCGGCCAGCGACAGCGGATCGCCATCGCGCGCGCACTGGTGACCGATCCGCGACTCGTGGTGTGCGACGAGGCGGTCAGCGCCCTCGATCTGTCGACCCAGGCGCAGGTCCTGAACCTGCTCGCGGACCTGCGGGCAGGTGCGGACCTCGGGTATCTCTTCATCGCCCACGACATGGCGGTGGTCGAGTTCCTCGCGCAGCGTGTGATCGTCCTGAACCGCGGCCGGATCGTCGAGGAGGGGCCGACGCTCGAGTTGATCCGGAATCCCCGGGAGCACTATACGCGTGTCCTCATGGCCGCTTCTCCGGTGCCGGATCCCGACGAGCAGGCGCGTCGGCGCGAGGCGTGGCAGGCGCTCAAGGCGGCGGCGGTCGCTTGAATGCGCCCTGCCTGAGACCTACCGGTGCAGTCGCCGTCGCTGTCAGTGGAAGGTCGCGTCGACCAGCGGAGACAGCGCCTGCGCGGTCTCGCGGAACGCATTGACCATCGGGTTGGGAGAGTCGCTGAGGCTGCACAGGACGATGGTCGCCGGTTCGATGTCGAGGATCGGGATGAACGCGAGCTCCTCCCGTCGGTAGTGCCGACCGGCCGATTCGCCTGCGATGTTCACCCCGGCGCCCGCGGCGACCAGCTCGAGCAGCCCTTCGACGCTGTCGGCGGTCGGACCGCGCTTCGGGCGCGAGCCGTCCGGGCGAGGGTCGACGATCCACCAGTCGACGACGTCGGGCACGCCCTTGGCCACCGCCACGAAGATCTCGTCGTTCGTCTCGAGGATCGAGATCGACTCGCGACCCGCGAGAGGGTGGTCTGACCGCACGACCAGGACTCGGGCCTCACGCCAGAGAGGTTCGGCTCGCACGCGCGGCGGCAGACGCATCGGCCACGGCGCGAACACCACGTCCGCGCGTCCCGATTCCAGGTCCTCGGCGACGTCGAAGAACCCGAGTCGGCGCATCTCGATGCGCGCCCGGGGTATCGCCTGCATCGTCGCCGCGATGGCTGACGTCGTCAGGCTGCCCGCCCCGGCGGCCACGACCCCGACCCGCAGCACCGGGCTCTCCCGGTCGCGCTGCAGGGCGCGGCCCCAGCTGAGCAGCTGATCATGGTCGTCCTGAACGCGTCGCGCGAGGGGCAGCAGCTCGCGGCCGTAGCGGGTGAGTTCGACCTTGCGCGGGCTCCGATCGAAGAGCTTTACGTCGAGCTGCTGCTCGAGCCGGCTGATCTGCTGGCTCAGCGAGGGCGGTGTGATGCTCAGCCGTTCAGCGGCACGACCGAAGTGCAGCTCTTCGGCGAGCACGCAGAAATAGCGGATCACGTGGATAGGCACATCCATGCTCGGATCTTAGCCTGCGGCTAATGCCGGGTAGGGATGTCGAACTTCCTCCTCCCGCTGATCCCAGCGAGACTTGAGTCACGTGGAGCGAGCCCTCGGAACGACCCGACGCCCCATCTGCCTAACGGCAGCCGTGCTCTTACAAGGAGGTAAGCATGACCACTTTCCCCGCCGACGACCCCGATAAGGTCCCTTTCGCCGGTATCCTCCCGGCTGCTCCCAAGCCCTTCGTCCTCGGGAATGGCGAGGGCGAGAAGTCTCTGGTCTTCGACCAGCTGTTCTCGATCCTGCTGTCGGCCGACGAGACCGACGACCAGTACGGCGCGTTCACGATGGTCGGTCCCAAGGGCGACCGCATCCCGGCTCACAAGCACTTCAAGACGCACGAGATCTTCTACGTCGTGGACGGCGAGATCAGCATCTGGATGGATGATCAGGCCGACTATCACACCAAGACCACGCTGACCACCGGTGACTTCGCGTTCATCCCCGCGAACGTCGTGCACGCGTTCCAGATCCACAACACGACGAAGGTCTTCGGCGTCGGCACCGCCGGGTTCGAGCGCTTCTTCCACGCGATGGGACAGCAGACCGACCTGACCGCGCCGCAGGGCGTTTACGTTCCCGACTATCCGACCATGCGCGCGGCCGGCGAAAAGTACTGGACGCAGTTCATGCCCGAGTTCCAGTTCCGCGACTGACCCTCCCGTGCCTTCGATCCTCGAGGTCGACTTCGCCCAGCCGGTCGGGTTTCGTCCGCTCTCGCTCGACCTGCGGACCCCGGATGCCGCCGGAGCACCCCTCATCGTGTTCTTGCACGGCGGGGGATGGCTCCGCGGCAGCCGCAAGGTCTTCACGCCGGGGATCAGCGACGCCGAATCGTTCGATCGCATCGTCGCAGCCGGCGTCGCGATCGCGTCGTGCGAATACCGGCTGAGCGGCGAGGCGCGCTTTCCTGCGCAACTGGATGATGTGGATGCCGCGATCACCTGGCTGCGGGAGCATGCTGCCGAACACGGTGTGGATGCTTCGCGTCTCGTGCTGTGGGGCGTCTCGGCCGGGGCGACGCTTGCGGCACTGACGGGGCTGCGCCGCGACGACATCCGTGGGGTCGTGGACTGGTTCGGGCCAGCCGATCTGTTCACGATGGCCGATCACGACATGGGGGATCCCCCCGACCAGACCCGTGAAGCGCGGTGGCTCGGCGCGCCGGCGGGGGAATCATCGGATGCCGCGCGAGCGGCCAGCCCGGCGCTGCAGGTGCACGTCGGCGCGCCGCCCTTTCACATCTCGCACGGCACGGCCGACGAGCACGTGCCGTTCCGGCAGAGCGAGATCCTCGTCGACTCGCTCCGCAGCGTCGCTGCAGAGGTCGACTTCCACCCGGTCGAAGGCGGCAGGCATTTCTGGCAGGGGACGGCTGACACCGGACCACTGTTCGACGCGGCCCTTCAGTTCGTCCACCGGATCACTCGCTGACCGGCGACTGAAAAGCACAAGACGGACTGGAGCATCGGAATGCCTGCACGCGCCCGGGTGATCATCGACAACGACTTCGCAGGCGACCCCGATGGACTGTTCCAACTCGCTCACCATGTGCTGTGCTCCTCCGTCGAGGTCGTCCAGGTGATCGCGTCCCGCCTACCGGACATCATGATCTCGCCTGACCGCGACTCTGTCGCCGAGGGTGTCGAGGCGGCGGACGAGGTGCTCGCGCTGTCGGGCAGCCCGCTTCGGGCGATGCGCGGCGCACGTGAGGCGCTTGTCCCATCCGCGGTGCCGACTCCCTCGGCCACCACCCGGGCGATCGTCCGCGAGGCGATGCGCGATGACACCGACATGCCGTTGTTCTACGCGGCAGGAGGTGGCCTGACCGAAATGGCGACGGCTTACCTTCTCGAGCCTCGGATCGCGGAGCGGCTGACGTTGGTGTGGATCGGCGGCAATGGTTACCACGGCCCGGGACGGGAACCGGAGTTCAACACGAGCGCGGATCTCCTGGCCGCCCAGATCGTGTTCCGATCCGCCATGCCGATCTGGCAGGTGCCGGAGCCCACCTACGCTCAGTGTCTCGTTTCATGGGCGGAGCTGAGCCGCGACATCGCGCCCTCGGGCCCTCTCGGGTCCTACCTCGTCGACCGATGGCGCACTTTCACCGATCGCGTCGAGCGGATGTTCGGCGCGAGCCTGGGTGAATGCGCGGTCCTCGGTGACAGCCCGCTCGTGCTGCTGACGGCCCTTCAGGGCACCTTTCGCGCGGAGCCGTCCTCGTCGCCTTCGCATCCGGCGCCGCGGATGCCGATCCGCGATGACGGGTCGTACGGTGATCCCGATCCCGAGCTGCCGACCGTCCGCGTCTTCACGGGGATCGACATGCGGCTGATGTATGCCGACCTCGTCGCCAAGCTGGCGGCTCGCGCGCTCGTCGCAGACAGCGACGCAGAAGCCACCTCGACCAGAAACGGATCGCGATGACCAACGCCAAGATGATCGCGCCCGACAACCCGACCGAGGCGGCCCCGCTGCTGCGACGTGAGTTCGTGCTCGCTGACGGCCACGGCCCCGTCGAGCGGGCGGTCCTGCGCACGACGGCGCTGGGCCTGGTCGAGGCGTGGGTCAACGGCATCCCCAGTTCCGACGAACTCCTCGTCCCCGGCTGGACGAGCTACGAGTGGCGCCTGCACCTCGTCGCGCACGATGTGACGGATGCCGTCGTGGAGCGCAGCGTGATCGCACTGCGGCTGGGCAACGGGTGGTACCGCGGCTGGCTGGGGTTCACGGACCAGCGTGCGGTGTACGGCGATGAGCGAGCCGCGTACGCCGTGCTCGACATCCGCTTCGCGGACGGACACGTGCAGAGCATCGTCACCGATGACTCGTGGCGTGCCGGCACGGGCGAGGTGGTCACGGACGACCTCTACAAGGGCCAGACGATCGACGCGCGCTTGGGTGATGATTCGTGGCGGCATCCCGGGTTCGACGATTCGAGCTGGGATGCCGTGCACGCGGTCGACTTCGATGCGAGCCGACTCGCTCCGACCGACGCACCGCCCGTGCGCAGGCGGGGCGAACGCGCCGTGGAACGGGTCTGGACATCGCCCTCCGGGAAGACGCTCGTCGACTTCGGGCAGAACCTGGTCGGATTCGTGCGCGTAAGCGTCTCTGGACCGGCCGGTACCGAGGTCGTGCTGCGCCACGCCGAGGTGCTCGAGCACGATGAATTGGGCACCCGTCCCCTGCGCCGCGCAGACGCGACCGATCGATTCGTCCTGAGCGGCGGCGATGACCTCTTCGAGCCGACGCTGACCTTCCACGGCTTCCGCTACGTCGAGGTCACCGGCTGGCCGGGAGCCCTCGATCCGATGGCGCTCACCGCCGTCGTCGTCGGCTCCGACATCCGCCCCATCGGCGCGTTCGAGTGCTCGGATCCGCTGCTGAATCAGCTGCACAGCAACGTCGTGTGGGGCATGGACGGGAACTTCCTCAGCGTCCCCACCGATTGTCCGCAGCGCGACGAGCGCCTCGGCTGGACGGGCGACATCTCGGTCTTCGCACCCACGGCGGCGTTCCTCGGCGATGTCGAGGCCTTCCTGTGCGACTGGCTCGTCGACATGGAACTCGAGCGTCGGGCGACACCGGAGGGCTCGGTGCCGGTGGTCGTGCCGAACGTCATGAAGTACCTCGACACCAACTTCCCCGAGCCCGGCGCCACCGCGGTGTGGGGGGATGCCGCCGTGTGGGTGCCGTGGGCGCTCTGGCGCGCGTACGGGCGCGAGCAGACGCTGCGCGACGCGTACCCGCTGATGACGGCGCACACCCGCACCGTTGCGGGCCTCCTCTCGGTGGAGGGACTGTGGGATTCCGGATTCCAGTTCGGAGACTGGCTCGACCCGGACGCCCCGCCGGAGGATCCCGGCAAGTCGAAGGCGCCGGCGGAGGTCGTCGCGACCGCGTGTGCCTACCGCACCGCCACACTGATGATCGAGACGGCTCTGTTACTGGGCGAGCAGGCCGACGCCGAGGAATTCCGTCGCCTGCGCGACGACATCGGTCGCGGTTTCCGCGCTCACTACGTCCAGGACGGCCGCGTTCGCGGCGACAGCGCCACGGGGTACGCACTCGCGATCATGTTCGACCTGCTCGACCAGCGCGACCGGCAGCGCGCGGGCGGCCGTCTCGCCGAGCTCGTCCGGGCGGCAGGGCATCGGATCAGCACCGGCTTCGTCGGCACGCCGTTCGTCTGCGACGCGCTCGCCGAGACGGGTCACCTCGACGACGCCTACGCCCTGCTGCTGCAGCGCGAAGCACCGTCGTGGCTCTATGCGGTCACCATGGGGGCCACCACGATCTGGGAGCGATGGGACTCCATGCTCCCGGACGGCGCCGTCAACCCCGGCGGGATGACGAGTTTCAACCATTACGCCTTCGGCGCCGTGGCCGACTGGATGCATCGCACGGTCGGAGGCCTCGCGCCGCTGGAAGCGGGCTACCGGCGGATCCTCGTCGCACCCCAGCCCGGTGGTGGGCTGACCTGGGCGCAGACCAGCCTGCAGACTCCGCACGGCCTCGCCGCGGTGCGCTGGGACCTGGACGGGTCTGCGCTGGACGTCGAGGTGACGGTGCCCGCGGGCGCGGAAGCGGTGCTTCGGCTGCCCGGGCGAGACGACGAGGTGGTCGGGCCGGGTGTCCACCGGCGTGCCCCGGTAGCGGTGGCGTAGCACAATGCGGCTCTCCGACATCCGGATCCGTGATCCTTTCATTCTCGAGTCGGCACCCGGTGCGTACGTCCTGTTCGGCACTACGGACGAGAACGTCTGGGGAGGCCCCGCGACCGGATTCGACTGCTACACGAGCGCCGATCTGGAATCGTGGACCGGCCCGTTTCCGGCATTCCGCCCGCCCGAGGGGTTCTGGTCGGACACGCAGTACTGGGCGCCGGAAGTGCATCCGTATCGCGGTCGGTTCTACATGTTCGCGACGTTCGCCTCGTCCGATACGGGGATCCGTGGCGTCGCCGTCCTCGCTTCGGATGAGCCGACCGGCCCGTTCACCCCGTGGAGCGACGGACCGATCACCCCGGTCGACATGCCCTGCCTGGACGGCACGTTCTTCCTGGACGAGCGCTCTCAGCCGTGGCTGGTGTACAGCCGAGGCTCCGAGGGCATCCGTGGCGGAGCGCCCGGAATCGCAGACGGCGAGATGCACGCCATGCGACTCTCAGACGATCTGCGCACGCCGGGGGCTGCGCCCGCACTGCTGTTCACCGCGTCCTCGGCCGAATGGAGCCGGCCGTTGCGTTTCCCCGAAGGCGTCGAGCCGCCACCTGGGCTGAATCTGTCCGAGGATCCGCTCTTCACCGACGGGCCATTCTTGTTTCGGGTTGCGTCCGGACGCCTACTGATGCTCTGGTCGAGCTTCGGTGACGAAGGGTACGCGATGGGAGTCGCGACGTCCGAGGGCGGAAGTGTTCTCGGGCCGTGGACTCAGAACACCAAGCCGCTGTGGGGCCGCAACGGCGGCCACGGCATGGTCCTCAGCGCGACGAACGGCAGGCGCTATCTGGTCTTCCATTCGCCGAACGACACCCCTGATGAGCGCACAACCCTCGTCGAGGTGGTGCTCACCGCTGACGACATCCACTTGAAAGGGGACGGCTAGCGCGTCCGGATCGTGAGGATCTGATCGGCCGTGCCGACCGGGCCCACGGTGTCGTGCAGGACGGTATGGGTGAGGCCGACGCCGTTGCCTCCGAAAGCCACCGTCGTGTCGTAACCGATCCACTCAGTGCGCGGCCGGTGGAACAGGTGCACCGTGGTGTCGAGGTTCGGGAACGCCACGGCGCGGGCAAACGCGCCCATCGGCCCGGAGTCTCGTGTAGACGATCGGCGAGCCCACATACTCGCGGCGAACCCACACGTTGCGCGGCGCCCGAGGGGATGGGCTCGCGGCGAGCATGTGGGTTCGGGCGCGCGGTTTGCGGAGCCGGCGCCTGAGTCAGGCCGAGCGCAGCCGCAAGGAGATGTCGGCGGCCGTCTGCTGCAGCCGCGCGAGCAGCGGCCCGCGCAGCGAGGCGACGTCGTGCCGAGACGAGGCGACCGCGATGTTTATCGCCGCGGCGGGGCGGGCAGCATCCCGGCCGAAGACGGGCACCGAAACCGAACGCAGTCCCGCGGCGACCTCCTCGTCCTGCAGTGCGTAGCCCTGCTCGCGGATCGGGGCCAGCCGCGCCGTGAGCTCCTGGAGCGATCGGGCCGCGTTGGGTCCGGCATCCCTCGTGAAATCGTGCTCGGCGAGGGTGCGCGCGAGCTCCGCTTCGCTCAGATACGCCAGCAGAAGCTTGCCCATCGATGTGTAGGCGGCCGGCAGCGTCGAGCCGACCTGGATGTTCGCGGTCACGAGGTCGGAGTTGCGCAGTCTCGCGAGGTAGAGCACCTGATCGCCGACCAGGACGCCGAGGTTCACGGTCTCGGCGGTCTCCTCCGCGAGATGGCGCAGCGGCTGCTCGCTCAGCTGCACGAGGCTCGATCCGCGCAGTGCGGCCGATCCGAGGGTGAGCACGGCGACCCCCGGCTGGATCGCGCCGTCGGGCAGTCGTTCGACGAAACCGCCCTCCTCGAGCGTCGCAACGACCCGGAACGCCGTCGGCATCGGGATGCCGGTCCGATCGCAGATCTCGCGCAGCTTCAGCGAGGTCACCGACTCGTCGAACAGCCGCAGCACGTCCAGTCCCTTGGC
>NZ_DASUNI010000168.1:0-3273 GCF_036277215.1 Microbacterium sp. | reverse complement strand
GACCGCCCCGGTCGCTCAGCGAGGGAGCGCCGCGACCGCCCCGGTCGTTGAGCGAGGGAGCGCAGCGACCGAGACGAAACGCCCGCGCCGGGTCAGGCACCCGGGGGGCGATAGTGGATCTGCCCGACTTTGCCCAGGGCCTCGAGGGTGTCATCGACGCTCAGGAGCACAACCGTCTCCAGCGAGCTCAGCGCACCCCCGCTGCTGAGGGCGAGCGCGACGGCGGCCATCGAGACGTTGTTCGGAGCCTCCCACAGCGCGTACCCGTCGTGGGTTCCGAAGGCGTACCAGAAGCCGTGGAGACTGCCGCCGACCGACTCGATGTACGCCGAGGCGGCCAGCCGCCGGTCCTCGGGATTGTGCACCAGCCTCGCCCAGGTCTCCGCGGTGTAGCTGAACTTCGACAGATAAAGAGGCATGGTCCCGGTCCCTTCGTACTCGGGGAATTGCTGATGCACCCAGCGTGGACCTCGCCGTCGCGACCTTCAATGGGAAGCCGCGCCGCCATGCCGCGTGAGTCACGGCGCATAACTCCTGCAATCCGCGAGCGCGCCCCGGGCGGCAGGTCGGAAATCCGGCCCGACGGCCAGACGAGCGCGCCGAAATGCAGGAGTTATGCGCGACCGGTGGACCTCGCCAAGCCGCGAGCGCTGATGCCGGGGGACTACAGCGCGAGGCGCTCCCGCACCACGCCGGCCAGGCGGTCCGCGTAGGACTGCGCGGCATCCGCGTCGGCCGCCTCCACCATGACGCGCACCATCTCCTCGGTGCCCGATGGGCGCAGCAGCACGCGGCCGGAATCGCCGAGCTCGGCAGAGACGGCGGCCACGGCATCCGCCACGCCCTGGTCGCTCGCGGCGAGCGAGCGATCCACGCCGCGCACGTTCACGAGCACCTGCGGATAGACGGTCATGATTGCTGCGAGCTGCGCGAGGGTCTTGCCCTGCCGCGCCATCTCGGCCATCAGGTGCAGGCCGGTGAGCAGTCCGTCGCCGGTGGTGGCGTACTCGCTCATGATGACGTGGCCGGACTGCTCGCCGCCGAGCGAGTAGCCGCCTTCGTTCATGGCCTCGAGCACGTATCGGTCGCCGACTCCGGTCTGCACGACCGTGATGCCCTGGTCGGACATCGCGCGGTGCAGTCCGAGGTTGCTCATGACCGTGGCCACGAGCGTGTTCTCGACGAGGTGTCCGCGGTCCTTCATCGACACCGCGAGGATCGCCATGATCTGGTCGCCGTCGACGATGCGGCCGCGCGCGTCTACGGCGAGGCAGCGGTCGGCGTCGCCGTCGTGGGCGATGCCCAGGTCGGCTCCGTGCCGCACGACCTCGGCCGCGAGCGAGTCGAGGTGCGTCGAGCCGACGCCGTCGTTGATGTTCAGTCCGTCGGGGTCGGCGCCGATGACCGTCACCCGGGCGCCGGCGTCGCGGAACGTCTCGGGCGAGACTCCGGATGCCGCTCCATGCGCGCAGTCGAGGACGACGTGCAGCCCGTCGAGGCGGTGCGGCAACGAGGCGAGCAGGTGCACGACGTAGCGGTCCTCGGCATCCGCGAACCGGCGGATGCGGCCGACGCCGGCACCGGTGGGCTGGAGCTTGGGGCCTGTCATCGCGTGCTCGATGCGCTGCTCGACCACATCGGGGAGCTTGACACCGCCGCGCGCGAAGATCTTGATCCCGTTGTCGGGAGCGGGGTTGTGGGATGCCGAAACCATCACGCCGAAGTCGGCCTCGATGTCGGCGATCAGATAAGCGGCCGCGGGGGTGGGCAGCACGCCGGCGTCGAGCACGTCGACGCCCGACGATGCCAGCCCGGCGGAGACGGCGGCGGAGATGAACTCGCCCGATACGCGCGGGTCACGCGCGACGACGGCTGTCAGCCGCTTGCCGGCGGCCTTGCGGGCCTCGGCCGTACGCCCCTGGCCCAGGACGACGGCGGTCGCCTGGGCCAGGGTGAGTGCGAGGTCGGCGGTGAGGGGGCCGTTGGCCAGCCCCCGCACCCCGTCCGTGCCGAACAGCGGCATCGGAGGGGTTCCGACCTAGCGCTTCGAGTACTGAGGGGCCTTGCGCGCCTTCTTGAGACCGGCCTTCTTGCGCTCTTTGACGCGCGCGTCGCGCGAGAGGAAGCCGGCCTTCTTCAGGGTGGCGCGGTTGTTGTCGACGTCGATGCCGTTCAGCGAACGGGCGATGCCCAGGCGCAGGGCCCCTGCCTGACCTGAGGGGCCGCCGCCGGAGATGCGGGCGATGACGTCGTACGCGTCCGTGAGGTTGAGCACGGTGAAGGGGTCCTTCACCAGCTGCTGGTGCAGCTTGTTCGGGAAGTAGTCCTCGAACGTGCGGCCGTTGACGGTGATGACGCCGGTGCCGGGAACGATGCGCACGCGGGCGATGGCCTGCTTGCGACGGCCGACCGCGGCGCCGGGAACGCTGAGCACGGGGCGCTCTGCGGCCACGACGGTCTGGTCGACCGGGGTCTCGGTCGAGAAGTTGCTTTCGGTGGATTCTTCGATCTTCGCCACGAGTGTGTCCTTAGTCAGTCTGGGAGGCGCTTACTGGGCGACCTGGTCGAGGGTGAAGGTCTTGGGCTGCTGCGCACCGTGGGGGTGCTCGGCGCCGCGGTAGACCTTGAGCTTGGTGAGCTGCTGCGCACCCAGGCTGTTCTTGGGGAGCATGCCGCGGACGGCCTTCTCGACAGCGCGCTCGGGGTTCTTCGCGAGGAGCTCCTCGTAGGTGACCGACTTCAGGCCGCCCGGGTAGCCCGAGTGGCGGTAGGCCTTCTTCTTCTGGAGCTTCTGACCCGTCAGCGCGACCTTGTCGGCGTTGATGATGATGACGAAGTCGCCCATGTCCATGTGGTTGGCGAAGGTCGCCTTGTGCTTGCCGCGGAGGAGTGCTGCCGCGTGGCTTGCGAGCCGGCCGAGAACGACGTCGGTGGCGTCGATGACAAGCCACTCGCGCTGGGCTTCGCCAGCCTTGGGGGTGTACGTGCGCGTCACAATAGTGCTGCTTTCTTGATTCGAACGGAGATGTTCGTGAATCCCGCTCCGGGGGGTTTGACACCCGGTCGTTGCGCGAGGCCGATGGCCAGACGAAACGCACCGAATGAGCAAACGCACCAGTGGAGGGCTCACGTTCGCGGTGCGAGGCCAGCAGGGCGCAGGCACCAAGGATCGATTCTACGGCATCGGGATGCCGCGGCAAAACCACAGACCTTACCCGCCGTTAACGCAACTCGAGTCTCGATGTAACACTCCCGCGGCACGCTCGGTGCATG
>NZ_DASUNI010000167.1:0-5075 GCF_036277215.1 Microbacterium sp. | reverse complement strand
ACGCATCCGATGAGCAAGGTGAGCTTCCGAAGGATGCGCTGCTGGCCTCGCTCGGGTGCGGGAACCCGGTGGCGGTCGCCGACCTGCGCCCCGGGGAGACCGTGCTCGACCTCGGCTCCGGCGGTGGGATCGACGTGCTGTTGTCCGCCCGCCGGGTCGGCCCCCACGGATTCGCGTACGGGGTCGACATGACCGACGAGATGCTCGACCTGGCTCGCACGAACGCTGCCGAGGCCGGCGCCACCAATGTCGAATTCTTGAAGGGCACGATCGAGAATCTGCCGCTGCCGGACGCCTCGGTCGACGTGGTGATTTCGAACTGTGTGATCAACCTTTCCGGCGACAAGGCCAAGGTGTTGGCCGAGACGTTCCGGGTTCTCAAGCCCGGCGGCCGCATCGGGGTGTCTGACGTGGTCGCCGAGGACCAGCTCACCAGCGCCGATCGAGCCGAGCGGGGCTCGTTCGAGGGGAGCATGGCCGGCGCGTGGGCGAAGCAGGAGTACCTGGACGGGCTCGGCGAGGCCGGCTTCGGCGACACGTCCGTGCTGTTCACCCACGAAGCCGCACCGCAGATGCACGCGGCCATCGTGCGTGCCACCAAACCCGCGTCGGCACCTGCGTGAATTCGCCTCTCGTTCGCCGGGCCACGGCGGAGGCAGTAGGCACCGGCTTCCTGGTGGTCGCCGTGATCGGCTCGGGGATCGCCGCGCAACGACTCTCCCCAAATGATGTCGGGTTGCAGCTGCTGGAGAGCAGCCTCGCTACCGGTGCGGCCCTGACGGTCCTCATCCTCGCGCGGCAGCCGGTGTCGGCGGCGTTCAACCCGGTGATCACCGCCCTCGAGCGGGTTCTCGAGGACCCGGCGGGCCAAGACCTCGACACCGTCCGACGTGTCCGCGACCAGATCCGCGGCCGCATCGAGCACCTGCTCGGCGTACTGCTGGCCGCGAACTGACGGACTGACCGCCACGCACCTCACTGCGCCCCGGACTGGATCTGCTACACCTGGACGGTGTCCGGACAGTTCTTGGCCTTCCTGGGCATCGCCGCCGTGGTCATCTGCGTCCCCGGACCGGATACCGCTCTCACGGTCCGCAACACACTTGCCGGTGATCGACGAGGCGGCATCGCGACCGCGGCCGGCGTCGCCACCGGACAGTTGGCCTGGACCGTCGCCGCCAGCCTCGGTATCGCTGGCCTGCTCCTCGCCTCGGCGCCCGCGTTCCAGGCCCTTCGGTGGTTCGGCGCCGCATACTTGATCTTCCTTGGGCTTCGGTCGTTGTGGTCGGCCGTCCGTCGTTCTCCCCCATCCGGCTCAGCCGCCCACGAGCGCCAGCCGGTCCTGGGCGAGCATGCTCCGAGACGGGCGTTTCGCCAGGGTCTCCTCAGCAATCTGGCCAATCCCAAGATGGCCGCGTTCTTTCTCAGCCTGCTGCCACAGTTCGTTCCCGCGGGTGCCCGCAGCCTGGCCGGGTCGTTGCTGCTGGGCAGCATGTTCGCCGTGTTGACCTTCGTCTGGCTTTCCGGCTACGCCTTCGTGCTCAGTCGGGTCCGTGAACTGCTTCTCCGCGGCCCGATCAAGCGGGCCCTCGACGCGGTCGCCGGAGCGGTGCTCGTCGCCTTCGGCGCCCGCCTGGCGACCGATTAGCCTCAACAGATTGTCGTTGCGCGTTACGTTCTGATCCCGCCATTGTTGAGCCAGATGGCGGAGGATTCCGCTCTGCAGGGGGTCGAGGTCGGAGGTTGAGCGTGACCGCAGACGACAGCGCAGGCGTTTCCGCCTCGTATCTGCGGCGGCTCTTGACCAACGAGTTCGAGAAAGCATTCGCAGTGCTCGCCGCGGCCAAATTGGGCGTTGTCGACGTCCTGGCGGACGGTCCCGTGGAGATCAGCGAGCTGGCTCAACGTACCGACACGCATGCACCGTCGCTACAGCGGCTGATGCGTGCCTTGGCCGGCTTCGACCTTGTCCAGCAGGACGCCGACGGCCGCTACTCGATCACCGCCTTGGCCGAAGAACTGCCGGGGCAGGCGCCGAACAGCTTGAGACGGCAAGCATCGTGGACCGCCACCCAGGAGTATCTGCGCTCCTGGTCGGGATTGGCCGACAGCGTCCGGACCGGCCAACCGGCGTTCGAACGAATCTATGGACAGCCGTTCTTCGGCTACCTGGACGCCCACCCTCGACTCGCCGAGATCTTCAATGACGTCATGACCTCGTCCAACGACCAGGATGAGGTCGACGCCATCGTCTCTGGCCACGATTTCGGTAGGTATCGCAAGGTCGTCGATGTGGGCGGCGGCCGAGGTGCCATCCTCGCGTCGATCTTGCACCGCCATCCGGACGTGTTTGGCGTACTTCATGACAGTCCCCAAGTCATCGACAACACTGAGCCCGTCTTTGACGAGCTGGTTGCCGCTAATCGCGCCACCAAAATGCCTAGCGACTTCTTCAAGTCAGTGCCTTCCGGCGGCGACGCCTACGTACTGAAATACATCCTGCACGACTGGGACGACGCCGCGGCCGTCAAGATCTTGACGAACTGTCGACAGGCAATGGCCGCCGGGGCGTCGGTCCTGCTCGTCGAACTGATCCGCCCGCCCGGCAAGCAGACCGAAGCCGTCAGTCAGCTTGATCTGACCATGCTGGTATTCCTTCATGGTCGCGAGCGATCGGAAGCGGAGTATGCCGAACTCCTCGACAGGGCAGACCTGCAGCTCGTGCGCACGACGCAAACAGCGTTCCGGTACAGCATCCTCGAAGCCATCGCGCGCTGAACCCGTCAGCTGGGCGCGGCCATCTCCCTCAGCTCGTCGACCGTGAGCCCACGCCCGCGATCGGTCGCCGCCGCGTAGTCACTGTCGCCGAGCTCAGTCCGGAGCCGAGTCGCGGTCTGGTTGTGGCTTTCTCGGTCGGTCGCCCAGACGCTCGCTCCGATCGAGCGGCGGACGTCCTCAGCCGCACCGAGCATGGCCGCGCCGTAGTCCGGCTCTCCCGCGGCGTCGGCGACGGCGGCGAGCGCGTCGAGGGCCCGGGCCAGACTTTCCCGATTGTCCAGTTCGACCGCGTGCTCCACCGACTCGCTCAGCCGCCCGCGCGCGGACTCGAGATCACCGAGTCTGAGGTGAATCCAGCCCAGGTTGATGAGGGCGTTACTCAGGAAGACGTCAGCTCGTACGGCGCTTGCGAGCCTGACGCTTTCCTCGAGCGGCGGGATGGCCTCGGCGTACCGGTGGTGAAGCAGCAGGGCACCTCCCAGATTGAGCGAAGCGAACGCAACACCCCACGGATCGTCGAGTTCGCGGAATGTGTCCGCGGCGCGGGTGAGGAGTTCCTCGCCTTCGTCCGGCTGCTGAACGGCTCGGATCAACCCCAGCGGCACCGAGGCCGTGGCGACGCCCCGGGCATCGCCGATCTCGGTGTAGAGGTCGATGGCTGTTTCCAACGCGGGCTCGGATCGGTCGTAGTCACCTTGCCCGAAGGCAAGCATCCCCAGACCGAGGGATCCGTGCGCACGCTCGACAGCGCTGAGCGCATCCTGCTTCCGTAGCGTCTCCTGCGCCACCTCTACACCCTCGCTGAGTTGGCCGGCCATCCACAGAAGCGGCCAGATGGCAGCCATCATGCGGGCAGCGCGCCCAGCCTCTCCGACGTCGAGAGACCAGCGGACCGCGCTGCGAATATTCGCTCGGTCGCCACGAAATCGCTCGATCACCGGTCCCGGGTCACGCCTCAACACCGGCTCGGCGTCCGTCACCACATCCTGAAAATAGGCGGCGTGCGCCCGCCGGAGCCGCTGCGACTCCCCCATCAGCTCGAGCTGTTCCAGCGCGAAATCTCGGACCAGTTGGAGCATCGTGAAACGCGGCTGCCCCAGCAGCGGGTCCTCCGTACGCAGGAGGCTCTTGTCCACGAGGGAAGCGATGCCATCCAGAACCGGAGGGACCCCTTCGTCCGTGCACACCGACTCCGCGGCGTCCAGCGAAAATCCGGCGGCAAACACACCCAGGCGGGCGAACAACCGCCGTTCCGCCTCGCTCAGTAGGTCGTGACTCCAGGCAATGGTGGACCGCAAAGTCTGCTGCCGCGCTGGGGCGTCCCGCTGACCGCTGGTCAAGAAACCGAGGCGGTGATCCAACCGGCGCAGCAGTTCGTCCAGTCCCACGAATGCGACGCGTGCTGCGGCGAGTTCGATCGCGAGTGGGATTCCGTCGATCCGCCGACAGATCTCGGCGACGGTGCGCAACCGATCATGATCAAGGTGGAGGCTCCCTCCGGCGGCGTCCGCGCGGTCGACGAACAGCTCGATCGCCTCGGAGTGCTGCAGCACGTCGATGTCGTCGAGGTCGCGCGGGACGCCCAAGGGAGGCACTTCGACGACGCGCTCACCGGAGAGCCGTAGCCGTTCCCGGCTGGTGATCATCAGCACCAGCCGATCCGCGCTGGTGATCAGCTGTCCGATCACTCCAGCGGCAGCCACGACGTGTTCGAAGTTGTCGACGATGAGCAGCATCCTGCGGGCCCGGAGGTAGTTGATGACCATGTCCAGCAACGGCTGACCCGGTGACTCGGGAACGCCGAGGGACGAAGCGATCGCTGACACGACCAGATCCGCCGAAGCCAGCTCGCCGAGCGACACCAGTGCTACACCGTCGAACTCCTGGGCCAAGGTTGCGCCGACCTCGAGGGCCAGGCGTGTCTTGCCGATCCCGCCTGATCCGACGAGGGTGACCAGGCGCGCGTCTCCGCCGGTCAACAGCTCCCGCAGGTTCGCTTTCTCGCGTTGCCGTCCGATGAATCGGGATGCCGGAGCCGGCAGCGGGCGGCTTGGTCGGGAAGGATCAGGCCCCGCGTCCGAGAGGTCGAACCGCTCGCTCAGCAGCACGGCGAGATCGTCAGCGATCAGCGTGGAGAGTTGCGCGGCAGTTCCGTAGCCGCGATAGGACAGCCCATCGGATTGGATCCGCTCGAGCATGGCGCTGAGCCGTGGATCCCGGTCGGGGGCCGGGGACTGAACGTAGACGAGCTTCGGCTTGCCGGTTGCGTTGAGGTACTCGTCCTCCAGACCGGAAAT
>NZ_DASUNI010000166.1:0-56890 GCF_036277215.1 Microbacterium sp. | reverse complement strand
CGACCGCCTCGTCGTCCAAGAGCATGGGAGCGGCCATCACCGTCCTGAATCGAACGATCTTCTGGACGTCCTGTCGGCCGTACTCCGGGTCGGTGAGAACGTCGTCGATGTGCTGGATCTGGCGGTCCACAGTGACCCGCCCGATGAGCGAGGCGCGGTCGAGCTTGAACGGATGCGCACCGACGTAGTCGACGTACTCGTCGGAGAACCCCAGGGACGACGACAGGACGAAGTGGTCCCCATCGACGAGCATGATCGCCGCCGCCTCGCATCGGCACAGCCGCCGCACACTCTCGACGATCGTGTCCAGCACCGCGTCCGGGTCGGACGAAGATCGGCCCAGCGCGGTCAGCACCTCGTTCATCGCCGCGAACTGCTCCGTGGCATCGCTGTAGTCACGCCGGAGGCTCTGGAAGTCCTCCTCGCTGACGTGCTGACCGCGCCCCATGACCATGGCCCCTCTCTAGAGACCGTGCGCCCCGCCTAGCCGAACTTCAGCCGACATTCTCCTCGGGGCAAATTGGCCGCGCAATAGGGCTCCGGACCGCCCACCCGCGGCCGGCCCGGCATCGGCACTCCGAGGCGCTTAGGCTTCGATCATGGCGGGCGCGGACAAGCGCAGGAACTTCCGGCACCGGATGCTGAACCGCCTGCACCGCGCCCTCTTGGCCCTCTCGGGCGGGCGCCTCGGATCCACGCTCGCCTCTATGCCCGTCGTCGAGCTGCACACCATCGGCCGTCTCACCGGCACCCGCCGCACCGTACTGCTCACCTCGCCCGTGCATGACTCGGACCGCTACGTGCTCGTCGCATCGAAGGGCGGTGCGCCGCGGCATCCGTCGTGGTACCTCAACCTGCTGTCGCACCCGGATCTGGAGCTGACGGTGCGCGGCCGCACGCTCGCCCTGCGCGCGCGCACTGCGACCGGTGAGGAGCGCGACGAGCTGTGGCGCGCGATCGTGGGGGCCGATCCGGGGTATGCGCGGTATCAGCACAAGACCAGACGCAAGATCCCGGTCGTCGTCTGCGAGCCGCGGCGCTGACGGCCGTCAGCCGACGGGCGGCAGAACGATCGTGCTGAACGAATCGGCGGGAAGCGTCGGCGCGATGACCCGGTCCCCGAGCATGATCCGCACCGGCATCTCCACGCTCATGTCGTTCTGGATCACGAGAACGATGCTGCCGTCGGGGTTGAGGAAGGCGAGCTGGTTGTCATAGCCGGAGTAGGTCAGGCAGGTCAGCGCCCGCGCGCCAGGAGCCACGAACGCACTCACGTGCTTGAGCACCTGGTACTCGTGCGAGTACCGGAAGGCGGCGGTCTCCGGGTCGACCACGATCAGCGAGTTCTGCGTCCAGCCCCAGCGGCTGAGGCCGCCCTCGAGCAGCGAGATGTTCCAGTACATGTACGCGTTCGCGCCGTTGCCGAAGAACTGCTTCATCAGCGACCATGCGTGTCGCGCATGCCTCCAGTCGTTGCGGCCGTCTCCGCACTCCTGCTCGGTCTGGTAGATCCGCAGTTCGGGGTGCAGGCGATGCAGCGCGGCGACCGCGCCCTTGCCCTCCCACTGCACACCGAGTCCCGAGACGTAGCCTGCCGCCTCGGATACGGCGACCACGTCTCCGAGGAGGCGGTCGTCGGAACGTTCGAGGGTGCCCAGGAAGACCTCGACATCGCGGGCGGCCATCTCCGGCCCGAGGTGTCGCAGCAGCTGGACGAAGCCGTCCGGCGTCCACGTGCAGCTGGGAAACACCTGGGGTGAGTTGAACTCGTTCTGCGGCATCACCATCCCGATCGGGATGCCGAGCTCGCGGTAGGCGTCGATGAACCGGCCGAAGTACCGCGCGTACGCCTTCAGGTGCGGCTCGTCGAGGATGAACATGTCGGTGCCCTCGTGGCCGACCTGGTCGGGGTTCAGCCCGTTCTGCACGTTCGACATGAATGGATTCGGCAGCGCACCCGCGTAGTGGCCGTTGCGCTTCATCCAGCTCGGGGGGCTCCACGGCGACGCCCACAGCCGCAGATCGGGTCGCTGCTCCTGCGCCGCCCGGATGAACGGCACGAGCGTCTCGAGGTCGTTCGAGATGTCGAAGTGCTCGAGCGCGAAATCGCCGGGCACCTCGTCGTAGGAGTACCAGTCGCGCGAGAAGTCGTTCGCACCGACCGGCATGCGGCACAGCGACAGTCCGGCACCGACCCCCGGCGCGAACAGCTCGCGGAAGATCTCGTCGCGCTGGGACTGCTCGAGCACGCCGAGCGATGTCCAGCCGAGCTCGTTGAAGCTCGCGCCGAATCCCTCGATCAGCTGCTTCGGGTCATCCACGACCACGAAGACGTTCGGCATCTCCGTCACGGGCTCGACGTCCGGTCCGGGCACCTCGCGCCAGGCGGCATCCTGGGTGGTGACGATCCAGCGGACGGGGGCGGCCGGCTCAGGGGTCATCCCACCACCGTAGCCCGACGTTGCGCGACGGCCTTCGGTCCCGGTCACGGCTCCAGGATCCGCTCGAGCAGCTCGAGACTCCTCGCGATGTCGACGTCCGGCTCGAGCAGCCACTGGATCTGAAGACCATCGGATGCCGCGATCACGAGCGCCGCCATCGCCTCGGGTTCGACGCCACGACGGTAGCGCCCCTCTGCCTGGCCTGCGGCGATCAGCTCGGCCAGCCCGGCGCGGATGCGGGCGAACCGGGTCGCGAAGTACTCCCGGGACAGATCCTTGTCGGCCTCGAGCGAGCCGGCGAGCATGCTCGTGTACAGCGACACGAAGCCCGGGATGGTGACGTTGCGCTCAGCCGCGCGCACCATCGTGCCGACCACCTCGTCCCGATCTCGGGGATCGCCGTGGCGGCGCTCGCCCTCTCGCAGGACCTCGACGAGCAGCTCTTCGCGCGAGCCGAAGTAATGCAGCAGAGCCGCGTGCGAGACGCCTATCTTCTCCGCGATGGCACGCAGCGACGTGCCCTCGGCGCCCTTGTCGGCGAACACCTCGATGGCGTGGTCGAGGATCTCCTGCCGGCGGGCGATCCCCTTCGCATATGAGCGCGGCGCCGTCGCGCGCTTCGGGGCGCCGCTCGGCGTCGGGGGTGTCGCGGCCATGACCGTCAGACTAGCAACTAAAACCTCCATGTGGTGGTTTTTTCTGCTACCGTCGGAACAGCGCAACGACGCCCACGCAGAAAGCAGGACAACGCAATGACCAACCCGGCTATCTCCATCCAGCTCTGGACCGTGAGAGACGAACTGACCGCCGATCTGGACGGCACTCTCGCCAAGCTGAGTGCCATCGGGTTCCGCAACGTCGAGGCCTTCGGCTTCGTCTCCCGGGCTGACGAGCTCGCCGAGGCCTTCGCCCGGCACGGCATCTCGTCCCCGACCGGCCACGCGTCGCTCGCCTCCGGCACGGAGAACCCCTTCGATTCGTCGATCGCCGTCCCGACGCCCGAGGAAGTCTTCGCCGCGGCGAACAAGCTCGGCATGACCACGGTCTTCGACCCGTTCGTGGCACCGGACCGCTGGGAGACGCTCGAGGAGATCACCAAGACCGCCGATGCGCTGAACGCCGCCGCCGCGATCGGAGCCACCTACGGCGTCAAGGTGGGCTACCACAACCACAACCAGGAGTTCCTGAAGAAGATCGACGGCCGCTTCCCGCTCGAGGTCTTCGCCGAGCTGCTCGACCCTGCCGTCGGCCTGGAACTCGATCTCTACTGGGCGTCCGCGGGCGGCGCCGACGTCGTCGCTCTTCTGGACGGTCTCGGCGACCGGGTGGTCGCGCTGCACGTGAAGGACGGGACGCTCGAGCCGCTGCCCAGCCTCGGAGAGATCCCGACCGACCAGGTGCCGGCAGGTGAGGGCGTCGTCGCGCTCACCGACGCGCTCGACGCTGCACGGTTCGCGGAGTACGCGATCATCGAGTTCGATGCGTACCCCGGAGACATCTGGCAGGGCGTCACCACGGGCTACGAGTTCCTGTCGGCTCGAGGACTCGTCTGATGGCCGCATTCGCACCGGTCGGTTCCGGCCCCGTCGGCGTCGGTTTCGTCGGAGTCGGCGTCATCAGCGACACCTACCTCGAGAACCTGAACAGCTTCCCCGACATCGAGGTGCTGATCCTCGGCGACCTCCTCACCGACCGCGCCGCGTCCCAGGCCGAGAAGCACGGGATTCCGGCATCCGGCACCACTGCCGACGTCCTGGCCCACCCGGGTGTCGAGCTCGTCGTGAACCTGACCGTTCCGGCCGTGCACGTCGAGATCTCGTCGCAGGCGATCGCCGCCGGAAAGCACGTGTGGAGTGAGAAGCCGATCGGCATCGATCGTGACAGCGCGCGGGCGCTTCTCGCGCAGGCGGATGCCGCGGGCCTGCGCCTCGGCATCGCACCCGACACGGTCCTGGGCCCCGGCATCCAGTCGGCGAAGCGCGCGATCGAGCGCGGCGAGATCGGCCGCCCGCTGTTCGCGCAGACGAGCATGCAGTACCAGGGGCCCGAGGTATTCCACCCGAACCCGGCGTTCCTGTTCGACCACGGCGCCGGCCCGCTGTTCGACATGGGCCCGTACTACTTCACCACCCTCGTGAGCATTCTCGGACCGGTCGCCGCCGTGGCGGCGCTCGGTCTGAAGGCCACCGAAGAGCGCGAGATCCTCGTCGGACCGGATGCGGGCAAGAAGTTCCGGGTCGAGGTCCCGTCGACGATCAACGTGCTCGCGAGCTTCGAACAGGGCGCGCAGTCGCAGTCGTTCCTCAGCTTCGACTCGCCGCTGCGTCGGCAGGGGGTCGTCGAGATCTCGGGCACCGAGGGCACCATCGTGCTCCCCGACCCGAACATGTTCACCGGGCGCACGGCGATCACACGCCCGTTCAGCCATCGCGGATCGGACCCGGGCACCGCCGCCGTAGCCGAGCAGCCGTGGACCGACGTGCCGGAGGAGGGCGTGGTGGTCGGGCGAGGCCTCGGCGTGCTCGACATGGCCCGCGCGATCCGCACCGGTCGGCCGCACCGCGCCACCGGCGAGCTCGGCTACCACGTGCTCGACACCATGGTGTCGGCGCAGGAATCCGCGGCGATCGGCCAGTTCGTACCCGTCGAGAGCACTGTCGCGCCGATCGAGGCGGTTCCGGTCGACTTCGACCCGTTCGCCCGCACGCTCTGAACGACGGCTGTCGCTGACGCGGCACGCGGGGGCACCGGAAACGGACTCCTCCGCGTGCCGCGCACGCCGCTCTCGACCGACGCCGCCCGCGGCGCTACCCTGATGCCGGGGGCAAGCCAGCGGCATCGGGGAGCCAATGAGCGTCAGCGTCACGTTTCCGCGCAACGACGACCGTGGTCGCGCCTTCGTGACGTGGCGGCCGACCGAGGTCCGGTTCGCCTCGGCGCCGCCCGTCCCGGGCGGCGATCCGCTGGGGGTGACCGTTTCCGCCCGCACGCTCGCCGGCGGCGGACGACTGCTGTTCTCGGACCGCCTCACCCACGCCGGTTCGCCGACATTCGAGCTCAGCATCCCCGCTGACGGAAGCGCACGCACCGTGTGGGTCGGCGGGGCCTTTCCGAACGCGAGCACGCGGTTCGGTGACGTCGTCATCGAGGTGCGCGATCGGGTGACGGGCGCTCTGCTGGGCTCTCGCCCGACGATGGTCCGCGTGCGCAAGAACGCGAACGCACTCACCTCCGCCGAACGGGGTCGCTTCCTGCGCGCGCTCGCCACGCTCAACGGGTCTGCCAACGGCCGCTTCGCCGACTTCCGCGACATGCACGTCGCCGGTGCGCCCGACCGGGAGGCGCACGGCGGGCCCGGCTTCCTGCCCTGGCACCGCATCTACCTGCTCGATCTCGAACGTGAGCTCCAGGCGATCGACGGCGAGGTCTCACTGCCGTACTGGCGGTTCGACGCGGCCGCGCCCAACGTGTTCACTCGCGCCTTCATGGGCGTCTCCGGCCCCCAGGACCGCGTCCAGTTCACGCCGTCGAACCCCCTCACCGGATGGGTCGGCGGAAATCTGCCCGGAGTGGAACGCGGGCCGGGCGTCGGACCGCTGACCGTTGCCGGTGTGCGGTCCGAGCAGCAGACCCTCGCGCTGGGCGGCTCGCCCGCCGCGGACTTCGGCCCGTTCGCGATCATGCAGGGCAACCCGCACGGACGGGCGCACATGTCGCACCTGCGCGGAGTCATCACCGACCCGGGCACCGCACCGCAGGATCCGCTCTTCTTCCTGCTGCACTGCAATGTCGATCGGCTCTGGGCGAAGTGGCAGTGGGCGTTCCGCCGGCACGATCCCGCGGTCGCGCGCGCGTTCGTGCCCGGATCCGCGAACGCGGGCCATCGCCTGGGCGACCGGCTGTGGCCGTGGAGCGGCCCACTGCAGTCGCCGCGACCGACGACCGCCCCGGGCGGCGGCCTTGCGGCCTCGCCGATGACGGACGCTCCTGGGGTGAGTCCGCGCGTGAGAGACACGATCGACTACCTCGGCACCGTGTCGGGTGCGCATCTCGGATACGCCTACGACGACGTTCCGTTCCAGATGACCGGAGGCACGCCGTGAGCGACGAGACCGATATCGAAGCGCTGCGCAAAGCATTCGTGGCCGAGTTGACCGAAGAGCGCCGAGCCCGGCCCAAAGCACGCACCGCCCGTCAAGTGGAGGCGGCCCGATCTGCGGAGATGACGGAGCAGGACCTGGAGCAGGTGCTTCTGGATGCCGAGACGTTCGAGAGCACGGCCCGCCTGCTGCTGGACATCCTGGGCGACGAGTCCGCCGCACTGTCGCTGCGCCTGATCGCGCTCGAACGCCTCGGAGGCGCCGCCTTCCAGCCGGTGCGATTCGCGCCGTTCCATGCCGAATTCGTCGAGCGGCTGCGGGAGCTGGCGGAGTCGGAGCACAAGGAACTGCGTCACATGGCACTCGACCGCCTCAGCCTCGACAACGACGAAGTCGGCCAGCGACTGCTGAAGGAGAGCCTCGAAGGAACCCGCAAGCCGCTCCTGCCGGCCGCGACGGCGGCGCGGTTCCTCGCGCGCGACGAGCACGGCGATTCAGCCCCTCTTTTCCGCGACCTCGCCCGCAGCGGAGGCGCCCGCGTGCGGGAGCAGGCGCTGCGCGCGCTCGCGAGCGACCCCGGATCGGTCGAGCTGCTGGCATCCATCTCGGCGGACAAGACGGAGCGGACAGCGGTGCGCGAGCTTGCCGCCATGAGTCTCAAGGCGGCATCGCCCGAGCGGTTCGCGGACGTCGCGCGCGACATGGTGCTCGATGAGGCCGAGGACGAGCACTTGCGGACCACCGCCCTGTCCGCGATGGCGTTCACGCCCGGCGCGGGCGACGTGGTCGACGACGACCGGTTCCGCGAGGATCTCGAACGGATCAAGGGCGAGACGGGCTCGCGGTCGCTGAAGACCTCGATCGATCGATTCACCGAGGCGCGAGAGCCGAAGGTTCCGGAGTGAACCTATGCCGCGCGACGTCGAGGCCCTGATCACCGAGCTGCTCGCCCAGCCGGTGACCGCCGCGCAGCTGCGCGAGGGAGCTCCACACAGCGCGGGACTGTCGACGGCGGATGCCGAGCGCGTGCGCGCACACCTCCTCGCATCGTTCGAGTCGCGCGGGATCCCCGACGACGCGATCGACATCGTCGCGGAGGAGCTGCGCACGAGTGCCAGCCCCGTCGTGCTCGCCGGTGCGGCGCGCGCGGTGCGCGGCATGGGTGCGGATGCCGGAGCGGAGTGGGCCCGACTGCTGCGGGAGGCGGCTGACCGCGTCGCGACCGCGGATGTCTACGTCCGGTGGCAGCCCGGCGTCGTCGCGCCGACGTGGATGCGGACTGTGCGCGGCGAGCTGCTCGACGTGCTCGGCGAGATCCGTGAGACCACCGCGAGGCGGATCGGCGTGGGCACCGAGGCGCCGGCGCTCGAGCTGGACCTGCGAACGCTGCGCCGCGTGCGGGTCGAGGATCAGGCCGGCGCGACGGCGACGATGGCCGACCTGCTCGCCGGTCACGACAGCATCATGGCGTTCTTCTACACCCGCTGCATGAACCCGGCACGGTGCTCACTCACGATCACTCGACTTGCCGGACTGGCGCGCTCCGACCCGGACGGTCGCACGATCGTCGCGATGACCTACGACCCCGACTACGACTCGCCGCAGCGGATGCGCCGCTACGGCGCGGAGCGCGGCTTTCCGTTCGGCGAACGCGCCCGCCTGATCCGCGCTTCGGAAGGCTGGCCCGAGGTGCGCGCGATGTTCGGGCTGCGCGTCGGCTACGGTCCGGTCACCGTCAATGAGCACGCGCGAGAGCTGTTCCTCGTGGGCGACGACCTGGTCGCGCGGATGGCCGATCCGGATGCGGTCTTCACCGGACCGACGCGAGGGTGACAGCGTCGGAGTGTCTACTCAGCGGCGATCGAAGCGGCGCGATTCGTCCGCGGCGAGCCGGGCCGCGGCATCCCGAGCCGTCTGCAGTCGCTCCGCGTCGGCGTACAGCGCACCGAGACCCTCGTCGCCGCCGTGGGCGTGGGCGAGCTGCAGGTTCGCGCGCAGATTGATGCCGGCACCGGCGATGCCTGCGGCGAGCGCTTCACCGGCGACGGCGAGATCCGCAGCCAGGTGCGGGTTGCCGATCTCGACCAGCAGGCGAAGTTCATCGACGAGTTCGACGCCGACGTCGCCGAGGGTCACCGACGACCGGGCGGCGCCGACGGCGGTCGCCCGCACCCGCTCGTCGCGAGCCGGATCCCCGGTCGACAAGGCGAGGGCAGCGCCCAGCTCGGCCGAACGCACCCCATCGGCCTCTGCACCCGCGAGCGCATCGGCGCGCCGTGCCACGAGGCGCTCCGCGCTCTCGGTGGCCCGCTCGTCGTCCGGGGTGTACTCGGCGACCATGCGCAGCAGCGCGGCCGAGAGCCCCAGCATCACACCGCACGCGGCTCCGCCCCCGGGCGCTCCGTCAGCCTCCGCGAGCTTGTCCAGCCACGCCGACAGCGAGGTGGATGTCGGTACGCGCGCCTCTTGCTGGTCCATACCCGCCACCCTAGTCAGGGTTCCCGTCGGCAGATCGCGGCGGATCTCCGTCGTCGGTACGGGTTCGGCGCCTGAGATCCTTGCGCAGGAACACCTCTTGGATGCCGTCACCCTTCTCGACCCGTTCGGTCTCCACGTACCCGCAGTGCTCGTAGAGCCGGATGTTCGCCTCGCTGAGACTTCCCGTGAACAGCTCGGCCTGCTCGGCGTCGGAGTCGGCCTCGGCGGCCTCCAGGAGTGCTCGCCCGATGCCGAAGCCCTGCATGTCCGGCGCGATGGCGATGCGTCCGATCAGCAGCAGTCCGTCCGCTTCCCGTGTGCGGATCGCCCCCACCAGCCTTCCGGACAGACGCGCGACCCACCCGTCCGCGTGGCGAAGTTCCGCCGCGAGCTCGTCGAGGGTCTGCACCAGCGGGGGCATGTCGACCGAGCCGTAGATGAGCGCCTCCGAGACGAACGCGGCGCGCTGGATCGTCAGCACCTCACCCGCGTCGTCCGGCGAAATCCGCGCCAGGACGATGTCGTCCGCGACGGTTACCGGCATGCCCGCGGTCATGAGGCGTCCCGCTGCGAGGCCCGCAGCAGGCGCTCCATCTGGAGCACTCTGTCCTGGTCGCGCAGGTAGCCCGCGTATCCGCCGGGTGTGCGGCCGATGAACCGCCCGGACGTGAGCACCTCGGCGGCGTCGGTGGCGCATACCGCGGCACCGGCACGGCGGCACGCGTCGACCAGCAGCACGTCCTCGTGCTCGTCAACATCGCTGAAACCCCCGACACCGAGGTAGGTGCTGGCCCGCAGGCCGAGATTGGCGCCGTGCGTGTGCCCGTTCGGCATGCCCGGCGTGTGGGTGTCGAGCCAGAGCCGCTGATGAGGCGGACGGAGGTCATCGAAGTCGGGACGGACGGTGCCGACCACCACGTCGGCGCCCGCTGCGGCGAGGTCCAGCTGGACGCTGAGCCAGTTCGCGGGCACGCTCGAGTCGGCATCCGTGTTGGCGATCCAGACTCGATCCGACGGCGTCGCCGTGAGCGATCGCAATCCCGATCGGATGCCGAGGCTCCGCGCTGCGCCGACGGCGTTCGCCTCGGCGACCACCACCTCGAACGGGTGCGTCGCCGCGATCTCGCCCGACCCGTCCGTGCACGCGTCCAGCACCACCCGTACTTCGCACGGTACGCCCGCCCGCGCGATCGCCGCCGTCAGGGAGACGAGGCAGCGGTGCAGCAGCGTCTGCTCATCGTGCACCGGAACGACGATGATCACGGCCTCGATCGACGGGGCGCTCAACTCAGCCCCTCCCGGTGAGCAACCGAAATCGCGGGGCGGCGACAGAACACCTCGAGCACGAAGTCCTCCTCCTCATGGGAGGCGAGCGTCTCCCAGGCGTGAACCGATCTCAGCGCTCGATGAACCTCGTCGCCGGTCAGCGGGTACTCCGCGACCGGGTGCCGCCAGTGGCAGGCGACGACGCAGCCGCTCGCGTCCAGAGCCCCTTCGATGAGTTCGATCGTGCGGTGCAGATCGGCTTCGGACAGGTAGTAGCCCACCTCCGACAGGACGATGGTGTCGAACGTCCCGGGCGGCCAGTCGCCGGGCACCGCGCTCTGCTCGAACGTCACGTGCTCCACTGGGCCGAGCCGAGCGCGGGCTGCCGCCACCGCCGCGGCGGACGGATCCAGCCCGAGGACGAGGTCCGCGCGCGGCGCGAGCTCGACGGTGACGTGACCGGTCGAGCAGCCGATCTCCAGCACACGGCCGAGCCGCTGCGACGGCAGACTGGCCAGCAGCAGCGCGCGCTTGCGCTGTTCGTACCAGCGGGTCTCGAATCCCCACGGGTCGTCGTGGCGGGCATAGAAGTCTTCGAACCACGCCGCCGGAAGCGACTCGGACGCGTCGCGCTCCTCGAGAAAGAACAGCTCGGTGTCGCGGTCGAAGTGGGCCTGCATCGCCTCCGAGACGACCGGTTCGTCGCCGGGCGAATCCGACAGCGGCTGCATCTGCGACGCATGGGTTCGCAGCGCCTGCGCCTTGATCGAACGCTCACCCGGTGTGAGCGCGAGCACGACGGCGTCGTCCCACGCCACGTTCTCCGGGCGACCCCAGTGCCAGAGCCAGATCGGGTATCCGAGATGCCGCAATCCGCACCGATTCGCGACGCGCGCAACGGCTTCGGCGGCGACCCGGTGGTCCCGATGTCCGTCGCCCGACCACGGCGCGACGATCAGCACGCGGTCCGCCGGCGCGGCGAGCGCCTGCACGGCCTCGGTCAGCCCATCCTTCAGGGAGGCGGTGTGCTCACGCAGCCGGCCGTCCGGCAGACCGAGGAAGAGCACGCGGGCTTCGGGGGCGAGGATATGGATCGCACGGACCACTTCTTCGCGCCGCAATGCGCTCAGATCGGTGCGTGAGTGCGACGGCGAATTCGGGTGAGAGGCCTCGCCGTCCGTCGCCACGACCACGGTCACGTTCCCCCGAGCCTCGTGCACGCGTCGGATGAGACCCCCGGCGCCGAGGGTCTCGTCGTCCGGGTGCGCCGCGACGACGAGCAGTTCGTCGAAGTCGTCATCGAGAGGACGAGCGGTCCGGATGCGGCCGTCGTCGCGCCAGACATCCTCAGTGGTCCCGTCGTCGAGATGGCTGAAGGCGACCATCAGCCACCCGCCGCAGCGACGACGTCGCGCCCGATCCGCGCGGAGTCGCGCGGACCGTGGTGCTGGCGAAGATACAGATGGAGGTCTGCCACCCGACGGGCATGGGACTCGTCCGCGACCAGGGGCGCCGGCCCGAGGGCGGCATCGGCTTCCGCGAGCGTCAGCGTCGCCGCGGTGACCACGACGCTGCGCACCCGCTCCGCAAGCAGCCGGTCGCCCACGGATGCGGATCGGCCCTCATCGATGAGGTCGGCGGCTTCGGCGAGCGCCGCGCGGGCGGCCCATAGCGCCGCATCCACTCGGCCGAGGTGCGCGAGAGCGAGTTGATCCGCGCGTTCCGAGCTCGCCGCGGCGATGAGGGCGTCGGCGAGACCGACTGCCGCACCCCACCAGCAGGCCGCGACCGACATCCCTCCCCACGCGAAGCCGGGACGCGTGAGGTACCAGCCGCCGTCGCCGACCGCGACCGCCGGAACATCGTCGAAGTCGACATCCGAACTCACGACGTCGGGAAGGCCGCGGGCGAACCAGGGCCCGCCGTGCGGGCGCACGCCCGCACTCTGCAGGTCGACCGCGAACAGCCCGCGGCGCTCGTCGTCGACGGATGCCGTCACCAGGGCATGCGTGAGGTGCTGGGCCAGCGAGCACCACGGCTTGGTGCCGCGCAGCCGCCAGTCGTGTCCGTCGCGGACCGCCTGCAGGCGCTTGCCCGCCGCTTCCGCGGCGAACACCCCCCACGTCGATCCGGGGCGCACATGTACCCGCTCGAGGTCCGGCCGATCATCGGCCTTCTCGGTGCTCGCCTGGTCCAGGATGCTCAGTGCGTCGAGGTGCGGCTCGAGCATGCGCGCAGCGGACACGTCGAGCGCTGCGGTCGACGCCAATAGCTCCCATAGCTCGCGGGTTCCGCCCCCGCCGACGGGGGGAGCCTCCCGGCCCACCTCGACGCACCACGCCAACGTCGCGCGCACGTCCGTGCCCAGTCCGGCGACGTTTCGCGCGGCATCCACGGCTGCCACGACCCGTGCGTCTTCGGAGGACCCGGGAATCAGCACGGTGCGCGGCATCAACGCCGCGCCGCGCCGGGTGACCGGTACTCGAGAACGACGTTCCCGGCGTGCATCGGGCTCGGAAACGCCGGCATCTGCGCGGTTGCCATGTGGGGTGCGACCTCCTCTCAGGAGGCTAGAACGCCGGGCGTCAGGACTGCCCGACCTTGACAACCACGACGCCGTCGGTCTAGCGGCCTGCATACGGGGATGCGCCGGTGCGCGCAAGGGCCTTGCCGCAGGTGGGTGCGGGCTGAAGACTCGTCGCTCATGGCACGGATCGGCACGTCGGGGTGGAGTTACGACCACTGGGCCGGAGTGCTGTACCCGCACGGCATGCCGCCTCGCGACCGCCTCGCCCGGTACGTCGAGGTCTTCGACACCGTGGAGCTGAATGCGAGCTTCTACCGCTGGCCGCCCGCTTCGACCTTCGTATCGTGGCGCCGAAGACTCCCGGAGGGCTTCGAGCTGACCGTCAAGGCGCCCCGCGGGCTCACCCACGCTCGCCGCCTGTACGCACCCGAGCAGTGGATCGAGCGGATGACGACGGGCCTGCACGAGCTGGCCGGGCGACGGGGGCCGCTCCTCGTGCAGCTGCCTCCGACGATGCAGCGCGACGACGAGCGGCTGGACTGGTTCCTCGCGCGAGTGCCCGCCTGGATGCGGCCGGTCGTCGAGTTCCGGCATCCGTCATGGGTCGACGACGCCGTGTTCTCCCTGCTCGAACGGCACCGCACCGGGTATTGCGTGATGAGCGGCGCCGAGCTGCCCTGCATCCTGCGAGCAACGTCCGACCTCGTGTACATCCGGCTGCACGGGCCGGACCAGGGCGCCCTGTACGCCGGTTCGTACTCGGCGGAGGATCTCGGCTGGTGGGCGGATCGCATCCGCGAATGGGAGGCGCAAGGGCGGCAGGTTTACGCGTACTTCAACAACGACGGCGGGGGCAATGCCGTGCGGGATGCCATCGGCCTGCGAGCGGCGCTGGGGCAGTGAGCCCCCGGCTACTCGGATTCCACCGACGTCGCGTGGTGCGGCGTGCCGACCGGCTTGGATTCGCTGGAGCCGCGCTGTCGCAGATAGATCGCGAACGCGACCATCGCGCCGACCGCGAGGAACTCGGACTGCCAGTTCTGCAGCGTCCGGTTCCAGAACTCGGGCGACACGACGTACTCCAGCCACGTCTGGGCCGGCATCCCGTGCTGGGCGTTCTCCTCGTTGGCGACCATGACGCCGCCGAGGGACTGCGCGAACCAGGAGAGCAGGAAGATCGTTCCCATCACCAGCAGCAGCGAGTTTGAGTACACCGCCTGACGCCATCCGCCCGCCTGCGCCCAGCTGGGCGAGTCGGGGCGCGCGGCGGCTCCGACCAGCTGCTCCTCATCGGAGCCGGTGCCCGCGTCGCCGGGCTGCTTCGACTCGGGTGACCCGCGCTGTACGAGCCAGACCGTCGCGAAGATGAAGAGGAAGAACTGCAGGAACTCCGACTGCCAGTTCTCGGCGACGTCCACGAGGAACGCTGAGGACGTCACGAACTCGCCGTAGGAGATCGCCGACTGTCCGTGGCGCACGAGCTCCTCGTTGTTGTTCGCATGTCCGACCAGCGACTGACCGATGAGCGCCGCGAGGAACAGCCCGAGGAAGAAGAGGCTGAGCCCGTTGTCGCGGAGGAAGCGCCGCACGTCAGCGCCCCAGCAGCGGGAGGATGATCATGACCGCCAGCCCGCCCGCGATCAGCACAGTCCACGTCCAGAACACGACGCGCATCCCGGCTGTGTCCTGCTCGGTCTGTTTCATGCGCTCACGATAGACCCGGGCGACGCGCACTTGAGCGGGACCCGCGGGCCGCCGCCGGCCATGTCTTTTCGCCGACGATGTGTCAACCCCTTCCGCGAAGCCGGTTCCAGCCTGCTGAATGGAACGGTCCCAAGAATCCCGAAAACGAAGTGAGGAAACACCCCATGGTGCAGATCATCGAGACCATCGACGTCGACGTTCCCGTCCGAGTCGCCTACAACCAGTGGACCCAGTTCGCGAGCTTCCCGAAGTTCCTCGACGAGGTGGAGTCGATCACGCAACTCGATGAGACCCACACCCACTGGAAGGTCAAGGTCGGCCCGGTGGAGCGCGAGTTCGACGCCGAGATCACCGAGCAGCACCCCGACGAGCGCGTCGCGTGGAACAGCACCGGCGGAGAGACCGAGCACGCGGGCGTCGTCACGTTCCACAAGCTCAGCGACACGTCGTCGCGGGTGACGGTGCAGCTGGACTGGGAGCCCGAGGGTCTGCTCGAGAAGGTCGGATCCCTGGTCGGTGCCGGCTCGCACGCTGTGAAGAAGGACCTGAAGAACTTCAAGGAGTTCATCGAGGGCCGCGGCGCCGAGACCGGCGCTTGGCGCGGCGACGTCGAGGCGTAGCCCCGACCCTTCGGTGTGCCGCCGGCCGGGATCACTCCTGGTCGGCGCGCACCGCACCCGGCTCCATCAACCCAGGATCCGGGTTCGTTCATCGATTCGGCCTGGCGGCGGACATCGCGCCCGTGCGCGCCGAGTCAAGCCCTTTGCCACCCGGACACCCCCACCGCATACTCGGCCCTATGAGCCCGGATGACGCACCGATCCCTCCGCCGGAACGCCTCGCTGAGGCGCTCTCGAGCCACCGCTTCGACGAAGTGATCCCATACCTCGCAGACGGTGTCGAGTGGGACCTGGTCGGGGAGGTCACCCTGGAGGGTCGCGCGGCGGTCGTCGACGCACTGCGCGAGACCCAGGCCGGGCTCGCCGACGTCCGCACCGAGTTCACGCGGTTCGTCGTCGTGGCGGGGGGCGACGCCGTCGTCGTCGATTCCGTGGCCGACTATCTCGCGCCGGACGGAGATCGCTCCCTCGTCTCATCGTGCGACCTGTACGAGTTCGAGGGCGGCAGAATCGCCAGGATCCGCTCGTACAACGTCGAACTCGGCTGACCGGCCGGACGTCTTTCCACTCTCAGGATATCGGCCCGACCGGGGCTTGCCGCAAGGCCCCGTCCCGGGCGCATACTGGTCGGCCGTGAGCCGCGTCCCGGCTCACGCGTCCAGATCGGAGCTGAAGACGTGGAATCCCTGACCACCAGCGTGTTCGACCTTCCCGACCGACTCGCCCGCAAATCCGACTCCGCGCTGATCGCCGCAGACGAGCGCCACTTCGCGGCTCTCGCGAGCAGCCTCGACGACGCCGTCGCCGAGCTGTCCGACCGCCTGGATGCCGCACTCAGACAGCCCGCCGGCGCCGGACAGCAGGCGCTGGATCGAGACCTGGACATCCACCGCCTCACTTCGCGTCTGGGCACGCTGCGACGCTTCGGCCTCGACCTGTGCCTCGGACACATGGTCGTCGCGGACGGCGGCGAGACCGTGTACATCGGCCGCCTCGGGCTGACCGACAGAGCAGGCCACCGGCTGCTGATCGACTGGCGCTCGCCGGCCGCCGAGCCGTTCTTCGCCGCGACGCACGCGAAGCCGATGGGTCTGGTCAGCCGGCGCCGGTATCGCTGGACCGGCGGGCGCATCCGCGACTACTGGGACGAGGTGTTCACGCTCGACGCCCTCCAAGGACGCGCAGCTCTCGACGATCAATCCGCCTTCATCGCCAGTCTCGGCACGAGTCGATCGAGCCGGATGCGCGACGTGCTCGCGACCATCCAGGCCGACCAGGACGCCGTCATCCGCGCCGGGTCACGCGGGGCTCTCGTCGTGGACGGGGGACCCGGCACCGGCAAGACCGCGGTCGCCCTGCACCGCGCCGCCTACCTGCTGTACTCCGACCCGAGGCTCGCCCGCGGAGGCGGGGGCGTGCTGTTCGTCGGGCCGACGCCCGCTTATCTCGCCTATGTCGACGACGTGCTTCCCAGCCTCGGCGAGGAGAGCGTGCAGATCTGCACCCTGCGGGACCTCGTCCTGGAAGGTGGGCGGGCGGGGGCCGAGACCGACCCGGAGGTGGCCCGGCTGAAATCGTCCGGCGAGCTGGTGCGCGCGATCGAGACGGCCGTCCGATTCCATGAGGTCCCGCCGTCGAAGGACACGCTCATCGCGACGCCGTGGGCGGACGCCTGGCTCGGTGCGGACGACTGGGCGGAGGCGTTCGATGCCGCGGAACCCGGCGTCCCGCACAACGACGCCCGCGATCAGGTCTGGGAGGCGCTGCTGGACATCGTGATCGACCGGTTCGACGACGACGTGCCGCCACACCTCCTTCGCCGGTCGCTGGCCCAGAACGACGACCTGACCAGTCGCTTCAGAAAGGCCTGGCCGGTGCTCGACCCGGCTGGCGTCGTGAGAGATCTGTGGACTGTCCCCGCGTACTTGAGCGGGTGCGCGCCGTGGCTCACCGGCTCCGAGGTCGGAACGCTTCAGCGCGATTCCGCGGCACCATGGACGCTGTCCGACCTTCCCTTCCTGGATGCCGCTCGGCAGCGGATCGGCGATCCGGCTGCGTCGCGGCGACGCAGACAGCGCGACGCCGCGCTCGCCGCCGAGCACCAGCTCCGGGAGAGGGTCGTGGACGACCTGATCGCGGCAGACGACTCGGAGATGCTCGTGATGTCGATGCTCCGCGGGCAGGACGCATGGAACAGTCTCGCGGATGAGACGCTGTCCGACACCGACGCCGACCTGCTCGCCGGCCCGTTCGCACACGTCGTCGTGGACGAGGCGCAGGAGTTGACCGACGCGGAGTGGCACATGCTGCTGCAGCGATGCCCGTCCCGCAGCTTCACCGTGGTGGGAGACCGCGCTCAGGCGCGACACGGGTTCGCCGAGACCTGGCGGGAGCGGCTCGAACGCATCGGGCTCACCCCGATCGAGGTGGCCACCCTGACCGTCAACTACCGGACTCCGATCGAGATCATGACCGAGGCCGAGCCCGTCATCCGGGCCGAGATCCCGGACGCGAACGTTCCAGTATCCGTTCGCCGCTCGGGCATCCCCGTTCACCATGGAACGACATCGCAACGGGACGCGATCCTCGACGACTGGCTCGACACACATGCGGAAGGAATTGCCTGCGTGATCGGCGATCCGACATTTCCGGGTGCGCCTCGCGTGCGATCACTCACCGCCGAGACGTCGAAAGGACTCGAATTCGACCTGGTGGTGCTGATCGAGCCCGAGGCGTTCGGCTCGGGCATCGAGGGAGCGGTCGATCGCTACGTCGCCATGACCCGGGCCACCGAACGACTCGTCGTCCTCACCGAACAGCAGTCTCCGTCAGCGAGTCGCCGATCGCTGCCATGAGACTGAACGCTCTCGGGTCGGCGCCTCCCGGCCACGGGCCCCGCGCGACGGTATACGCGAAGGCCAATCCGGTGTCGGGCTCCATACCGGCGAAGCATCCCTGCGCGCCGTCGTGACCGAACGCACGCGGGCCGCCGAACGGCATCCCCGGCGTGGGCTTCTGGAACACGATGGAATGGGAGCGGTGCGCCTGCCCGAGCACCTCGTCGTATCCCCGCACCTGCTGCTGGCCGACGACGCTCACGGTGTCAGCGCTGAGGAACGGCGGACCGCCGTCGACACCGGTGACGGCTGCGGCGAACAGCCTCGCCAGCCCCCGGGCCGATCCGATCCCCGACCCGGCCGGGTGGCCGAAGCGCCAGCTGCGCTCGTCGTTGGCGAGGTCGACGTCCGGGCCGGCACCGCCCATGACTTCGAACAGGAGCGGTGGCATGTAGGACGCGGCCGGCAGCGTGACGGGTGGGGTCATCGGAAGGACCGGAACCCGCCGCTGCTCCATGCCGGCCGGCAGGCCGAGGTAGAAGTCGATGTCGTACGGCCGGCGGATCTCCTGCTCGTAGAATTCGTGGAGCGTCCGGCCGCTCACGCGGTGGACGAGCTCGTCGGCGAGGTTTCCGATCGTGATGGCGTGGTAACCGAACGCCGACCCGGGCTGCCAGAACGGCCGGGTGTCCGCGAGGCGGTCTGCGGCGGCGTGATGGTGGAGGATCTCCTCCCAGGCCAGAACGGGCTGCGCCTGTGGCAGACCGGCCTGGTGCGAGAGCAGCATCCGGACGGTGACGTCCTTCTTTCCCTTTGCGGCGAACTCCGGCCAGTAGGACGACACACGCTCGTCGAGGTCGAGCCGGCCTCGTTCGACGAGCAGCGCGATGCTGAGTCCGATCGTGTTCTTCGTCACGGAATACGGCACGATGATCGAGTCGCCCGACATATGCCGACCGCCCCATATATCCAGTACGCACGCCCCGTTGCGGTATGCCGCCGCCTGGAACGAGTACTCGGGGTCGCCGTTCACCGCAGCCGCCAGAGGTGCGAGGGTCTCGAGCAGGCGGGGGTCCGCGGTCCCGTGGATCGGACCGGTGAGTGTGGTCAGCATGACTGACAACGTACTCCGCCCGGTCTGCACAGGTGCCACCGATGCGCAAGCCCTGCGCCCGGCGCCCGCTGACGACCATGATGGGGTGATGATGACGCTCAACTACACGGGCAGGTCCGTCCTGATGCCCAACGACGTGTGCGAGGCACTTCTCCGCTACGCGCAGGCACTGGCCGACAGCCAGAGTTCGGACGTCGTGTCGGTGCCGGTCATCGCCGAGGGCGGCGCGCTCGTCGCCGCCGAGTTCCTCGTGGGACCCGCCAGCCAGCTGTACGCGGTGCCCGCCGCCGACGGGGCGGACGACCAGGGAAACGGCGAGGCGGTCGCCGAGCTCGATCGCCGGGGGCGCCTGCTGCGCCCGTCCGCAGTGATCACGCCGGCCGAGCGCACCGATCCGGCCCTGAATTTCGATCTCGACGGCTGATCGCCGGAATGGAGACCATGAACGACCCCTCGCCCTCGCAGAAGCAGTCCTCCTCGCAGCGTCGCGCCGCCCTCATCTACAACCCCGTCAAGCTCGAGGTCGATGACCTGCGACCGCAGGTCGAGGCGGCCGAGAATGAGGCCGGCTGGGGCCCCACGCTGTGGTTGGAGACGACCGAGGAAGACCCCGGCACAGGGCAGGCGAAAGAGGCCCTCGAGTCCGGGGCGACCGTCGTGATCGCCGCCGGTGGGGACGGCACCGTCCGGGCGATCGCCGAAGTGATGCGCGGCAGCGGCATCCCGATGGCACTCCTCCCGTCCGGCACGGGAAACCTCCTGGCGAGGAACCTCGACCTGACCCTGGACGATCCCGAGAACTCGCTCGCCACGGCTTTCGCCGGCCAGGACCGGGCCATCGACATGGCGCTGATCGACATCCGCAACGACCAGGGGACGACTCGGTACGCGTACCTCGTGATGGCCGGCCTGGGGCTGGACGCGAAGATGCTCGCGAACACCGACGACGATCTGAAGGCGAAGGCAGGCTGGTTGGCCTACGTCCAGGCGATCGCCAAGGCGCTCGGCGACAAGAACCGACTGCGCCTGCGCTACAGCCTGGACGGAAGCCGCGCCCGATCGCTGCGAGCCCACACGGTCATGGTCGGAAACTGCGGATCGCTGCCCGCGAACATCCTGCTCCTGCCTGAGGCATCCGTCGACGACGGCATCTTCGACATCGTGGTGCTGCGCCCCGAGGGATTCTTCGGATGGGTGCAGATCGCCACGAAGATCGTGTGGGAGAACGGAGTCCTCCGGCGGACGAGCGCCGGTCGCAAGCTCATGGGTGCGACGAAGGAAGTGCGCGCTCTCAACTACCTGAAGGGCAAGGAATTCGTCGCGCGGCTGAGCCGCGCCGAGCAGATCCAACTCGACGGCGACAGCTTCGGTGAAGCTCTCGCCTTCAAGACCTGGGTCGATCCGTCGAGCCTGCTGATCCGCGTACCCGCGGCCTGAAGGTCAGGCGGGGGGCGCGTCGGGATCGAGGGTCTTCAAGGTGTCCGCCTCGACCTCGTTGTCCGCCTCCAACTGGTCCTCGGTCGTCTCGTCACCGCCGGTGGGTGCGCCATCGTGGGTGTCATCCGGGGATTTCTGATTCTCCATGATCCCGACGTTACGCGCGTCTCTGCTCCACCACGAGGGCGCAGTTCACCGGTCGACCTCCGCCAGAACCGGGGCGACCTCGTCCGCCGCAGCCTGCACGCGTTCGAGGAAGGCGACGATGACGTCGGCGTCCGCGTCAGTGGTGCCCGCCGTGGCGGCCATCATCCGCTCGTTCATGTCATCGAGGGTGGGCCGGACCTCGTCGTCGGCCTGAGACGTATTGGTGACCAGGACGCTGCGACGATCGCTGGGGTGGCGGGTGCGCTCCAGATGGCCGGACTGCTCCAGCCGATCCATCAGCGCGGTCGTGGACGCCGTGGAGATCCCGAGGTACCGGGCGATGTCCGTAGGGGTGACCGTCCGCCCCTCGCCGCGTGCGCGGACGAGGAAGCGCAGGACCAGCACGTCGTTCTCGCTCATCGACATCGCCTGACGCGTCCTTCTGCGCATGGCGGCGTCTGCCGCCTGGTACAGCCGCAGCGCTTCGAGGATCCGGCGCCCTCGGGCGGCGGCATCCGAGTCTGTCCTGATCCGGTCGCTCATCGTGGTCGAATCCTCACTGTCTCACTTGTTTGATTACTAGTCTACCTAGTAATATGGCGGTCGAACAGTTGGACCTGGAGCGCGCGGGAGCACGAGATGGGCAAAATCTTCTATGGCAACACCGACCAGCCGATCGATGTACCGGACGGGCTTCTCGCGCACCTGAAAGTCGTGGCGACGACGAAACTCCGACGCAGCGAGAGCTTCACCCTCAGCTGGCGCCACCGCGACGGCGAACCGGGCGGACGCACGACGATCTGGCTTCACTCCTCCATTCCGCTGAGATTCGTCTTCGCCGGATCCGAGCCCGACGAGATCGATCCGACACTGCTTCGAGAACTCGCGAACGCGGCGAACTCCTCCGGTGGCCTGACCCTGGATTTCAGTGACGAGGTCTCTGTCAGCGAGGCACTGCTCAGCCGGGTCCACGTGGCTCACGCCGCGTGAGTCCCGCTCCGCCGGACTGCGGTCAGGCGCCGGGACCGGGACCGGGACGCACGACCGCGTCCGGCGCGATGTCTATCCGCGTGACGCCGTCCCGCTTGCTGACATCGATCCTCGGCGCAGCATCCGCCTCGGTTGACCCCGCTGCGCGCAGCAGCTGATCGCGCCGCTTCATCTCATCCGTCATCTCGGTCCCGGCGGCCCGCTCGGCGCCGGTCTGCTCACTCCCGTGGTCTTCGCCATCGCTCATGGGGCTCCTCTCGACTCTCAGGCCAGGCCCTTGAGGATCATGTTCCAGTACACCCAGGGCAGGATGTGGCGGTCGAAGACCCACGTGAGGCGACGCTCGCGGGCCAGGCCCTTCCAGAACGGGATGGTGGGCTTCAGCGCGTAATGGTCGTCGAACTCGGCGAACACCACCGTGGACCGCGACACGGTGAACGGGCACACCGAGTAGCCGTCGTACTTCGTGCTGGGGATGCGCCCGTGCAGGACGTCCCCGAGATTCTTCGCGACCACGACAGTCTGCTTGCGCAGCGCGCCGCCGGACTTCGAGTTGCGGGTCGCCGCCGCGTCGCCCAGCGCCCACACGTTGGAATAGCGAGGATGCCGGAGCATCTCCGGATCGACCTCGACGAACCCGCCCTCATCCCCGACAGCCGCGAGGCCGCTGGTCTTGAGCCAACCGGGTGCGGATTGCGGCGGTTCCACGAGCAGCGCGTCGTAGGGAATCGACTCGGGTTCCGCGTCGGCCCGGCCGATGCGCACCACCCGGTTCTCGGCGTCCACATCGAGGATCTCGCTGCGGGTGCGCAGTTCGATGCCGTATTCGGCGATCTTCCGGTTCAGTTCGCGATCGATCTCGGGGATCCCGAAGACGGTGTCGTCGGGGACCACCATGATCACCCGGATATCGGGAAGCACGCCGACTGCGCGCCAGTAGTCGCAGGCGAGGTACATCGGCTTCTGGCCGGCGCCGGCGCAGGACGCCGGCCCGGGCGGCTGACTGAACACGACCGTGCCGCGTCGAAGGTTGCGCAGCAGCGAGGACGCCTTGACAGCCAGGTCGAGCTCGTAGTTGGAAGCGCCGTGCGGCGACGCCATGGCGGCCTCGAGTCCGGGGATCCCGTCCCAGTTCTTCTGGATGCCGGGACAGACGATCAGGTGGTCGTAGGTGACCGCGCTCCCGGACGTGAGGCGGACGCTGCTGGACTCAGGATCGATCGTCGAGACGGCGTCCTTGATCCACGTGACTCCCTTCGGCGTGACCGCACCCTGATCGCGCACCGCCTCGCTGCCGCGAGCCCGGCCGCCGGCGATGTGCGAGAACAGCGGCTTGTACAGGTGCTTCTCACGCGGTTCGATGACGGCGATGTCGGCGACGCCCATCCGTCGGAGTCGCCCCGCAACCGAGAGCCCGGCGTTCCCGCCGCCGATGACGAGCACCCGGTGATGGAACGAACGCTCCGCCGCGGTCGGATCAGCGCTTGTCACCGTCACCGCGCTCCATCCGATCGCCCGAACCGCGCGTGCCCACTCCCGGCTCATCATTGCCCGAGGACACGTTCTGGATGGGCGCGCTGTCGCCCTCCTCGATCTCGACCGCTTCGACGGACCCCGAATCGGCTCCGGCGCCGCCCGCCGGCACCGAGCCCTTCACCGCCGCGTCGTCCGAGTCATCGCGCACATCACCCATCGCCCTGCTCCACCCTGTGCGCCGGCGCGCACCTCACTGTCCACTCTGCGGCCGGGAACTGCTTCGCGCACCTCCTTGACCGGATGCATCCGACGTGCTCCAGCACCGACTACCGGAGGTATGCGTCGATCAGCAGGGGTCCGCGGATGTCGCGCAGGGTGTCCAACAGGCGATCGACGGCGGTGCGGCCGAGTCCGGACAGCTGGAGATCATGCGGCCCGAGCTTCTCCAGCTTCCCGGTGCGGATGCGCACCACCTCCCAGTGGGCGGACCGCAGCAGTCGGTCCTTCCGCCGATCGGCGTCTTCACGCTTGCCCACGTGCTCCAGCCCGAACCGGCCCGTGCTGTCGTATTCGACGGCGATGCGCAGCTCGGGGAGCAGGATGTCGGGCCACACCTCGACGTGGTCGAAGAACGCTCTGCCGACGCGCACCGCGTTGAACCCCGGTGTCACACCGAGTCGCTCGAACAGGTCGGCGCGCAGGCGCGCCTCGACCGCGGATGCCGGTCGGGGAGCGCATTCACTGACGAACGGCTCGCCGACCGGCACCGCCGGCGTCTTGGCGCACAGCGCACGTTCGGGGCGGCGAGGCGACTTGCGCGTCGAACTCGCTGGGCGGATATGAGGGGGCTTGGCGAGAGTGGCGCACTCGGGGCACCACGCCGACCTGCGACGTTCTCGACCGGGACGGGCACGCTGCTCGGTCGGCGTCGCCGCGAACAGATGCCCCGCTTCGCACTGCCAGAGCAGCAGCACATCCGCCGCCGGCGGGATCTGCGTCAAGGTGATGCCGCCGTTGAGCTCGGGGTGGTACTGCCGGATCAGCATCGGGAACGGCGCCCAGGCGTCTCGGTACGTGCCGACGGGGTACGGCACGTCTGCGCCACGCGAGAACTGACGGCGCGCCCACCACGCCTCGACCCTCTCCGCCATGGAAGGGACCGTACCCGCCCCCACCCCCACCGGCCCGGCCGGGCAACGGAAGAGACCCTCGGAACTGGGGGTTTCCGAGGGTCTCTCTTCCGCTGAGTGCTCGCGGCTGCGAGGACCCGAACCTGGCAGCTCGCCCGTCAGCGGGTGACACATCTTCCAGATTCAGCGTAGGCATGGCGGCGGCATGCTGTCTGTCCTCACTTCGGTGGACAGCGCCGGTGGTCGCGTCGGATGCCGCGTCGATGGATCGGCACCGGGCGCCTGTGCCAGGGCCCACGCCATGCCGCCGGACCCCTCGTCGTCAGGCATGCGGCGGCGGGCGTTGTGACCGCAATCCCGGCGGTTTAGCATGCCCGACGGCCGACCACTTCGACGGGCCGTCGCAGACGCTGCAGATCGCCGAGGTCGACGGCACCGTGCTGCACCGCTACGAGTACCGCGTGGACGGGACGCGGTGGCGCAACGTCGAGGCATCGCGGGTCGTCGGAGGCCGAGTCGCGGCGGTCGAGGTCTACTTCGGCGGCGCGGTCGACGCGCCGAGCTGAGCCGGCCGCGCGGCGGGGTCGGGCTCCCAGCGGAGCAGGTCGCCCGGCTGGCAGGCGAGAGCTTCGCACAGCGCTTCGAGGGTCGTGAACCGGACCGCCTTGGCTCGACCGTTCTTCAGCACGGCGAGGTTGGCGGGCGAGATGCCCACCCGCTCGGCGAGGGTTCCGACGGCCATCTTCCTTCTCGCCAGCATGACGTCGATGTCGACGACGATCGTCATCAGATCACCTCGTTGAGCTCGGAGCGCAGGTGCGCGGCCTCGGCCTCGCGGGCGACCGCCTGCTTGAGCAGAAGCTTGAGGATGAAGACGATGAGCGCGACACCGGCGATGATGAGGGATGCTCCGCAGATGAGCCCGACGATGCCGGGAGCCGCGTCGCCCGGTGCGAGCATCACCGCCAGCACGAAGGTGAGGATGGAGCCTGCCGCGATCGCCCCGATGATGATGTCGACATACCGGAACGCGGCGTCGGAGAACACCGACCCCCGGCGAACCATCGTCAGCAGCTGCCAGACGCACACGGCGCTGACCTGAAGCGTAAGCACTCCGAGCACGAGCACCACCGCCAGGGCGCCGCGCAACAGGTCGGGCGTGCCCTCGAGGTCTCGCCAGATCACGGGGACCATCCAGACCTGCACGAACAGCGTGCCTGCGAGCGTGAGAATGATCACGACACGCAGGGCGAGGATGACAAGTCTGCTCATCGCATCTCCTTTATCGGAATACGTGAGAAAGATATCGTTTATCGATAGAATTCGCAACGTCGTCGGAGCCTGCGTAATGCCAGTGGCGGTCGGGCGTCTTGATACTGCGAGGTATTGCGGTCACTGGGGTCGCGAGCATCAGTTGCGCCCGTGACCCCGGGGACCGTCACTTCGTGGCGTTGCCGCAACAGCGCCGGGCCGGCGTCGCACGGCTGTATCCCCAGAAAGCGGCGCCGGCCCGTCGGCGCGACAGAGGCGTCCCGCACCCCGTCAGAACGACTGCGGGGCGGAGGCGCACAATGCGCCTCCGCCCCGCGAATCCGGACCCGTCAGCTGGTGACGTTGTCCTTGGCTGTCTGCGCCTGGTCCTTGACCTCGGCGGCTGCGTACTGCGCGTCGGTCTTGACGGAGTCGACGGCGCCGGCGGCGGCATCCTTGACCGCGGCGGCAGCGTTCTGGGCGGGCTCCTTGAGGTGCTCGCCGACCTCCTTGGCGGCATCCGTGACCGTGTCGACGAGCGGCTGCGCCTGCTCCTTGACGCCGGCGGCGATCTCCTTCTCCTTGCCGGAGGCGGGGATCAGCGATGCCAGCAGCAGGCCGGCACCGAAGGCGATCAGGCCGACGGCCAGAGGGTTGCCCTCAGCCTTGGCGACCACACGGTCCTTCGCATCGGCCACCGATGAGCCGGCGCCGGACACCGCGGAACCGGCGTCATCCGCGGCGCCCATGATCCGGTCCTTGACCGACCCGAAGGCGTTCTTCACCTTGTCGGCTTGGCGGTCCATGATCTTGGCGGGTGAGACCTTGTCGGCGAGCGCGTCGACGTCGCTGCCCAGTTCTCGCCGTGTCTGCTCGATGTCGGCGCGGATCGCGTCGGGTGAATCGCTCATCGGTTCTCCTCATTTCTCTTCAATGTTTCGGGGATTTCCTTGAGGGTCTCCACGGTCTGCGGAGCTCCCTCGATCTCTTTGAGCTGGTTGCGGCCGATCACATAGAGGATCAGCCCGATGACCGCCCACAGCACGGCGACGATGACGCCGGACCAGCCATTGCCGATCAGGGTTCCGAGCGCCCACCACAGGGCGATCGACAGGAACAGAACCGTCATCCCGGCTGCATATGCCGCGCCGCCGAGGGTTCCGGCCCCCTTGGCCGCCTTGCCGGCCGACTCCTTCAGCTCCGCCTTGGCCAGAGCGATCTCCTGGCGGATAAGAGTCGACAGGTCTCTGGTCACCTCACCGAGGAGATCCCCCAGCGAGGTGTTGGCCGCTTTGACTTCAGACGGAGTCGGATCGGACATCGCCGAAATCCTCCCGCGGTACGTCGGAGCCGACTGCAGCCGACGACTGCGCGTAGACCGGCGTCTCCTCGACGGTCGGCGGAGTCGCGTACAACTCTGCGGACGTCGTGGGCAGACCCGCACTCGCGTACGATCCCTGCAGGCCGTCGGGTGCGGCCGCATCGGCCTTCTCGTCGGACACGTTGGAGGCGAGCGCGCGGGTCAGGCGACCTGCGACGACCCCGAGGATCGCGGCGCCGATGATGAATGTGCCCGGGCTGCGACGCGCGAACGACTTGACCTCGTTGAGGAGCGACGCCGGGTCGCGGTCGCCCAGCCAGCTCGCGGCACTCGACAGCCGGCTGGAGGCCTGGCTGATGAGGTCTGCCGCAACCCCGGGATTCTCGGCGTTGGCGGTCATCGAGTCCAGTTCCTGGCTCACCGAGCGGAGACCGGTTGCTACTCGCTGCTGCTGCGCCTGCGCCTGATCCTTGAGCTCGCGCTGGGTCTGCGCGTAAAGATCCTTCGCCTGAGTCTTGACTTCTCGAGCGACGACCTTGGCCTCGCCCTTCGCTGTCTCGGCGACGTGGCCCGCTTCGGTCACCGCCGTGTCCTTGAGATTGCCCGCCTCGTTCTTCGCCGTCTCCAGCGAGCTGCTCTCGTCGTTGGTGGCGGTGTTGCTCGGCACTGCCGCACCATATCCGTCTGACATGCTGACCCCTCTCGTGACCGGCGAGTTCGCCGGGCTGACCACATGTCTACGCCCCCGCTGCTCTTATCATCGGGCCCTTGCCAAAGCGCGCCCGGCGTGCATAATTGCGCGAGCGCGTCGCACGGGGGCGTTGAAAGCCAGGTGCCACATCACCGGACTCAAGTCAAGCCCTGCGGCCCCTTCGCGGACTCGGCTTACATTGATGGCCGATATGTCGACGAGACACTGAGCGCAAGCACCCGGGCGCTCGAGTCCGGCCACCCCCGAGGCAAGCGGAGTACAACCCATGACACATATCGGGTTCCTGTCGACCTACCCGCCCACACGATGCGGACTGGCGAGCTTCACGGAGTCGCTGAGTGCGGCGATCGCGGACGTGTCCGATCTCGAGCCGGTGATCGTCCGCGCGATCACCGCGGACGAGCCGCCGGCCCCTCCCGCGATGCTGTCGCACCGGGTCGCGGCGCATCTCTTGGCCGGCGACCCGGGGTCCGCGACGGACGCCGCAGCGCGGTTGAACGCCTGCGCGGTCGCCGTCATCCAGCACGAGTACGGCATCTTCGGAGGGGCGGACGGCGCAGAGATCCTGAGTCTGATGGATCAGCTCACGGTTCCGTCGATCGTCGTCCTGCACACCGTCTTGGCCTCGCCGACGCGGCATCAGCGCGCCGTACTCGAAGCAGTGTGCAGCTCCGCCACGATGGTCGTCGTCATGACCCAGCACGCGCGAACGGTGCTCCTGAACGCCGTGACCCTTCCCGCCCACAAGGTTCAGGTGATCCCACACGGTGCCCGAGCACACAGCGAGTCCACGCGCCCGGCGCAGGGCGCGTCGTCCGCCCGGCTGCTCACTTGGGGCCTGATCTCGCCCGGCAAGGGACTGGAGTGGTCGATCCGCGCGGTCTCCGAACTGCGCGGCCGAGGCACGGACGTGCACTACATCGTCGCAGGACAGACGCACCCCAAGCTCGTGGCGGCGCACGGCGAGGCCTATCGCGAGTCCCTGCTCGAACTGGTGGCGGACCTGGACCTGCGGGATCACGTGACGTTCCTCGGCCGCTACCTCGACCCCGGCTACCTGGACGAGCTGCTGGAAGGCGCGAGCGTCGTCCTGCTGCCGTACGAGTCGACCGACCAGGCCACGTCCGGTGTGCTGGCCGAAGCCGTGGCGGCTCGCGTTCCGGTGATCGCCACCGCCTTTCCGCACGCCGTCGAGCTGCTCTCCGGCGGCGCCGGCATCGTGGTGCCGCATCGGAACCCGCGCGCGATCGCCGAGGCCGTCGCATCGCTGCTCTCCCACCCCGCGCCGAGCGCCCTTCCGCGAGAGGACGGCGCCGAGCACGCCGATCAGCCCTCCTGGAGCGCGGTCGCCCGCAGGTACATGATGCTCGTCGACGGACTCGTGGACTCCCAGGCCGCCTGAGTGACGCGCGCCACGTCGGCACCGTCCTACGCGCACCTCGCCGCGTTGACGGATCAGACGAGCATCTTCGAGCACGCCGAGTACGACGTGCCGAGGCATGCCCACGGCTACTGCGTCGATGACGCCGCGCGGGCCCTGGTGCTGGTCACCCGAGAGCCCGATACGACTCCGCTGATGGAACGGCTGGGGGAGGTCTACCTCTCCTTCCTCGAGCGGGCACTGTCCGAGGACGGACGGATGCACAACCGGATGTCGGAGCAACGGGTCTTCGTCGACGTGCCCGGCGTCGGCGACTGGTGGGGCAGGGCCGTGTGGGCCTTCGGCGTCGTCCAGGCGCAGAGCCGCTCGGCGGACCACCGTGCGCGGGCAGCCCGCGCCTTCGCCCGCGCAGCCGGGCAGCGCTCCGCCGATCTTCGGGCGATGGCGTTCGCGGCGATCGGCGCCGCCGCCGTCCTGCAGGGCGAGCCGGAGAACGCGCAGGCGCGAAGCATGCTGGAGGACGCGGCATCCATGATCGGCGCTGCACGATGCGACAGCTGGACCTGGCCCGAGGCGAGTCTTCGCTACGCGAACGGGATCCTGCCCGAGGCGCTGCTCGCCGCGGGCGCCGGGCTCGGGCGGCAGGACCACATCGCGCGGGGGCTGGAGCTGCTGAGGTTCCTCCTGTCCGTCGAATCAGCGGGGGGCCATCTGTCCGTCACCGGAACCGACGGGAGAGCGCCCGGGGACGACGGCCCTCTCTTCGACCAGCAGCCGATCGAGCCGGCCGCGATCGGCGAAGCGTGTGCGCGCGCGTTCGAGGTCACGGCGGATCCTGCGTGGCTGGCGGGCGTCGAATCCGCGTGGGGGTGGTTCGCCGGTCGCAACGACGCGGGCATCGCGATGTTCGATGCCTCGGCGGGTGGGGGCTTCGATGGGCTCCACCGCGAGTCCCGCAACGAGAACCGCGGCGCCGAGTCGACCATCGCCGCACTGATGACACGGCAGCTGGCGCGGAGGTTCGGTGTCCTCGACTGAGACCGCCGGCGGTTGCCTAGAGCGCCCGCAGCTTCTCGAGCAGCGGACCCGCCGCCTCATCGAGGAAGCGCGTCTGTCCCTCGTCGCCCACCTGCACGAGCGCGACGTCGGTGAAGCCCGCGTCCAGGTACTCCTTCACGGACGCGGCGATCTTGTCGAGATCGGGACCGCAGGGGATCGTCTCGGCGACGTCCTCGGGGCGCACGAATTGGCTGGCCGCCTCGAATCCTGCCGGCGTGGGCAGGTCGGCGTTCACCGCCCACCCGCCTCCGAACCAGCGGAACTGATCGTGTGCGCGCTCGAGAGCGGCCTTCTCGTCGGGGTCCCAGCAGATCGCCAGCTGTCCGATCTTGCGCGAGTCGCCGGCGTGCGCGTCATCCCATTGCTCGATCAGTTCGGCAGCCGGCTGGACCGCGATCAGGTGGTCGGCGTGGTCGCTGAACTTGTCGATCGAGCTGTCGCCGGAGACGGCGACGGCGATCGGCACGCCCTGGTCGGGGACGTCCCAGATCCTGGCGGAGTCGACCCTGAAATAGTCCCCTTCCCACGTGACGAGGTCGCCCGTGTGCAGGGCGCGGATGAGGTGGATCGCCTCCTGCAGCATCAGCTGACGCACCTGCACGGACGGCCAGCCTTCGCCGATGACGTGCTCGTTGAGATTCTCGCCCGAACCGAGGCCGAGGGTGAACCTGCCCTCGGACAGGATCTGCAGGGTGGCGGACTGCTGCGCGACGACGGCCGGGTGGTAGCGCATCGTGGGACACGTGACGTACGTCATCAACTCCACCGAGGAGGTAGCCTGGGCGACCGCACCGAGGACAGTCCACGCGTAGGGCGAGTGTCCCTGGCTGGTGAGCCAGGGCGTGAAGTGGTCGCTGCAGACTTCGAAGTCGAAACCCGCATCCTCCGCAGCCGCCGCGTACCGCACCAGCTCGCGTGGGCCGCTCTGTTCCGACATCAACGTGTATCCGAACTTCGTCATGCCTTCACGGTAGAAGCCGCGGCATCCCGCTCGGAGGGGGTTGACACTAGGCGCGTCGGCGGCGCCCGAGCATCGCCTCGGCTGCGAGGGCGGCGGCCAGAACGGCGACCGCAGCGGCCAGTGCCCAGATCGGCCGGATCGATGCCAGCAGGGGAACGCCCGCCGCGATCGCCCCGGCGGCGACGATCCGCGCCCACGGCCACGGCTGTCCGACCAGGCGTGCGAAGACGGCTGTGGCGGCGATGTAGAGAGCGAGCCCGCTGCCCAGCGCTGAGGCACCGAACCACCCGTAGGGCTCGGCGTCCGCGATGTGCGCCATCGCATCCTCGACGCCGAGCGCTCCCAGGATCACCCCGGCGACGATCGCGAAGTGCAGGTAGGTGTACGCGTTCATGCCGAGCAGGACGCGCGCGGCATCCGTTCGCCGTACCAGTTCGTGCTCTCCGGCGATCGCGATCCGCGTGAAATACGCCGACCAGGAGAGGATCGCAAGGGTCACCGCGAGTGCCGCCCCGACGATGATCGCCCAGTCGATCGCCTCCTGGGCGACGCCGACGCCGATCGCCACGATCGACTCGCCGAGCGCGAGGATCACCACGAGGCCGTGCCGTTCGCTCCAGTGCGCGGGCGAGTAGATCCGCCACGCGCCACCGCCGCGCGAACTCGCGTACGTCAGGACGAAGTCGTACAGGAACGCGCCCAGCCAGATCCAGGTCTGCGCGGGTCCGCCGATGAGAGCGCCGACCAGGAGTGCCGTCGCCGCCGGCGCCATCGCGACCGCCTCGGTGATGAGCACCTGACGCCGCAGCGCACGGTCGTCGCCGGCGGCGACCAGATAGAGGACGCCGTGGATGAGCCGCACGACGGTGTACGCGACGGTGAGAACCAGCGGTCCGTCCAGGCCCCCCTCGAGGTCGTCGTAGGCCTCCGGGACGGTCAGTCCGATGACGAAGACCGCGATCATCGCGAGGCTCATCCCGACGCGCATCACCGACTGGTCGGCAGGCGCCTGGTTCGCCAGCCAGCAGTACGAGACCCACGTCCACCACAGCAGGCCGAGCACGATGAGCGCCTGAAGGATGCCGAAGGCGGTGTGGGTCTCGGCCATCAGCCCCGTCACCTGCGTGAACGCGAAGACGTAGACCAGGTCGAAGAACAGCTCGAAGGTGGTGACGCGCGCCGTCTCGTCGGACGTGCGCAACCGGCCGACGACTCCCCCGCCCGAGGAGTCGGCATTCTGCTGCATCGGTCCAGCATGCCGCACCTGTGCGCCGTCCGGTCCGGCTTGACCAGCAACGCGCGGCCGACCCCTACGTCCGGATGCCGCCCAGGAACGAGCCGATGGCGAGGGCCACCGCGCGCGGCGCGGTGTGCTGCACGAGGTGGCGATGGCCCGGCACGGTGACGAGCGAGGCCAGCTTCGCCCGGTCGCGCAGCCTACGCGTCCACGCCTGCCCGGCGATCGGATCGTTGCCGCCGCGGATGATCAGCAGCGGCCGGATGAGCTCGGCCACCCGGTCCTCGATGGGGTACGAGACCATCTGCCGCAGCTGCGTCAGATACCAGCGCGGGCCGCAGCGCAGGTAATCCGTGAACACCATGACGTTGCCGTCGATCGGCTCGCCGGCGGTGTCGACGGCGAGCGCCAACGACTGCGCGGTCGCCGTCCGATGCTCATCGTCGGTGACCGGTCCGATGACGATCACGGACGACGCGAGATCGGGACGCTGCACCGCGAGCTCGATGACCCACTGCGCGCCCATCGAGTGGCCCACGAGCACTACGTCCGAAAGACCGAGATCCTCGAGCACGCCGGCGATCCCCGCCGCCATCTGCGCAACCGTGACCGCCGAGCCGGGCTTGGGCACACGTCCGAACCCGGGAAGGTCGAGGGAGTGCACCTCGCTCGTCTCGGCGAGCTCGCGGTGCAGTCGCGCCAGGTAGCGGTGCGAGACTCCGATGCCGTGGATCAGCACGAAGGCGGGACGGCCCGAGCCGGCACTCAGCGACGACCGGACTTCGAAGGTGAGACCGCCGACGCTGATCCGTCGCAGCTCCGGGGTCGGTCCCGCGAGGGCTGGTGTCGTTCCCGCGTGCGTCACCGCTCCGAGCTCGTGTCAGCGCGGTCGGGCGCCCCTGCGTCGGCGGTGTCGTCGTCGTCGTGCTGCTCCCGGATGCGACGGCCCTCTTCGATGTCCTTCTTCTCCTTCTCAGCGGTCTTATCGCTCTTGCGGGTGTCGCGGGGCGGCAGCTGGATGTCCTCTTCGGCCGCGATGCCGGCCTGCAGCTGACGTCCTCGCTCCAGCTCAGCGTCGAACTCCGCACCGAACAGGAGCGCCAGGTTGGCGATCCACAGCCAGAGGAGGAAGACGATGATGCCGGCCAGCGAACCGTACGTCCGGTCGTAATTGGAGAAGTTGGCGACGTAGAACCCGAACGCGACGGTCGCGATGGCCAGCACGAGGATCGCCAGCAGCGCGCCCAGACTGATCCAGCGGAATTTCGGCTGCTTCGCGTTCGGTGTCGCGTAGTAAAGGATCGCGACGATCAGGACGACGATGAAGGCCAGGACGGGCCACTTGGCGATGTTCCACACCGTCTGTGCGACATCCCCGATGCCCAGAGCGTTCCCGACCGCCTCCGTGACCGGGCCCGAGATGACGAGGATGATGACGCACACCACGACCAGGACGATCGAGATGACGGTCACGAGCAGCTGTGCGGGCTTCAGCTTCCAGAAGGGCCGGCCCTCCTCGATCTCGTAGATCCGGTTCATCGCTCGGCTGAATGCGCCGATGTAGCCCGATGCCGACCAGATGGCCAGCACGATGCCCGTGATGAGCGCGAAACCGGCGGCGGGCGAGCTCGCCATCTGCTCGATGGGTCCGCGGATCGCCTCCGCAGTGTCGCCCGGCGCGACCTGCCCGATGATCTCCAGGACCGCGTCGCTCGCCGCCCTGCCCTGGCCGACGATGCCCAGCAGCGAGAAGATCGCGACCAGCCCCGGGAACACGGACAGCACCGAGTAGTACGTGAGCGCGGCGGCGATGTCGATGCACTGGTCGGACGAGAACTCCCGGAACGTCTTGCCGAAGACGTACTTCCAGGACCGCTTGTCGATGTCGTCGGGCGAGTCCGGCTTGGCCGGGTGGTCCGGGTCGGGAGCAGCCTTGTCCTTGCGGTTCTTCTCGGCGGTGTCTGTGCTCATCTCTCGCTCCTGAATGAGGTGGGGGGCGCCGCGGTGCCATCGCCGCCTACGCTGAGCCGATCCGACGGATCGGTAACGGCCATTTCTACGCGGCCCCCTCCACAGGCAACGGGCCCTTGCCAAAAGGCTCCGTGTGTGTAAGGCGGTCGCCTCAGCCGGCGACGCGTCGTCCTTCTAGGCGGCGGTCGCGCTCTGCTCGGGACGAAGGACCACCTTGATGCAGCCGTCCTCCTTCTTCTGGAAGGTCTCGTAGAGCTGCGGTGCGTCTTCGAGGGGCGCGTGGTGGGTCACCAGGTCCATGACTCCGAGCGGATCCGAAGGGTCCTCGACCAGAGGCAGCAGGTCATCGACCCACCGCTTCACGTTGCACTGGCCCATGCGCAGGGTGATCTGCTTGTCGAACAGCGTCTTCATGGGCAGGATGTCGGCTTCGCCGGCGTAGACCCCGCTGAGCGAAACCGTACCGCCGCGACGCACGACGTCGATCGACGCGTATACCGCGGCGAGGCGATCCATGCCGGCCTTGTCGAGCATCGGCTTGGACAGCGCATCAGGCAGCAGGCCGACGGCCTGCTGGATGAACTTCACGCCCGCATTGCCGTGGGCTTCCAGGCCGACCGCGTCCACGACCGCATCCGCGCCGCGGCCCTCGGTGAGATCGCGGAGCTCGTCCACGATCGTGTCGGTCAGGTCGAACGTCGCGATCCCGTGCCGCTCGGCCATCGCGCGCCGCTCCGGCTCGGGGTCCACCGCGAGCACGCGGTACCCGCGGTGGCCGGCGACGCGTGCGACGAACTGGCCGACCGGGCCCAGACCCATCACGGCCACGGTCCCCCCGTCCGGAACCTGCGCATAGTCCACGCCCTGCCAGGCAGTCGGAAGGATGTCGCTCAGGAACAGGTAGCGGTCATCGGGAAGGTCATCGCCGACCCGGATGTGGTTGTAGTCGGCGAGCGGGACGCGCAGGTACTCCGCCTGGCCGCCCGGGATCTGGCCGTACAGCTTCGTGTATCCGAACAGGGCAGCGCCGCTGCCGTACTTCTTGACCTGCGTCGTCTCGCACTGCGACTGGAGGCCTCTCGTGCACATGAAGCAGATCCCGCAGGAGATGTTGAAAGGGATGACGACCCGGTCGCCGACCGACAGGCGCGTGACGTCCGAACCGACCTCGACGACCACGCCCATCGGCTCGTGGCCGAGCACGTCGCCCTTGTCCAGGAACGGACCGAACACCTCGTACAGGTGCAGGTCGGACCCGCAGATCGCCGTGGAGGTGATCTTCACGATCGCATCCGTCGAGTAATCGATCGTCGGGTCGGGCACCTCTTCGATGCTGACCTTCCGCTTGCCCTGCCAGGTCAAAGCCTTCATCTGCAGTCTCCAGTCCTTGGGGGGTGCGATGGGCACCGCCGCATCTCAACGGTCGCCGGTCGGGGCCTCGCACGCACCCCCTTGCAGAGCGCGGCACCGGCAGGCACAATCGCGCGCGCTCGCGTCGGCGGACCAGTACTCGCACCCTTGCGACTCGTCAACCCCCCTGTGCGCGTGGCGCGTCATTTCTTATCGTCGCCCCACCGGTCACTTCTCGGGAGGAAACGCCATGCACCGAACACGTCGTATCTTCGCCGGCACGCTCGCGGGTGTCGCCTGCGTCGCCCTCATCACCGGGTGCGCCGTGGGAACGGGGGGCGGCGACGATTCCGACGCGAATTACGACGCGGATGCCGAACTGTCGGGCAGTCTCTCGGTGATGGGCTTCTCGGGCGTGGACGAAGTCGCCACCTCGCGGCAGGAGCTCGCTGAACAGGCGCTCGGAGACGTGGACGTCAAGCTGATCGAAGGCGACCTCGATCTCCAGCAGTTCCTCTCCGCCGTGGCGTCGGGCAAGCCGCCCGAGATCGTCTACGCGAACCGTGACCAGATCGGCTCCCTCGCGGCCCGGGGGGCGATCGTGCCACTGGGCAACTGCATCGACGGTGAGGGAATCGACACGGGAGTGTTCGTGCCGGCAGCCCTGGAGCAGGTCACGCTCGAGGGCGAGGTCTACGGCATCCCCGAATTCAACACCGTCCAGCTGACCATGGCGAATGCCGACCTGCTGTCGGCTGCCGGTCTCACCGTCGAGGACGTGAACGGCTCGGATTGGGAGGCCATGAGCGAGGCGAACCTCGCTATGACCAAGGCGTCCGGCGGTGGCCTCAGCGTGATCGGCTACGACAGCAAGCTGCCCGAGTTCATGCCGCTGTGGGCCAAAGCCAACGGCGTCGACTTGATCTCCGAGGATGGGCGCACCGCCCAGCTCGACGACCCGGCCGTCGTCGAGGCTCTGGAGTGGGCAGTGTCGATCTACGACGACCAGGGTGGCTTCAGCGCCGTCAAGGCCTACCGCGACTCGGCGGATTTCTTCGGCTCGGGCAACCAGTTCGCTACCAGCGTCCTCGGCGCGATGCCGATGGAGCAGTGGTACGTCAACGTCCTGAACGATGTCTCCCCCGACGCGCCGATGGCGTTCGACACCGTGCACGCTCGTGGCGGGGAGACGCTGGCGTACGCGTCCGGATCGGCCTGGGCCATCCCCGCCGGCAGCGCCAACCCGGAGGCCGCGTGCCGGTGGGCGCGGGTCATGACCTCGACCGAAGCCTGGGAGGCGGCCGCCAACGCCCGGATCGAGGTCCGCGAAGGCGAGGGCAAGCCGTTCACCGGCATCCTGACCGGGAACTCCGAAGCCGATCAGATGATCGAGGGGATGGTGACCTCGGGCGGCGAGCCGTGGGACACCGCCGTGGCGAAGATGTACGAGGCCAACGGCAGCACGTTCTCCCTTCCAGCGAACCCCGCCGATGCCGAATTCAAGACGGCCCTGCAGGATGCCGTCAACTCCGTGCTCAACGGCCAGGCGACCCCCGAGGAGGCCCTCGCGGCCGCCCAGGAGACCGCCCAGTCCGCGCTCGATGACGCGTGGGCGAATCTGGAGTCCGGGAACTGACGGTGGCCGGCGCAGCTCTCGAAGCGGGGGCAGCGGCGGGCGGCGCAGCAGCACCGCCCGCCGAAGACCCGGCCCGGATGCGGTCTCGCCGGCGCGCCAAACGCCGCAACACCGGTGCTGCGCTGCTCTTCCTCTCGCCGTGGCTGATCGGATTCGTGGTGTTCACGGCCTGGCCGCTCATCTACAGCGCGTACCTGTCGCTCACGGACTACGACGTCATCAACGACCCGCGCTTCGTCGGGCTCGACAACTACGCCCGGCTCCTGGAGGACCCGAAGATCGCGACGGCGCTGGCCAATACGGCGTTCTTCACCTTCATCCAGGTGCCCCTGTACGTGATCGTGTCGCTCGTGCTCGCGCTGCTGCTGCAGCGCGCGGGGCGCAGCTCGGGTTTCTTCCGCACGGTGTTCTTCCTGCCGAAGATGACGCCGCCGGTGGCGGTCGGCATCCTGTTCCTGCTGCTGTTCAACGGGCAGAACGGCATCATCAACACCGTGCTCGGCTGGTTCGGGATCGACGGCCCGTCGTGGACCACGGATCCCGCCTGGGTCAAGCCCGGGCTCATCATCATGAGCCTGTGGACCGTCGGTGCGTCCGTGATCATCCTGCTGGCGGCGCTGCAGAACGTGCCGGCCGAACTCTACGAGTCGGCGCGGATGGACGGCGCAGGCTTCTGGCGCCAGTCGTGGAGCATCACCATTCCTATGATCAGCCCCGCGCTCTTCTTCATCATCGTCGTGAACACGATCGCCGGATTCCAGACCTTCGACGAGGCCTATACGGCGTTCTTCGGAGCGGGGAACACGACGTACGGGAACGATGCCGCCCTGTTCTACGTGATCTACCTGTTCCAGCAGGCATTCCAGTTCTTGCACATGGGCTACGCCGCCGCGATGGCGTGGGTGCTGTTCGTCGTCATCATGATCGTGACCGCCATCCAGCTGATCGTGTCGCGCAGGCTCGTGTACTACGAAGGCGGGACGGAGCGATGACTCAGGTCGTGCCGGGGCGGCCGGTCGATCAGCCCGACGACGGAACGCCGTCGGCCGAAGCCATCCTGACTCCCGCCCGAACGCCGCCGACGCGAGACGCTCGCGGCGCCCGCGGCCGGGATGGCCGCAAGAAGCCGGGAAGGATCCGCAAGGCGCTGGCCATCACGGCGCTCGTCCTGCTGACGGTCGTCTTCGCGTACCCGTTCATCTGGCTGGTGAGCGCGTCATTCAAGCCGCGCGGCGAGGTGTTCGACAACAGCCTCATCCCGAAGACCTTCACCCTCGACAACTACGTCCAGGTCTGGGCCGAGGCCCCGGTCGCGCTGTGGCTGCTGAACACGCTCATCGTGACGGTGCTCGCCGCGGTCACGGTGACCATCTCGTCCGCCATGGTCGCCTGGGGGTTCGCCTACTTCCGGTTCCGCGGCCGATCCGCCCTGTTCGCCCTCGTGCTGGGATCGATGATGCTGCCGGGTGCGGTCACCATGATCCCGACGTTCCTGATCTGGAACTCGCTGGGACTGGTCGGGACACTTGTGCCGATGTGGGCGCACAACATGTTCGCGAGCGCGTTCTACGTCTTCCTGCTGAGGCAGTTCATGCTCGGCCTGCCGCGCGATCTGTTCGACGCCGCGAGGGTAGACGGCGCCACTCAGTGGGGGGTCTTCTGGAGGATCGCCCTTCCGCTCAGCAAGCCGGCGCTCGCCGTCGTGCTCGTGTTCGAGGTGCAGGCGGTGTGGACCGATCTCATGAGAGCCCTGATCTACTTGAGGGACTCGAGCACCTTCACGATTCCCCGGGGTCTGAAATCGATGGTGGACGCGTTCGGGTTCGGCGGCGAATGGCACTGGGAGATCATCGTCACGGCCAGCGTCATCGCCACGATTCCGATGATCATCATCTTCTTCGTCGGTCAGAAGCAGATCATCGAGGGCGTCGCCACCAGCGGGCTGAAGGGCTGACGCCGCTCGAGCGAGGCGCGTCCGCGGAACTCAGGCATCCTCGGGCGGCACTTCCGGAATCGGAACGAGGGCGATCGGCGTTCCTCGTGTGAGCCACAGGTAGGCGTCCCGTCGGGCGCCTTCCCCGTCGTTGACGAGGAGCCATCCACCGGTGTCGTGGCATGCCGCGATCTCAGCCTGCACGTCGGCGAGCTCGCGACCGCCGAGGCTGTACAGGTGTCCGCCGTAGTGGACATCAATGCGCTTCATGCAGGTCCTGTGTGAGCAGGTCAGAGAAGTTCGTCACACTGTCCTCCGGAGGTTCGGGAACCGTGTACAGCCCCGTCGGGGAGTTCGCGGTGTAGATCAGCGCGTCTATCCACGCGCGGTTGATGACCGGCCGACGGCTGCCGTAGAACTTGTACACGAGCGAGACGCGCGGGTGCACCCACACGACGGTGCGCCCGTCGCCGATGCTCGCGTCGTCCTTCCAGGTGAAGTGGAAGGATTCCCCCCGGCGCAGTTTGGCCCCGATGACGAGTTGCAGATGAGCAAGCAGGCGGTCTTCGAAATCGACTTTGACCATCGAATCGTAGATGAATTTGCCCATGCCGATCCTCTCTCAGGGCTGGATCTGTGGGCTCCCCACAGTAACGGGGGCTGCAACCCGGGGTGCGGGCCTTAGCTCAGTATGCGCTCGATCCGAGCCGCAAACCAGGACCGAGCGTGTGGGTTCCACACAATGCCACACGCATTTGGCGTCCACGCGAGGGCTCTGACACTCGAGGGTTGACATGTCAACCCCCTGCGTTTTTCCGGTGGCGAGCACCTACGTTGGCCGGATCGCGGAAGGAGCTCAGCATGACGACAGCACGCGACATCATGTCGGCGAACCCGAAATGCATCGGCGAGAACGACACGCTGGTGGACGCCGCTCGATTGATGTCCGACCTCGACGTGGGGGCCCTCCCCATCTGCGGCGAGGACGGCCGCCTGAAGGGGATGCTGACGGATCGGGACATCGTCGTGAAGTGCCTCGCACGGGGAGGCGATCCGAATCAGGCGACGGCCGGCTCGCTCGCGGAGGGCAAGCCGGTGACGGTTGGAGCCGACGACGACGTCCGCGATGTCCTGACCACGATGGAGACCCACCAGGTGCGTCGCCTGCCGGTGATCGACGGATACGATCTGGTCGGCATCATCAGCCAGGCGGACATCGCGCTGTCGCTGTCGGCCACTCAGACCGGCGAGGCGGTCGAAGCGATATCGGAGTGAGGCGACGCAGTCGTCGACGGAGTGGAGGGTCAGCGGGCGCGGGGAAACTGGACGTGCCAGGGGGTGACGACCGGACGCTTCTGCGAATACCGTAGAGGCGAACTGCCCCGGACCCCGGCAGCGCCAGTGAACGCTGATCGAGATCACGGGAGTCAGGGATGAAGGCGTTGACGAACCGCGTGGGGACGTACGTCACCGGCGACGGGGTGGCGGACGCAGTGCTGAGCTATGCGCTCGCACTGGCCCGCGCGCGTCAGCTCGACGTCGTCGACATCCCCTTCGTCGCGGGCGGCGGCGAGGTCGCGCGCGTGAAGATGATGGTCGGCTGGATGGTCGACATCGACGCGGTCAGCCACGGCCGCGGCGACCCGGAGCTGACCGACTCGGCGCTGACCGATGACCTGAGGGCACGCGAGGGCTCGCTCCACGCTCACGGCAACACCCCTCTGAGCGCAGATGACCTGGTCAGCCTCGACACGATCGGTGAGTACTGACGGCAGTCTCTCGTGCGCGGGAGAGTACGTCGTCGTATCCCCGCTGGCAAGCCCGTTCGGCGTTTCCCGTGAGGTGGCTAGTTTCCGGTCATGACCCCTGACACTCCAGACCCCAGAGAGCCGGTCCCGCCGACGTACTCGACGCGGCCGGGCAACGACCCCGCGGTCGATCGGGACGGCACGCTCCATTCCGACGTCCTCGAGCGCGAGCAGGCGCGCTTCGGCGGCTTCAAGTTCGGCTCCGCCTTCTTCGGCTGGCTGACCGCTACCGGCCTGGCGGTGCTGCTGACCGCCCTCGTCGCCTCGGTCGGCGCGGCCATCGGCGCCACCTCGGGCACCACCGCGGACGAGGCGGCCGACGCCGCCGTGGAGAACACCGGCACCGTCGGCATCGTGGGCGCGATCGTGGTTGGCCTGGTGCTGTTCATCGCATACTTCGCCGGAGGGTACGTCGCAGGGCGCATGGCGCGATTCAGCGGCGTGAAGCAGGGGATCGCGGTGTGGATCTGGGCGGTGGTGATCGCCATCGTGGTGGCCGTCGTGACGGCGATCGCCGGCAGCCAGTGGGACATCCTGGCCGACCTCGACAGTTTTCCCCGCATACCGGTGACACCCGAGACCGCGACGATCACCGGCATCCTCACCGCCGTGGGCGCCGCCGTCGTGACGCTGGTCGGGGCGATCCTCGGCGGCATGGCCGGCATGCGCTATCACCGCAAGGTCGACCGCGTCGGGCTCGGACGCTGACGCCCGAGGTGGCTCCCGGCCGGCCGACACGGCTGGCCGTCGTCGGACTCGGCCGGATGGGACTGCCGATCGCCCGACACCTCGCTCGCATCGGCCACGACGTCACCGTGTACGACAGCGATCCGGGCCGGATGCGGCTCGCGGACGCGTCCGGGCTGCGGCTCGGCGCCTCGGCAGCGGCCATCGCCGACGATGCCGCGGTGCTCGTGGCCATCCTGCCGGGTGCGGCGGAGTTCGAGGACCTGATGCTGGGGCCGTCGGGCATCGTCGACCGACTCGCTGCAGGAAGCTGCTGGCTCGACCTCACCAGCAACGACCCGCGGGTGGCACGGCGGGTGGACGCCGCGTCTTCGGCCCGCGGTGTGCTCGCGGTGGGGGCGCCGATGGCGGGCGGGATCGAAGCCGCCGAGACGGCCTCGCTCGAGTTCTATGTCGGCGGCGCCCCGGCGGCACGAGACCTCGTCGCACCTGTGCTGACCGGACTGGCCAGGCCCGATGGCGTCCGGCTCGCCGGCGACGACATCGGCAGCGGGTATTCCGCCAAGCTGCTGGTCAACCTGCTCTGGTTCGGGCAGGTGGCCGCCGTCTCCGAGGCGCTGCTGCTCGGACGGCGGCTGGGCCTGGCGCCCGCTGAGCTGCGGCGGCTGATCGCCGGCTCGGCCGCCGACAGCTCCTTCGCGCGGCGGCATCTGGACGGCTTGCTCGCCGGAGATTACGCGGAGACGTTCGGCCTGCGTGAATGCGTGGCAGAACTGGACATCGTCACCGAACTGGCGCGCGAAACCGGGTCCCCCTTCGAGGTGTCATCGCTGATCGCACGTCTTCATCACGATGCACTGGACCGCTTCGGCCCGGTGGACGGCGAGATGCTGGTCGCTCGACTGCTCGAAGAGCAGGCGGGCGACCGCCTGCGGGATAGCGGCACCCCAGGCTCGAGCTGACGGACTATACCCCCGCCCGCTGCCCGTTGTACAGGACCCTGCGAAAACACCGGCATTTCGACATCCGCGGCCATCGCGGGAGTAGCGTGAAGAACGGATGTCCTGGACCCCGTCATTCGCGCGGCGCGCAAACTGCGTCGCTGTGAAAGTGACAGGGGTCCGACATGACAACCACATCCCCCCAGATCGAGGCTTCGTCGCCGATCCGACGCACGCGTGAGAAATCAGCGAACGATTTCACCGAGCTGTCGCACCTGATCACCTCGAGCGGCCTCATGCGCCGCCGGTACGGCTACTACTGGACGAAGCTGCTGGCGGTTCCGCTCGTTCTTGCGGCGTTCGTCCTCGTCTTCATCTGGATCGGCGAATCCTGGTGGCAGCTGGTGATGGCCGCGGTCCTGGCCGTCCTCCTCACCCAGGTCGCGATGCTCGGCCACGATGCCGCACACCGGCAGATCTTCCGCTCGGGCAGGTGGAACGACTGGACGTCGCTGATCATCGGAAACCTGTTCGTCGGGATGAGCTACGGCTGGTGGCAGCACAAGCACACCCGCCACCACGCCAATCCGAACAAGATCGGCACCGACCCCGACATCGACCTGCCGGTCATCTCCTTCACACCCGATCAGGCCGACCGGCGCCGGGCGAGCCGAAGGGGGCCGCTCGGCTGGATGATGGCGCACCAGGGGGTGTTCTTCTTCCCCATCCTGCTGCTCGAGGGACTGTCTCTGCACGCGTCGAGCGTGCGCCGGGTGTTCTCAGCCGAGCCGCTGCGGCGCAGGCCCGTCGAGATCGCGTTCATCGCCGTGCGGCTGATCGGCTACGTGGTCCTGGTGTTCCTGGTGCTGTCGCCCGGGCTCGCCTTCGCGTTCCTCGGCGTGCAGCTCGGCCTGTTCGGCGTGTACATGGGCATGTCGTTCGCACCGAACCACAAGGGGATGCCGCTGGTGCCGGCCGACGTGAAGGTCGACTTCCTGCGCCGCCAGGTCCTGATGAGCCGGAACGTGCGCGGCAGTCGCGCGCTCGACACGGTCATGGGCGGGCTCAACTACCAGATCGAGCACCACCTGTTCCCGTCGATGCCGCGGCCCCACCTGCGGGCGGCGTCGAAGATGATCGCACCGTACTGCCGCGACCACGGCGTGGCCTACACCGAGACCGGCCTGTGGCAGTCCTACGGCATCGTGATCCGCTACATCAACCGGGTCGGGCTCGGCGAGCGCGATCCCTTCGAGTGTCCCCTGCTGCAGCAGCGGGCGGCGGTCTAGCCGAAAACCCCGGACCGGCAGCATCCGTACGGCCGTCGAGATCAGCCGTCGGCGGCGGACGGATGCTGCGCGGTCGAGAACCTGATCAGCTTGTGCGTGCCGTCGCACCACGGCTTGATCGCCGAGGAGCCGCATCGGCAGAGCGCGACGGTGCGGCGCGGGTTGCGCAGCACCTCCCCGTCGTCACCGATGATCTCCACCGCACCGCGGATCAGCAGTGGGCCGTCCGTGCAGGCCGTGATCCGAGGCGCTCGCCGCTCATCCATGGACTGAGCTCCTCGATGCAACCGTTCGCAGCGGCATCCTGAGCCGGTCCGCATCGGCGCCGGGGCGCAGCGAGCTGCGGCCCGCCTCGAAGGCGGAGCGCACGGCGTCCGCCGCGCGGCCGTCGACGGCGAGACAGGCCGCCGCACCGAAGAGGATGTCCGGGATCAGGTCCGGCCGATCCTCGCCGAGCGAGCCCGCGAGGTCGTGGGCGGCGATCTGCTCGTGCACCGCGTCGGCCTCGACGTGCTCGTCGAAGTACGCGGTCACCTCGGCGCCGAACCCGAGGCGGCGGAATCCGTCGCCGTACATGCGGTTGGGCAGCGACGAGGTCATCTCGAACGCGGCGAGGTGTCCGACGACCGCGCCGAGCAGTCGAAGGTTGATGCCGAACATCGACATGACGTTCTGCGAGGCCAGCACGATCGCCGGCACCAGGTCCAGGTACGCACCGTACGACGAATCGAGCCCGACGCCGCGCATCGTGCGGGCGAAGATCTCGGCGTGCATGCGGTGGGGATCCCCGGCCCCGTACTCGTCGGATTGGATCTCGACCAGCGCGACCTTGGCTCGCCCGGTCAGTCGCGGAATCGCCCACGAGTGCGGGTCGGCTTCGCGCAGGGTGTAGATGCTGCGCTGGATGACGAACTCACGAGCCTGCTCGAGGCTGGCGTGCTTGGCGACATACCGCGCGAGGGACGGCCCCGGCGTCGGCGCCGTCAGTTCGAACAGGGCTGCAGCGATGTCTGCGGCATCCGCTCGGGGGAGCGCAGGAATCGGTGTGTCGCGCCGAAGCGCATCCTCGAAGCCGCTCTCGAGAGCCGCCCTGGTCTGCAGCAGCGCAGGATGCCACTCCCATTCCGGGTCGATCCAGTCGAGCGAGCCGTAGGCGCACGCGTACAGCAGGAAGAGCGACAGCTGCAGATCCTCATCGGTCGCGATGTCGTCCGTGGCAGCGATCGCCTGGTGCGTCGCGCGCAGCAGAGCGGTGGGCACCGGCGCGGCGGGATCGGCGTGATCCAGCGTGCTGAGGAGCAGACGGCTGACCGGTCCGCGCTCGGCGGCGCGGCCGCGCGGTGCCCCCGCGGTGTCGGCGATCGTCATCGATACTCCTCGTGCGTCTCAGGCCGGGAGGGGCGGCGGGTTCACGCCCCAGTGAACGATCTCACCCCAGCGGTGCGCGTGAGGTGGGCTTGACGAAGTGAGCAGGTGTGATAGCCGGAACGGCCGCCGCGCCTCGAACGCGCGATCGTACGCCGCGCTCCCGTCGATGTCCAGCCCCGGCTCCTCCGGTGGCGGGAGGCGAAGAGTGGGAGCACCCCATCCGGATTCCCAGGAGGATTCATGTATTTCCACGTGCAGCGCCTGATCAACGACATCGAGCAGGACGAGCCGGATCCGGCCGCGGCGAACGCCCTCCAGGAAGGGCTCGGCGGCCAGTTCGGCGAGATGCGGACGATGATGCAGTACCTGTTCCAGAGCATCAACTTCCGCGGTCCCGCCGCCAAGCCCTATCGCGACCTGATCCAGGGCATCGGCACCGAGGAGATCAGCCACGTCGAGCTCATCGGCACGACGATCTCGCGTCTGCTCGACGGGTCGCCTCAGTACCAGGGCAAGAAGACCGACCCGCTCGACAAGCCGGCCGCGGGCGGCGCCGTTCCGCTGAACATCGCGCTGGACACCGGGAACATCCACCACTACCTCGTGGGCGCACAGGGTGCGCTGCCGGTGGATGCCGCGGGCAACCCGTGGCTCGGCTCCTACGTCTACAACTCCGGCAACCTCGTTCTGGACCTGCTCTACAACCTCATGCTGGAGTCCACCGGCCGGCTGCAGAAGTGCCGCCTCTACGAGATGACGGCCAACAAGACGGCCCGCTCGACGATCGCCTACCTGATCGTGCGCGACCAGGCTCACGAGAACGCATTCGCAAAGGCTCTGGAGACCCTCGGCGTCAACTGGAAGAACACGCTTCCGATCCCGAAGACGAATGCGGAGAGCTTCCCCGAGGTGAAGCGACTGCTCGACCTCGGGCTGCAGAGCAAGCAGTTCTCGTTCGACCTGACCGCGGAGTCCGAGGCGGGCAAGATCTTCCAGGGCATGTCGCCGTCGAAGGACGGAACCACGCTGGATGCGAGCGAGCAGGCTCCGGAGGGTGTCCCGTCCGTGATCTCGCCCGAACGGTTCGAGGAGTTCTCACCCGGCACCGACAAGGACCTGATCGCGCTGATCGAAGCCACCGCGGCGATGGAGATGGCCGACATCGACGCGACCTTCGGCAGGCTCTGACAGCGCCGAGCGCCACAGGGGAGGTGGGCGGATGACATTCGAGCCCAGGCACGCGATCGTCACGGGATCCGACTCGGGCATCGGCCGCGCCACCGCTGTGGCGCTCGCCGATGCCGGATTGGACGTCGGCATCACCTGGCACACCGACGAGCAGGGTGCAGCCGAGACAGCCCGGATGGTCCGCGGCCGCGGCGGGCGGGCCGTCGTCTCCCGGCTGGATGCGGCCGAGACCGCCGGCGCGGGTTCGGTGCTCGACGCGCTCATCGACGAACTCGGCGGATGCGACGTGTTCGTCAACAACGCCGGAACCGGCGACACCGCGCCGTTCGTCGAGCTGACCCTGGAGCAGTGGCGCCACACCGTGGCGGTCGATCTCGAGGGGCCGTTCGTCCTCCTCCAGCGCGCGGCGCGGCACATGGTGGCAGCCGGGCGCGGGGGGCGACTCATCGCGATCACCAGCGTGCACGAGCACCAGCCGCGCGTGGGCTCCGCTGCGTACGACGCGGCGAAGCACGGACTCGGCGGGTTGATCAAGACGATCGCGCTGGAGCTGGGCCAGCACGGCATCACCGCGAACTCGGTCGCTCCGGGCGAGATAGCCACGCCGATGACCGATCAGGAGGATGTCGACCCGCGCGCCGTAGATCGGCCGGGCGTCCCGCTCGGGCGGCCGGGCGATCCGGACGAGATCGCCGCTGTGGTCGCCTTCCTGGCCTCGCCGGCGGCGTCGTACGTGACCGGCGCCTCCTGGGCGGTGGACGGCGGGATGCTGCAGATGGGACCGCAGGCCGGCTCCCACATCACCGGCCACGAGTGGCGGAAGGCGAGCGACTAGCCTCCGTCAGCCGTGGCGCGAGAGGCTGGTGATGATCGCGACCAGCCCGGCCAGTGAGACGACGACGAGAAGGAAGGTCCGGGCGGGATTGTGGTCGTACGCGGCGCGGACCCGGGCGACGGCATCCGTGGACGCACTTCGGGCTGCTTCGACGATGTCGCCGACAGGTCCGGGAACGGCCGTCTCGGCGCCGACGGACGAGGCGTACGCGGGTTCGACGGAATCGACGGAGCCGACGGGGAATTCGATCGTGTACGTGGCCATGAGATCCTCCTGTTGGGTTGCGTCGGAGTGCACGGATGAGCTGCGCCGACTCGCCGGGTATGCCGCACCCGAACGGTCCGCTACCTCTGCCCAGTCCCGCGCTCTACACGTGGTTGACCAGTGGAGTCCACCGGGGTCTGGGGCAACTGCGTCCAATGTAGGGGGACCGTCGTGCAGACGCAAGGATCGATTTTGCCCGACGTGAGACACGGAGCGGGCGGCGCACGGCGCCGTGTTCTTCTTCTCCGGCGGCGGCACGATCGGCCGCCCCGGCCCTCAACCTGCGTGCAGGATCTCGCAGTCGCCTCCGGGCGCGAGGATGGCCTGATGGCCGTCGTCATACCGGACGACGAGCAGCGGGTTCTCCTCGCTGCCGCGCACCTCGATGACCTCGCCCACGCGCTCGGCGGCGCCGACGATTCGTCCGTGGATACGGACGCGATCACCCACTGTGGCGTGCATCGTCGACCACCTCCCAGGGTCAGAATAGCGCGCGCGTGACGGTCAGACGAGGGGTCTCCGGGGTGCATCCGGCTGGCTGAGCACGAGGCCCCGAGCGCGTCGAGAACCCCGCCGGAACTCGGATGGTGAGCCGAAGCGCAGCTGGATAGCGTGGGCGCGTGACCTCGGATCTCATCGATGCGGCGCTCATCGACGACGCGCTGGTGAAGGCCCTGCTCCGCGAGCAGTTCCCGCAGTGGGACGGGCTGCCGGTGCGATCCGTCGAGCGGGGCGGAAACGACCACCGGATGTTCCGGCTCGGCCATGACCTCGTCGTGCGCCTCCCCAGCGCCCCCGGCTACGTGCCGCAGGTCGACAAGGAGCAGACCTGGCTGCCCCGCCTCGCGCCGCTGCTGCCCCTGCCCGTTCCGCAGGTCCGGGGCATCGGGCGACCCTCCGCCGCATTTCCCGCACCGTGGTCGATATACGAGTGGGTGGCGGGAGAGCCGGCATCGGCCGCTTCGGTCGACGACCCGTCGCGGTTCGCGGCGGATCTCGCCGGCTTCCTGCGCGCTCTGCGGTCGGTCGACACGTCCGGCGCCCCCGGCCCCGGTCTGCACAGCGCATTCCGCGGCGGTCCGGTGGCGCACTGGGATGCGGAGATGAGCGACATCCTGCATCGCGTGCAGGGCCGCGAGCGCGACGCCGCGATCGGAATCTGGCGAGACGCCCTCGCCGCGCCATTCGGCGGACCGCCTACCTGGTTCCATGGCGACGTAGCCACGGGCAATCTGCTCGTGCGCAACGGCGCCCTCAGCGCAGTCATCGACTTCGGATGCTCCGGAGTCGGCGACGCCGCGTGCGACACGGTCATCCTGTGGACGTACTTCCGTGGTCGCGCGCGGGAGATCTTCCGCCGGGAGCTCGCCGTCGACGAGGCGACGTGGGCCCGCGGCCGCGGCTGGGCGCTGTGGAAGGCCCTGATCATGCTGACCAATAAGCCGCCCCGTCAGGCGGAATTCGCCCGGCGCGTACTCGACGTACTGTTCGCCGGCGCGTGATGGTCGGAGCCGGCCGTCAGCGGAAGCCCTCAGCCTGCGTCTGCTCATCCGCAACCCGGACGCCGTAGCGGTACGCGAGCTTGCCGCCGAGCCAGCCCGAGATCCCGACCAGAAGCAGGCCGACCACGCTGAGCACCAGGCCCACCACGCTGATCTCCTCGTGACCCTGCGCGGCGCGTACGGCCCAGCCGATCGCGAAAACGACGACCGCGGCCAGGTTGAGGGTCATGTGAGTCAGTGCGGTGCGGCGAGCCGGAGTCCCGGACGCAAGCCTCGTGAGGTCCAGGAGCCCGAAGACCGCAGCGACGACGGCACCGATGATGCCGATCGCGATCAGAATCTGCGCGCCGATCGCGTATGGCGTCGGGTCCTCGGCGAACAGGCCGAGGATGTCGAAGATCACGCTGGCCGTCCATGTGCCGATCGGGATGGTGACCATGATCGGATGGAACGGGTGCCCGTACGGCCCCGCGAGCGGTGACCGAGGATGCTTGGCTCGGGTCTGCGGGCGACTGTCGTTCATGTTCCGTCCTCCTCGGTCGAGCGCGGGCTGGTCGGTGGACTCGCCTGAATCGACGGTACGGCGGCCGTCGAGCCCGCATGAGGGGCTTGACAGCGCACGCAGGGAGTGCGGGATCGCGACAGGAGCGCTCACCTCTCCGCTCCTGGTAGCGCCGACGACTGAGGACCGCAAGGCCCTGCGCCCCCCTGACCCGTGGCACAGGATGAGGGCATGAGCGAAAAGTCCGATCTGCGGGGCAAGACCATCGTCATCACCGGCGCGTCGAGCGGTCTCGGCCGCGGTGCCGCGGAGAAGCTCGCCGGCGAGGGCGCCAACGTCGTGATCGCCGCGCGCCGAGGGCGCGTTCTCGACGAGCTGGCGGAACAGATCCGAGCGGCGGGCGGCGTCGCGCTCGCCGTCGAGGCCGACGTCAGCGAACCCGACGACATCGCCCGACTCGCCGCTGCGGCCCTGGACCGATTCGGGCGCATCGACGTGTGGATCAACAACGTCGGCATCGGAGCGCTCGGAGCGTTCTGGGAGGTGCCGATCGAAGACCACGCGCGCGTCATCGACGTCAACCTGAAGGGTCTCCTCTACGGCGCGCACGCGGCGCTGCGACAGTTCCGGGCGCAGGGCGAGGGGATCCTCGTGAATGTCGGATCTGTCGAAAGCGAGGTCCCACTCGTCTACCAGTCCTCCTACGCGGCGTCCAAGGCCGCCGTGCTGAGCCTCAGCAGAGGGCTGAACGAAGAGCTCCGGCTCACCGGCGAGCAGCACACCATCAAGGTCGGCACGATCATGCCGTGGGCGGTGGACACGCCGTGGTGGACGCACGCCGCGAACTACACCGGTCAGGCGCCGCGCATGGCGCCGATGGACGACCCCGCGGCGACCATCGACGCGATCGTGCAGGCGTGCACGTCGCCGAAGGAGGAGCACCGCATCGGCGTGAAAGCCCACATCGCCGACATCTCGCATCGCCTCTTCCCCCACCTCACCGAGCGGCTCTCGGCGAAGACCGCCGACGCGGAGTCGCAGAAGGGATCACCCGTTCCGCCGACGACCGGGGCGATCCACGCGCCGATCGATGAGGGCACGACCGTCGAGGGCGGCGTCCGCGAGCGGATGAGACGAGAGGATGCCGCGCGGCGCGAGTGAACCGGCGAGCGGCGAAGCACGGCACGTGCCCGCCGGTGATCATCACATCTCGTAGTCGTCCCAGTCCGGTGGTGTCTCGGTTTTCGCGATCTCGGCGGTCGGCGACGGCGAACCGAAGTGCCGCAGACGATCCGCCTCCTCACGCATGAATGTGACGAGTCGCTCATCGGCCACCTCGTCGAAATCCGATTTCTCCTCGTTCGAGATCAGCTGGCTCGCCGGTCCGATCAGCACTTCTGCGCGACCGCGCGAGCCGTCCTCATTGAGGATCGGCACGTCGACCGTGGAGGACGATCCCACCTGGGCGAGCGCCTGCGCGTAGTCCAGGAGCGCACGCGCGATCGCCGTGCCGGTGACGATCGAATTCCCCGCGTAGTGAATCCTGTCCATACGTCATCTATACCGTCTCGAAATCCGCCGCACCCGGGTCTTTCTTTATCGACGAGCGTGAGGTACACGTCGCATGCATCCGTGTTCGGCCGCGGCTCGCGCGGATATCCCACGCGACCCGTTCCGTCAAGGGCACCTGGGCGAATACGCCGCCCCCGCACACTGAGTCGATGGACACGCCACCCGCTCAGCTGCCCGACCTCGTGTGCTTCTCGCACCTTCGGTGGGACTTCGTCTATCAGCGGCCTCAACATCTGATGAGTCGGTTCGCGGAGGTCAGGCGAGTGGTGTTCGTCGAGGAGCCGGTGTTCGAGCCGGCGGCGCAACCGCACCTGCGGATCTCCGGCAGGGACGGCGGCGTCGAGGTGGTCGTTCCGGTGCTGGCGGACGGCACCGACGCGCGCGAGTCCATCGCGCTGCAGCGTGCGATGCTGACCGATCACATCGACCGGACCACCAGCGCCTCGCCGACCTTCTGGTTCCAGACGCCGACGGCCCTGCCCGTTGCGCCGACCGAGCTCGCGGGCGTCGTCGTGTACGACTGCATGGACGAGCTGAGCGCGTTCGACGGAGCTCCTCCCTCGCTGATCTTCAACGAGAAGCAGCTTCTGACGCGCGCCGACCTGGTCTTCACCGGCGGTCGCGCGCTGTACGAGGCCAAGCAGTCCAAGCACACCAACGTGCACTGCTTCCCCAGTGGAATCGACACATCCCACTTCGCCCGGGCCCGCGGCCACCGGCACGGCGACGCCTGCGCCGGCGGGTTGCCCGACATGCCTGCCGGAACGCGGATCGGCTTCGCCGGTGTCATCGACGAGCGCCTGGATGTGGCATTGCTCGCCGCTCTCGCGCAGACCCGCCCGGATTTCCAGTTCGTGATGGTCGGACCGGTGGTCAAGATCGATCCCGAGACCCTGCCTCGTCGCGACAACATCCACTACCTCGGCATGCGTCCGTACGACCAGCTGCCCGAGATCATGGCCGAGTGGGATGCCGCGATGATGCCGTTCGCGAAGAACGCGGCGACGCGCTACATCAGCCCGACGAAGACGCCCGAGTATCTCGCAGCCGGGCTGCCGGTCATCTCCACCAGCATCCGGGACGTCGTCCGGCAGTACGGCGACGCGGGGCTCGTGGGCATCGCGGACGACGTCGGCGCTTTCGCGGACGCGATCGACGCCGCCCTGGCGACCCGCGACGACCCTGCCCGGCAGGTGGCCGCCGATGCGGCACTCGATCAGCTGTCGTGGGACTCCATCTGGACGCGGATGGCCGCCCTGGAACGAGCCGCGACGCTGGCGGCGGCGGCGGGCGAGGTCCAGCACGCCGCGGACGCTCGTTGATACATGACGCTCGCACCGCCCCGGAGATCTGGGGCGGGATCGAGTGCACACTGAACCGTGTCGGCGACCGGCACCACAGCCAGCTCGCGTCGAGCGGCCACCTGGATCGCATCGAGAGCGACCTCGACCAGATCGCGTCGCTGGGTCTGTCGGCGCTGCGATACCCGGTTCTGTGGGACCAGGTCGAGCAGCCAGGCGGTCTCGATTTCGCCTACGCGGACCGCGCCATGAGCTGGTTCCGTGGTGAGGCGATGCGGCCCATCGTCGGACTGCTCCACCACGGCAGCGGACCGCTGTCGACGTCGCTGGCCGATCCTGCGATGCCCGAACGGTTCGCCGGATTCGCTGCATCCGTCGCCCGCCGTCACCCCTGGGTCAGCGACTACACGCCGATCAACGAGCCGTTGACGACCGCACGCTTCTCCGGGCTTTACGGCCACTGGTACCCGCATGCGCTCGACGACCGTTCATTCGTGCGGATGCTGCTCACGCAGACGCGGGCAACGGTGCTCGCCATGAGGGCGATCCGTGACATCAATCCTGCGGCCCGACTGATCCAGACCGAGGACCTGGGCCGCGCGAGCGGAACCCGACGTGTGCTCGAGCAGGTCGAGTTCGAGAACGCACGGCGCTGGCTTTCGTTCGACCTGCTGTGCGGCTCCGTCGTGCCGGGACACCACCTGTACGACTACCTGACCGGGCTCGGCGGTGCAGAGGCGCGCGAACTGGAGTGGTTCACGAGCAACAGCTGCCCTCCGGACGTACTCGGCATCAACCACTACCCGCGCAGCAACCGCTGGCTCGATCACCGAGTAGGACTCTACGACGTCTCGACCAGGGGCGGTAACACCACGGTGCAATACGCCGACGTCGCGACGTGCGACTTCCCGTTCGCAGCCTCGCCGACGCTCTCGTCACTCATCGAAGAGGCCTGGCACCGCTACCGGATACCGGTCGCACTGACCGAAGTGCACATCCACGCCGAGTCCGCGCAACGCATCGCGTGGTGGTCTCACGCCGTCGCTGCGGCCACGGAGTCGATGCACCGCGGCGCGGATGTGCGTGCGGTCACCACGTGGAGCCTGCTCGGCTCATTCGACTGGGACACCCTCTGCACCAGTGTCGACGATCGTGTCACCTACGAGCGGGGCGCGTTCGATATCTCCAGCGGCGCACGGCTCGAGACACCCCTGGCCGCAGCCGTCCGGCAGACGACCGGCGCCGTGCTGGCCGCCCGGCAGGTGGCGTAGCCATTCCGTGAGCAGGGCGCAGCGCGGTCAGGATGCGATTACGCTGAGCCTCCCGCCCGGTGATACGGGCCGAAGACGCGGTGTCGCGTCGCGAATGAGGTGGTCGGATGCTCATCACCGGTGCTGTGCTGGAACGGTCTGGCGCTGAGCCGCCGTACGCCGAGTCCCGACCCTTCCGGGTGGGAGCGCTCGAGCTCGACGGGCCCGCGCACGGGGAGCTGCTCGTCCGCATCGAGGCGGCGGGGGTGTGCCACTCCGATCTCAGCGTCGTCGACGGCAACCGCCCTCGGCCGCTGCCGATGCTGCTCGGTCACGAGGCGGCCGGCATCGTCGAGGAGGTCGGCTCCGGGGTCACGGATGTCGCGACCGGCGAGCGGGTCGTCATGACGTTCCTGCCCCGCTGCGGCCGATGCGAGGCCTGCGGCACCGATGGCCGGCTTCCGTGCTCGGTCGGCTCCGCGGCGAACGCGGCGGGCACGCTGGTCGGCGGCGGCCGGCGGCTTTCCCGCGACGGCGTCGCCGTCCACCACCACCTGGGCGTCAGCGGCTTCGCGACGCACGCGGTGGTCAGCAGGAGCTCGATCGTCCCCGTCGACCCCGATGTGCCCGCCGAGATCGCGGCGCTGCTCGGGTGCGCCGTGCTCACCGGGGGCGGTGCGGTCATCAACGCCGCACGCCCCGCGGAAGGTTCGACGGTGGTCATCGTCGGTCTCGGCGGAGTCGGGATGGCGGCGCTGCTGGTCGCGCTCGCGCTCGGGCTCGAGGTCGTCGGAGTCGACGCCCTCCCTGCCAAGCTCGAGCTCGCACGGTCGCTGGGAGCCGCGGCCGCGCACCTGCCTGCGGACGCGATCGACCTCGGCGTCCGGAGCCCCGTCGTGATCGAGGCCGCCGGCTCAGCCCGAGCGTTCGAGACCGCGCTGGCGCTGACGGAGCCGGGCGGGACGACGGTCACCGTCGGTCTGGCTGCGCCGGATGCCCGCGCGGCGGTGTCGCCGCTGCTGCTGACCGCCGAAGCGCGGACGATCGTCGGCAGCTATCTCGGCTCTGCGGTGCCGAGCCGCGACATCCCGCGCTACGTCGAGATGTGGCGTGCGGGTCGACTGCCCCTCGAGAAGCTCGTCTCGTCGCGCGTCCGACTCGGCGAGATCGAAGAGGCGATGGACCGGCTCGCCACGGGTTCGGAGCTTCGCCAGATCATCACCTTCGACCCGGATTCCGGCTGAGCGGGGGTCCACCGCCCCCGCGCGGTCCGCGCGACCGTACACCCGGCGCGCGTCTGCGTCCACCCTGGCTGCGCCGGAGGGCAGGGGCGTAGGGTTCGGTTCACCAGTGAGCGAAGGAGCACCCCATGACCGGAGCGGACAACCCAGCCGGCGGCAACACCGACGACGGGTCCCTCGAGGGGCCCGACGTGGAGCTGCCCACCGGCGGCGGCCTCGAAGAGAACGACTCCGAGGGCACGCCAAAGCCCGGCGGACTCGGCCAGGACGGCACGATTCCCCCCGCCCCCGACGGCGTGGCCGCGGGGCACACCGGCGAGCAGTCGACCTTCGAGCCCGAGGAGGACGAAGCGGCGGACGCGTGATCCGCCCGGCGTCATCACCCTGATGAGCCTCAGGTCAGCCAGGCGTACCCGTACGGCCCCAGCTTCAGCCCTCGATGCACACTGCCGGTGACGGCATCCGTTCCGCTCAGGGTCGGCAGCTCGACGTCCTCGCCGCTCACGTTGATCACGGCGGTGATCTCGTCGGCGGTGCCCGCCGCGCGGCGGATGACGAGGACACGGTCGTCCACCGGGACGACCGACTGATCGGCGAAGGGTGAGAAGCCCGGAAGGGTGCGCCTGACCTCCAAGAGGCGCCGCAGACCCTCCAGCAGACCCGATCGGCGCGGCGACGAGACGAGCTCCGCCGCCAGCTGATCGGCATCCAACACCTCTCGGTTGATGCGGCGCGCGATGTCGGTCTCTTCCATCCCCACGTGGTCCTGTCCCGAGCCGAGCAGCGAGTGATAGTAGATCGCGGGCACGCCCACCACCGAGAGGAGGATCGCGTGCGCTGCCAGTCCGCGGGCCACCGCCGCCGCATCGGGATCGGGGTCGTCGGGGTCCACGAGTGCGTCGAGGAAGTTCGTGTTCAGCTCGTACACCCCCTCGGAGCCGTCGGGCCGACGGGCCATCGACACCCGCCCGCCGCGCGCCAGCGTGCGCTCGACGAGAAGCGCGCGGTCGTCGTCGGTGAGAAGGCCTTCGGTCGGCCGGATGCCGATGCCGTCATGGCTCGCGAGGAAATTGAACCAGGTGGCGGTCGGGCTGACCGGGCCGATACCCGACGCCCATGCGGCCAGCGAGGTCGCCCGCCCGGTGACGAACGCGTGGAGCACGAGGGGCGGCAGCGCGAACTGGTACACCATGTGCGCCTCGTTCGAGCCGTCGCCGAAATACGTGATGTTGTCGGCGTGCGGGACATTGGTCTCGGTCAGCAGCAGCGTTCCGGGCGCGAGCGCGTCCACGAGCACCCGCCAGATCCGGATGATCGCGTGCGTCTGGGGGAGATGGATGCAGGTGCTGCCGGACTCCTTCCACAGATAGCCGATCGCATCCAGGCGCACCGTCGTGGCACCGCGGGCCAGGTAGCCGAGGAGCACATCGGTGAGGTCGAGCAGAACGGCGGGCGTGCTCGGGTCGATGTCGACCTGGTCGGGTCCGAAGGTCGTCCACGCGCGCGCCGTCGTGCCGTCCGGACGCAGGTACTCGTGCACGAGCGGAGTCGTGCGAGGCCGCACCACGTGCGAGACGTCGAAATCGGCGCCGGGCTCCAGGAAGTAGCCGTCGAACGCGGGGTCGCGCGCCAGCCAGCCGCGGAACCAGGGGCTGGAGCTGGACACGTGGTTCGCGACGAAGTCCAGCGCGAGGGCGTGGTCGGCGCGCAGCTCGGCGACATCGTCCCACGAGCCGAGCTCCGGATTGACCTCGCGATGGTCGACCACGCCGAAGCCGTCGTCGCTGGTCCACGGGTAGATCGGCAGCAGGTGCACATCGGTGACGGCGTCGCGGACGTGCTCGCGCAGCACCGAGGCGAGCGTGTGCAGCGGCGCCTCACCGGCACGGCGGAACGCGTCGCCGTAGGCGATGAGATACGCCGTGCCCTCGTCGGGGCGCTCCCGCTCGGTACGGTCGAGCTCCGGTGCCCAGCGCTCCGCCAGATCCAGGAGCCCGCCGAGCACCTCGTCGGCGCGTGGACCGTACAGCTGCGTGACAAGCGACGTCAGCTGCGCGCGGAGA
>NZ_DASUNI010000165.1:0-2654 GCF_036277215.1 Microbacterium sp. | reverse complement strand
ATAGACGGTTCGTCTGGTATGGATGTGCAGTGATGCGATGCGCCCGAAGAACTGTTCGCCATCCGCGCGGGTGAGATTGGCTACGGACCGGATGGTGCGCTCGTTCCAGAGCAGCTCGTACGGGAACGACGGGATGTCGCTCATGTGGATGCCGGCGCAGACGACGGTCCCGCCGGGGGCGAGCGCACGCAGCGCGGCTGGGACGAGCGCGCCCGTCGGCGCGAAGATGATCGCGGCGTCGAGCGGCTCCGGGGGCGCGGCGTCCGAGGCGCCCGCCCACTCCGCGCCCAGCTCCCGGGCCAGCGCCTGCGCCGGCTCGTCGCCGTCGCGGGTGAACGCGAGCACGCGGCGCCCCTGCCAGACGGCGACCTGGCAGATGACGTGTGCCGCGGCACCGAAGCCGTAGAGACCGAGGCGGCCCGCGTCGCCGCACATCCGCAGCGCGCGGTAGCCGATGAGGCCGGCGCACAGGAGCGGTGCCGCCTGCAGGTCCGGATAGCCGTCGGGGATCGGCAGGCAGAAGCGCTCGTCGGCCACGGCGTACTCGGCGAAGCCGCCGTCGATGTCGCGACCTGTGAAGCGTGCGCGCACGCAGAGGTTCTCCCGGCCGCTCGCGCAGTACCCGCACTTGCCGCAGGTCCAGCCCAGCCACGGAACCCCGACGCGGCGGCCCTCGCCCACCACCGTGCCGACGATCTGGTGACCGAGGATCCGCGGAAGCGCGTGGACCACGACCTCGCCGTCGAGCAGATGGAGGTCGGTCCGGCACACGCCGCACGCCCGCACCTCGAGCAACAACTCGCCGGGCCCCGCGCGTGGGATCGGGCGTCGTACCGGCACGAGCGGCCGCCCGGGCGCCTCGAGCACCATCGCGCGCATGGTGCCCGACCCGGGCGGCTGCTCCTCGCTCACGGCGTGATCGCCACCTTCGCGACGCCGTCGCGCTGGTTGGCGAAGAGGTCGTAGGCCTCCTCGATGCGCTCGAGCGGGAACCGGTGGGTGATCAGCTTGGAGATGTCCAGGCGGCCGGTGCGGACAAGCTCCATCAGCGTCCGCATCCGCTCCTTACCCCCGGGGCACAGCGTCGTGAGGATCTTCTTGTCGCCGATGCCGTAGACGAACGGCTCGACGGGGATCTCGAGCTTGCCGCCGTAGACGCCGAGGCTCGAGACGATGCCGCCGGGGCGCGTGGCCTCCAGGCACCACTCGAAGGTGTCCTGCTTGCCGAGCGCCTCGATCGCGACGTCGACTCCGCGGCCACCCGTGAGCCGCTTGATCGCGGCGACCGGGTCCTCCTGGGTGAAGTCGATCACCTCGCTGGCTCCCATCTCGCGGGAAAGCTGCAGCCGCTTCTCGATCGCGTCGATGCCGATGATCATCGAGGCGCCCTTCAGCCGGGCGCCGGCCGTCGCGCAGAGCCCGATCGGGCCCTGGGCGAAGACGGCGACGGTCTGGCCGATCTGGACGTTCGCGGTCTCGGCGGCCGAGATGCCGGTCGACGCGATGTCGGCCAGCAGGACGCATTCCTCGTCGCTGAGGTCGTCGGGGATCTTGGCCAGGTTCGCCTGGGCGTAGGGGACGCGGAAGAAGTCGGCCTGGACGCCGTCGGCGGAGTTGCCGAGCCGCCAGCCTCCGATCATCTCCCATTCGTCCTCGTGCCCGGAGCATTGGGCGCCGTCGCCGTGCTGGCAGAAGAAGCAGCTGCCGCAGGGCGTGATGGCGCCGACCAGCACGCGGTCGCCGACGTCGTAGCCGACGACGGCCGAGCCAAGCTCGTGGATCACCCCGACCGGCTCGTGCCCGATGATGCGGCCGGGCGCGACGGGATACTCGCCCTTGAGGATGTGGACGTCCGTCCCGCAGATCGTCGTCATCGTCACTCGGACGATGGCATCGGTCGGGCCGCAGGTCGGGACGGGTCGCTCCTGCAGCGTGATCACGCCCGGGCGCTCGAAGACGGCGGCTCGCATGGAGTCCGTGCCGGCGTGGGCCGGGGCGGGGTGTGAAGCTGGGGACGCGGTCATGGCGCACCTCACTGGTGGGTGGTTCGGTATCCCGACGCTACGGGCGGGTCAGGCAGCCCGCATCGGCACTTTGCAGCGAACCGTCGCGGAGGACTACGGACTCGTCAGGCGAGGGCGGTGAGCGCCTCGCGTGCGAACCGGCCGGCCCGTCGCCTGGAGCTCGGCCGGATGCTTCGCCATGCCGCGGGCGAGGACGTCGCTCAGCGCGGGCGGAAGCTCGGGGCGCACGTCCGATAGTGCCGGTGGCGGCTGGTGAACGTGTGCCCATAGCTTCTCGAGGTCGCTGTCGCGCTCGTAGGGCACGCTGCCGGCGAGCGACTGGTACAGCACGCAGGCGAGGGCGTAGACGTCGGCCCGGCCGTCGAGCTCGCGGCCCTGCGCCTGCTCCGGCGCGATGTAGTCGGCGGTGCCGATGGCAAGCCCGGTACCGGTCAGCTCGCTCGCGACGGCCCGTTCCTTGGTCAGACCGAAGTCGCTGAGGAACGCGCGCTCCCCTTCGTATCGCGCAGCGACGAGCACGTTCCCCGGCTTCACGTCGCGGTGTACCAGCCCGCGACGGTGCGCCTCGTCGAGCGCGCCGGCGACATGGTCGACGACGCGCACCGCCCGTTCCGCCTCCAGCCTGCCCTC
>NZ_DASUNI010000164.1:0-2321 GCF_036277215.1 Microbacterium sp. | reverse complement strand
GCGGACCGTCTGCTTGAGATGTCTGATTACGACCTTTGCGGATGGCAGTGAACGCAGTGAGTGTGCAGCCCGTCGGGTTCGCGGAGAAAGGGTGCGAACTGGTCGAATGCGAGGTTCCGCCCGCATCGGTTGCAGTGTTTCGTGCCGTCGGGATGGCGCCTTTGGCGCGCACGCGCGATCTGTTCGGGAGTACGGGTGGCTCGTCGCAAACGGTCGTTTCGTTGTTTCACGCGCGCAAGCACAATGCGTTCGTCGTCGGTGAGATGGGTCCGCTGGTACATGGCCCTCCTTCGGGGGAGGCGTTGCTCGCGCAGTATTGACGGCTATACGACGCTCCCCAGAGCGGTCGGTGCTGTCGATCGGGGGGGTTCGGGCCCCACCACTGTTGACACTACGCCTCTTCCACCTGGAAGGCGGGTTCCACGACATGGATTGCGGCGCAGCTGAGCGATCAAGATCCCTCCGCGAGCGAAATTGTGCAGACGCCCTTGAGCAATGACCGATCGATTCCTAGAATCCCGCAGCGAAGGGAGCGAACCGACATGGACGGACCAGATCTTCTCGCGGCACGACTTCTCCGCGCAATGGTCGCCGACGACGTCGACGCTGTCAGTCACCTCGTCATCGAAATCGAAGACAGCGGCTACGCCGGCCTCGTCGCCACGGGACTCGCGCAGTCCTACATCAGTGAACTGCTCAAGACGGCCAGACGCGAACCGCTCCTCCGTGCCCTCGAAGCGAGGATCCTCGAGCTGACTACCGTCGCCGAGGATACGAACGACAAGTCGACCTGATCACCGCTCGAGCATCCTACGTCCGCTTGTCAAAGATCTTCATTGGCGGATGCCGTCAGTGCGAGGCGCCGACCGGCGCCTTGCGCTTCGCGACTCTCATCGCCGCGAACACGATCCCTGCGATGATCAGTCCGACCACGAGGCCGAACAGGCCCGACAGCGCTGTGTCAACGACCCACTCGGCGACCGGTCCGAGCGCCTCGATCGCGTGCGTCGCGGCGTGCAGCAGGTTGTACGGGCCGTCCCAGAAGGTTTCCGCCAGATTTGCGATCACCAGATGGCCCCCGACCCAGAGCATGGCGACGGTGCCGATGATGCTGATGACGCGGAACACCGTCGGCATCGACCGCACGATCCGCTCCCCGGTGCTGCGCACCTGGCGAGCCGAGCTCTCCGCCATCCGCAGCCCGACGTCGTCGATCTTGACCAGGAGCGCGACGGCACCGTAGACGAGCAGCGTCATTCCGACAGCGATCACGGCCAGAGCGCCGGCGGTCATCCAGATCCCGAAGTCCGCGTCGAGACTGGCGAGGGAGATCAGCATGATCTCTGTGCTCAGGATGAGATCTGTGCGGATCGCGCCGAACACCAGTTTGCGCTCGTCCCGCGGTTCATCCTGACCAGGGCCGTGGTGAGCGCCGAACCACTCCATCACCTTCTCGGCGCCTTCGAAGCAGAGGTAGGAGCCGCCCAGGATGAGCAGCCACGGCAGCACCCACGGCGCGAAGGCGGTGAGTAGCAAAGCGATGGGGATGATGATGACGAACTTGTTGACGAGACTGCCGATCGCGATCTTCCCGACCATCGGCAACTCCCGTGCGGGCGTGATCCCCTGCACGTACTGCGGGGTGACGGCCGCGTCATCGATCACCACACCGGCGGTTTTCGCGCTCGCTTTGAGGGCGGCGGTGAGGATGTCGTCCACGACTGCGAGCAAACCGACCGACAATGCGCAACCCCCGCCTCGAGCCTTCGACGCGCAGGAGCGGGCCGATCGACTTCAGGCAGGCTAGTGCAGCATTGCCTCCTCGACGATCGGCTTGCAATTGGGCAACCGTTATGCAGGCAACGTGCCGGTGGCGCCGGTCAGCGGACACGGGCGGTCAACTGGGGCAGTATGACCACTGGTCATTAGATATGCGCTGGTTTACCGAGGCGTGATCATCTGATGGCAGGGATGCCTACCGGGCACTGGCTAAGCGATCGTCGACGTGGTCTCATTTAGCGACCGGCAACGATCCGCGTACGAGCGTTGCGAAAGTCCGGCCCGGCCTACGCGCCATGATCGGTCGTTTTCTTCCGCAAGAATTGCCACGCGATCGAGAACCTCATTCTCAATCGGGCCGCGAATCCCCAGTCTCGATCCGGCGCGTCAGTGGTCCACGCGTCCCGCTCACAGATCCGAGAAACTTCGGCGCGCCCTCAAGTGCCGATCGTGGAGACCAACACGCCGCGCTCGGCCACGTGCACCTCAATGGCCATGTCGACAAGGCCAATGCCGGCCTCGATCTCCAGCTCGTCGCCCGC
>NZ_DASUNI010000163.1:0-15035 GCF_036277215.1 Microbacterium sp. | reverse complement strand
TTCGGTGACGCCGACTTCGATGTCGTCTTGTCGAGCATCGGCGTCATGTTCGCGCCGCACCACGAGCTGGCGGCCGACGAGCTCGTCCGCGTGTGCCGCCCCGGCGGAACGATCGGCGTCCTCAGCTGGACCCCGAACGGTTTCATCGGGCAGCTCTTCGCGACGATGAAGCCGTACGCGCCGCCGCCCCCTCCCGGTGCGTCGCCCGCACCCCTCTGGGGCAGTGTCGCCCACGTCCGCGAGCTGTTCGGCGACCGCGTCGAAGAATTCGTCGCTCACCAGCAGGTTCTGCGGGTCGACCGATTCGCGAAGGGCGCCGAGTTCCGCGACTTCTTCAAGGCCAACTACGGCCCGACGATCGCGGTCTACCGCTTCATCGCCGACGAGCCTGAGAAGGTCGCCGCCCTCGACGCCGACATGGCGGCGCTGGGTGACCGGTTCATCGAGGACGGGGCCATGCCCTGGGAGTACCTCATCGTCACGGCGAAGCGCCGATAGGAGGAAGCCATGCATCCGCTGCTGCTCGAAGGGCTCATGCCCGACAGCCTTCAGGTCAGTCGGGACGCCGCTCGGCGTCACGCGATCCTGACTGCCCGCGCTGAGCGCGAATCCGCGCCTCGACGTCGGTTCCGGGCCTGGCGACCCGTCCTGCAGACCTGATCCACGGGTCTGTCCCATCGTCAGCAAACGAGCAAGAAAGGAGTTGAGATGGTTCTGGTCATCGCGCTCGCCATCCTCTGCCTCGTCGGCATGGTCGGCACGGTCGTCGCCACTCTGCGGGACTCGCGCAGCCCTGTGCGCACGATCTGGGGCTACGACACCCGCCGGCCACTCACATGACACGTACAGCGAAGCCTCGCCCTGCCGTTCTTCGGGAGAGCGGGGCTTCGCTCATCCGGCGTCGCGCGGTACTGTCCCGAAGCACCGACGCAGAAGGACCACGATGAGCATTGCGTTCCTGTTGACCACCTTCGTGGTGGTGGCCACCCCGGGCACGGGGGCTGTGTATTCCATCGCCGCGGGACTGTCCCGGGGCATGAAGGCCGGCATCGTCGCCGCCTTCGGCTGCACCCTGGGTGTGATCCCGCACATGATCGCCGCGATCACCGGCCTCGCTGCGATCCTCAATGCGTCCGCGATCGCCTTTCAGACGCTGAAGTGGCTCGGCGTCGCATATCTGCTGTTCCTGGCATGGCAGACCCTGCGCGACAAGTCGGCGATCCAGATCGACGAGGCCGCGGCGCCGGTGTCGTTCTGGCGCGTGATCCGCACCGCGGTGCTCATCAATCTCCTCAATCCCAAGCTGACGATCTTCTTCTTCGCGTTCCTGCCGCAATTCGTGCCGGCGGGCGGCCCGAACGGCACCTGGCACATGATCGGGCTCAGCCTCGTCTTCATGGGCCTGACGTTCGTCGTGTTCGCGCTCTACGGGGTATTCGCGGCGACGATGCGCAATCAGGTCATCACGCGCCCGAAGGTGATGGCGTGGCTGCGGCGCACCTTCGCCGCAACGTACGTCCTGCTGGCGGGTCGCCTCGCGCTCGAGAGTCGATAGCGCACGCGCTCGCCGCGGCATCCGAATCGATCAGGATCCGAGAAGTGTCGAGAGGCGGAGAGTCGTAGCGTGATCCCAGGCCGGGGAGCGGCCCACACACATGGAAGGAGCAAGACATGGCTGAGAAGACCGCGGGACTGTCCAAGGAGGAACGCGAGGCCGTCAAGCAGCGCGCCGCCGAGCTGCGCGCGGAGGAGAAGGCCGGCAAGACTCGTGCCGCAGGGGAGAAGGCGGTCCGCGAGGCGATCGCCGCGCTTCCGGACGACGACCGCGTTCTCGCCGAGGGCATCGATCGGATCGTCTCGGAAGTGGCTCCGCAGCTCATGCCGAAGACCTGGTACGGATTCCCGGCATACGCCGACGACGACGGGAAGATCGTCGTGTTCTTCAAGGCCGCCTCGAAGTACACCACGCGCTACGCGACACTCGGGTTCGAGGAGGCGGCCCAGCTCGACGACGGCGACCTCTGGGTGACCTCCTTCGCGCTGATCGCGCTGACACCGGAGACGGAGAAGACCATCACCAAGCACATCCGCAAGGCGGCCGGCTGACCGAAGTCACGACGCGTATCGGCCGGCGCGCCCGACTCGGCGCGCGGTCATTTCATGGCGTGAGCACAAGCGTCACCCGGGATGCTCGCTATGGTCTTCGACGTCCGGTTTCGCCCGGGCCACGTCAGCGACCTCTTCCTCGGGACGCGGCGGGATCGTCTCGTCGACTTCGAGCTCTGGCACGCTCGGCTCATCCGGGCCGGGAATGTGCCCCGGCGAGGAGTGCTCGGAATGAGGGGTCACGGCGAATCCTTCGGTCGGCAGCATCCACAGCGTATGCCGAATTCGCCGACGCGGAACCGGAATCAGGTGCCGATGGCGGCGCAGCAGTGATCAACGGCCGTTCGGGAGGGCAGCCGGTCCACGCTCCGCCGGCCCGAATCAGGATGCCGACGCTGAGGTCAGTAGTTCTCGCCTCTGCGCCACGCCATCTCCTGCAGCAGCAGCGTGTTGCCATCCGGATCAGCGAACTCGGCGAACTTGACCCCACCACCGACATCGATGATTTCCGCGACCTGGACGCCGCGACCGAGGAGCGCTGTGCGGGCCTCGGCGATGTCGTCGACGACGAAGTGGAGGCCGTGGATGCCGCCCGGCGCCATCTTGGCGAGCGCGGGAACACCGCGACTGAGCACGATGGAGCAGCCTGAGCCAGGCGGGGTGAGCTGCACGAACCGCACGCCTTCCGCCGGAACGTGATCGACGTCGAGAGCGAAACCCGCCTGCTCGGTGTAGAAGCTCATGGCGCGGTCTATGTCCGATACCGGGACCGGCACGAGCTCGAGTTTCAGGTTCATCGTGGTTCCTCCTGTTGGGCTGAAACGGCGCGGACCGGCGCCTCACCCTGTGCGTCGAACGACGCAGGCGGATATCGACACCCCGCGCCCACACGTCAAGCCCGTGCGCTGACATCAAGCAGCAGTGAACACTTGGCGTAAGACCGCACGAACCGAAGGAGTGATGAGATGACGAATGCATCGCAAGAGAACGACCGCGAGTCGCAGGACGAGTCGCCGACCAACGAAGTCCTCGAGGAGCCGAGTACCGAGAAGGAACCCGAGGAGGAGCCGAAAGGGGGAAGCCAGGTGGATGCCGCGGACCACGAGGCGGTCGGCATCGGCGTGATGCACACATCCACGCCGGAAGCGCCGGGTGCGGTCGACGACCAAGCAGGCCGATCGGGAGCCGACGCTGCCGGAACGCCCGGGCACGACGCGAAGGCTGATCTCGAGCCGCCGACCGACGCGGTCACCGATGAGGTGCGCCGGGCATCAGCCGAATCGGACTAGCGGGCGCCCCGAGTCGCCCCGCGCACGCCTGCGCCTGCTCGCAGCGCGGCCGCAGGAATTCAGAGCGCCGGCTGCCCTCCGGGTTCGAAGGATGCGACGAGCGCCTCGAGCGTGACGGTCCGCTCTTTCTTCGCAATCCTCCGAAGGAACGGAGCGGCCAACCGGTACAGACCGTAGGTGCGCAGCTCGGCGTGGTGGCGAACGAGCGTCGAACCGTCCTCGTTCGCTTCGAGCCGGTACGCGGGCCATCCCTCGAGTTTGACCTTGCCCGTCTTGGATTTGTCCCACCAGTGATACACGAGCACGTGAGGCGGATCGAACTCGGCAATCTCGCCCGGCGTGGGGCCGAAAGATGTCTCGTCGAGGAAGGTCGTTCCGAGGCGAGGCGCTCCCGGCGAAGTCTGCCGAGTGCGGCGCAGCATGCTTCGGCCCTCAGGCATCCAGTCGTTGTGCCCGTTGATGTCGGAAAGACGAGCGAAGACGTCCTGGATGCCGGCGTGAACGGTGCGGGTCAGGTCGAACTCGATGACGCCCATGACATGAGGATACGGCTGCGCCCGTCCGCGCCGAGCCCGTTACGACGCTCCGTCAGACGGTCGAAGCACACTGCTCACGCCTCGGGCGCCCCCGGACTCGGCTCGGACGGAGGAGCAAAGGTCGGCTCGTCCGGGCTGGGCGCAAGCGGCTCGTCGGGACTCGGCGCAAGCGGTTCGTCGGGATTCGGCGTGAAGGGCTCCTCCGGCGCCGGCACGGTCGGTCCGGTCGGCGACCCTGGCGCGTGCGGAGCCCGCTCAGGCACGGTGGGTCCAGGAGGGTTCTCACCCGGCACGGGGATCTCGTCAGGACCTGGGGGAATCTCACCCGGACCACCGGGAGTCGAATTGAATATGCTCATCGAACGCTCCTTCGCGCGGGCGGGGGAACCCATCTCGATTGATCCTGCGGGTAGTCGGCGGTTCGCAGAAGCGGGTTGACCGGTCCGTTCGAGGAGGGTACACGCGAGCCGCATCGGCCTACGGATGCTGGTGCGCGCAGAGGTGGCGGGGGATGATCGGTTCATGAGCACCCCCGACTGGATTCAGCACCTCGGGCTTGTCGCCTGGGTGGAAGAGATGGCCGAACTCTGCACCCCGACCAACGTGCACTGGTGCGACGGTTCGGATGACGAGTACGACGCGCTCTGCGACCAGCTCGTCGAGGCCGGCACGTTCATCCGGCTCGATCCCGAGAAACGGCCGCGCAGCTACCTGGCACGCAGCGACGCGAGCGACGTCGCCCGCGTCGAGGAGCGCACCTTCATCTGCGCGCGCAGTGAAGAGGATGCCGGCCCGACCAACAATTGGATGGAGCCGAAAGAGATGATGCGCATCCTCCGCAGGCTCTTCGCGGGGTCGATGGCAGGACGCACGATGTACGTGATCCCCTTCAGCATGGGCCCGCTCGGGTCTCCGATCGCTCAGCTGGGCGTGCAGATCACCGACTCGCCGTATGCCGTCGTGAGCATGAGGATCATGACGCGTATGGGGCGTGCGGCGGCCGAGGTGCTCGGCACCGACGGCGAGTTCGTGCCGTGCATGCACAGCGTCGGTGCACCCCTGGGCGAGGGTGAGCAGGATGTCGCGTGGCCCTGCAATCCGACCGAGAAGTACATCGTGCACTTCCCGGAGACGCTCGAGATCTGGTCGTACGGCTCCGGCTACGGCGGCAACGCTCTGCTGGGCAAGAAGTGCCTGGCGCTGCGCATCGCGTCGACCATGGCGCGCGATGACGGGTGGCTCGCCGAGCACATGCTGATCCTGGGTGTGACAGATCCGCAGGGGGAGAAGACGTATGTCGCGGCGGCATTCCCGAGCGCGTGCGGCAAGACCAACTTCGCGATGCTCGTCCCGCCACCCGCGTTCGCCGAAGAGGGATGGAAGGTGACCACCGTCGGCGATGACATCGCGTGGATCAAGCCCGGCGAGGATGGCACGCTGTTCGCGATCAATCCGGAGGCAGGCTACTTCGGAGTCGCGCCGGGCACGTCGTATGCCACCAACCCCAACGCGATGGAATCCATCCGCTCGGACACCATCTTCACGAACGTCGCACTCACGGACGACGGAGACGTGTGGTGGGAGGGGATGGACGGCCCGAAGCCGGCCCACGCGATCGACTGGGAGGGCAACGATTGGACTCCAGACTCGGGCACCAAGGCAGCGCACCCGAACTCGCGGTTCACGTCGCCGGCGACGCTGAATCCCGCTCTCGACGAGTCGTGGGATGACCCGCAGGGCGTGCCGCTTCGAGCCTTCGTGTTCGGCGGCCGACGTGCCGGAACGATCCCGCTCGTCGCCCAGAGCTTCAACTGGGCGTTCGGGGTCTACATGGCGGCGACGATGGGCTCCGAAACCACGGCCGCCGCGTTCGGGCAGCAGGGCGTTGTGCGCCGGGATCCGTTCGCCATGCTTCCGTTCTCGGGCTACCACATGGGCGATTACATCAACCACTGGCTCGCGCTGGGGCGGCAGGTGCGCAATGCTCCGCGCATCTTCCAGGTGAACTGGTTCCGGCGTGACGAGAACGGACAGTTCCTGTGGCCCGGGTTCGGCGAGAACATGCGGGTTCTGCAGTGGATCGTCGCCCGCTCGCGCGGACGCGCGCTCGCGATCGAGAGCCCCCTGGGCTGGATGCCGCGGTACGAAGACCTCAACTGGGACGGACTGGACTTCTCAGAGGAGGACTTCTTCGCCTGTATGGCGATCAATCGCCGGGACTGGACGTCCGAGCTTCTCGACGTGGAAGAGCTCTTCATGAAGCTCTACAACCGTCTGCCCAAGGAGATGGAGATGATCCGGTCTCTCACCACCAGCGCACTCTGGCGCTCGCCGAAGCAGTGGGAGATGAACGCCGACCCGACCTGAGTGCTTCTAGAGTGGCGCAATGCCCTCGCTCGGCGAACTGATCGCGCCACGTCGCCTCGGCAGCGACTTCCGCTGGCTGATGGCGTCCTCGTGGACGAGCAACATCGGCGACGGGATCGCGTTGTCGGCAGCGCCGCTGCTCATCGCATCCCTCACCTCGTCGCCGCTTCTGGTGTCTGCCGGCGCGATGATGCAGTTCCTCCCGTGGCTGCTCTTCGGACTGCTTGCCGGATCTATCGCCGACCATCAGGATCGGCGCCGACTCGTGATGATCGCCGACGGGTCCCGGGCGGTGATCGTGCTGGGTCTGGTCGTCTTCCTGGCGACGGGTCAGGTGACGGTGTGGGTGGTCCTCGCGACCGCGTTCCTCTACGGCACCGCCGAGGTGTTCGCCGACACGGCGGGCAGCACGCTGCTTCCCATGCTGGTCAAGCCTGCTGACCTCGGAGTGGGCAACGCGCGACTGCAGACCGGGTTCCTCGTCGGCAACCAGCTCGCGGGCCCGCCGCTCGGCGCCTTCCTCTTCGCCATCGGATCGCTCTGGCCCTTCCTGGTGCAGATCCTGTGCGTGAGCCTCGCCGTGATCCTGATCTCACGGATCGCGCGTACGCCGGTTCCGCCGAAGGACACTCTTGCGGAGGGCGCGAAAGCGCACCCGATCCGCGAGGGTCTGCGCTGGTTGCGACACAACCCGCCGGTGCGAACGCTCGTGATCATCATCTTCGTCTTCAACGTGACGTGGGCGGCGCCCTGGAGCATCCTCGTGCTCTACGCCACCGAGCACCTGCACATGGGCCCCGTCGGCTTCGGTGCACTGATGACGGCCTCCGCCCTCGGTGGGCTCGTCGGCACCGCGTCTTTCGGCTGGCTCGAGCGGCATGTGTCATTCGCAACGCTGATGCGAACGTGCCTTTCGCTCGAGGTGCTGATGCATCTGTCGTTCGCACTCACGACTTCCGGCATCGTCGCCTTCGCCATCATGTTCGGCTTCGGCGCGTACGCCTTCATCTGGGGGACCATCTCGACGACAGTGCGACAGCGTCTGGTGCCGATCCAGCTGCAGGGCCGCATCGCGTCGGTCAACATGGTCGGCGTGTTCGGCGGCCTCGTGATCGGGCAGCTGCTCGGTGGGCTGATCGCGCAGGCGTGGGGTCTCACGGCGCCGTGGTGGTTCGCTTTCGCCGGTTCGGCGATCACGCTGCTGCTGGTGTGGCGCTCGATCTCGCACATCGCGGCGGCCCCACCGGCCATCGGCAGCGAGTCGTCGCGCGAGCCGTAGGCGGGATTCCGGAACCCGGAGGATTGATATTGCACCATGTGGTTCAGTAAACTACACTGAACCACATGGTTCACGATTCGACTCTCGACCAGACCTTCGCGGCACTCGCCGACGGCACGCGTCGCGACATCCTCTCGCGGCTCGGGTCGGGACCGGCAACGGTCTCGGAGCTGGCCGCACCCGCCGAGATGACCGTCACCGGCATGGCCAAGCACATCAGAGTGCTCGAGGATGCCGGACTCGTCACAACCGAGAAGGTGGGACGGACTCGGCAGTGCCGGCTCGGCTCAGAGCGATTGGACGACGCAATGGCATGGATCAGCTTCTATCAGCGCCTCTGGGAGCGTCGCCTCGACGGTCTCGATGCCTTCTTCACCCTCCAGAAAGGACAGCAGTCATGACCGACACCACAACACCGCTCAGCCTTCGCATCGAACGGGTCCTGCCGGCGACACCCGAGGACGTCTTCGACGCCTACACGGATGCCGAGAAGCAGAAGATCTGGTTCAGCATCCTGGACGAGCACCCGGGCATCGTCGAGATCGAGGTCGACCTGCGGGTCGGCGGCACTCAGACCGCCGTGTGGGGCCCGGACGCCGATTCGCTGTTCCGCGAGACGCAGACCTTCCTCGAGATCGACCGGCCGCGGCGCCTCGTCACGGAGTCGACGGGCAGCACGCCGGACGGCATGACGATGACGACCCGCATCGAGATCACGTTCGACCCCGAAGGCGACGACCGCACGCGCATGACGATCCTGCAGTCGGGCTTCCCCGTCCCCGAGATCCGCGACTTCTTCGTCGGCGAGGTCTGGAACGGCGCTCTGGCGCGGATCACAGCCTTCCTCGAGCGGGAGTCATGACGCGCCTCGGAGGCTTGCCTGTCGGATGGACGGCCCGTTTCGATGCGGCGAGCACGGTCGCACTTGCCGCCTGCCATGCGGCACTCGTCCTGGTCTCGATCGTTGCGGTGCTGGCGCTCAGGACGCGGGTCCGGAGGAGGAGCGCTCCGGTGAGCGGACATCCGGAGCCGCGCACCGTGTGACGCCGCCCTCGGCAACCGGTGCCGATAATGAGGAGGTGGAGCCGTGGGAGATGCGCGAGTGGTACGCCGAGTACCTAGACGCGTGCAACCGGCACGACCTCGCCGCGATCCGCTCATTCGTCGATCCGGCGGTCCGGCGGGCGCATCTGCCGGGCGGGGCGGATGCGTGGGTCGCCGACATGGCCGACCTCTTCCAGGCGTTTCCCGACTGGCGTTGGCGCCGCATCCACCTCGTCGTCGAGGATGATCGTCTTGCCGCTCACCTCCGAGCGAGCGGCACGCATCTCGGCCCGTTCCGCGGCATCCCACCGACTCGCCGGCACGCCAACGTCGCCGAGTTCGCGATCTACCGCGTGACCAAGGGCCGCATCACGGAATTCTCCGGAACGACCGACAACGTCGAGCTTCTCGCCCAGCTGCGCGGATGAATTCTTCGGCACGGACCTGGCAGGGTGGAAAGACGCGACGACGAGGAGAGACCATGAAGCAGCGCACGCTGGCCGGGAGGCAGGTGTCGGCGATCGGGCTCGGTGCCATGCCCCTGTCGATGAGCGACGACAAGCAGACTCCGGCGCTGGATGACGCGATCGCCGTGGTGCACGCCGCGCTCGACGCCGGAGTCACCATCATCGACACGGCCGATTGCTACGCGCCCGCCTGGAACGAGATGGGACACAACGAGCGGATCGTCGCGGAAGCGCTCCGCACCTGGAACGGCGACACGTCCGATGTTCTGGTCGCGACCAAGGGCGGTATCACCCGCAACGAGGGCGAAGTGTGGGGGCGCGACGGCTCGGCGACGCACTTGCGCGTCGCGGTCGAGCGGTCGCTCGAGAACCTCGGGGTGGACGTCATCGACCTGTACCAGTACCACCGGCCCGACCGTTGGATCGTGTACGGCGAGGTGATGGCGAACCTCGCGACCCTCCAGCAGGAGGGGCTGATCCGCGCGATCGGCATCTCCAACGCGAGCGTCGAAGAGATCCAGATCGCCCAGCAGGTGCTCGGTGACGGCAACCTCGCGAGCGTGCAGAACGAGTTCTCACCCAAGCATCCGGGCAGCATCGACGAGCTGCGCTACTGCGGGGAGCGGGGCATCACGTTCCTTCCGTGGAGCCCGCTCGGCGGTACCGGGGGCGGTGCCCGCGCGGTGGGTGACCGTTTCTCCTCCTTCCGGAAGGTCGGCGAGGAGCACGGCGTCAGCCCGCAGCAGGTCGTGCTCGCCTGGGAGCTCGCATTGAGTCCGCACGTCATACCGATTCCCGGAGCCCGCCGCCCCTCGTCGATCACGGACTCCGCTCAGGCTCCGGATCTGAAGCTGGGCGCCGGCGAGGTCGCCGCGCTGTCGTATTCGGTCGGCATCGACGATCCGGTCGCCGTCTGACGCATGGATGCTGCGCACCACCCTCCCGACCACGACGGGACCTCGCCACTCACGGAGACCGATCGCCTCCTCGAGCGCACGATCCTCGACCTGCTGAGTCACCGGGCGCCCAGCGCCACGATCTGTCCGTCCGACGCCGCGCGCGCTGTCGGAGGCGAAGGATGGCGCGATCTGATGGATTCGACCCGGCAGGCGGCAGGCAGGCTGGTGGCGGCGGGCGCCGTCGACATCACGCAGCGCGGGGAGGTGGTGGACGGGTCCAACGCCCGCGGACCGGTCCGCATCCGCAAACGCAGTCCCGGAACCGCGACGACGGGCGATTCGGGCGCGACTTCGAACGAGCGCGAGGGCAGTTGATGGCGTCTGCCGTGAGTGAGAAGCAGTCCGCGTGGGGCGGACGTGCTCTCTTGATCCTGCCGTTCCTGGCCTACCTCGTCGTGCTCGCGTGGATCGTCCTGTGGAAGCTCGAGGTCCCGTGGATCGGAGAGGCGGCGCTGCTTCCGCGTCCGATCAAGCTCGTCCCGTTCCTGCCGAGCGCAGAGGCCGATGCCAGCGCACCCGTCGAGGTCCTCATCAACTTCGTGCTCTTCGTGCCGTTCGGCCTCTACCTCGGGCTGCTCGCGCCGGCCTGGCGATGGTGGAAGGTGGCGGGAGTGCTCGTCGGGGCGAGCGCGGTTCTGGAGACGACCCAGCATCTGCTGTCCATCGGCAGCTTCGACATCACCGACGTCATCGTGAACGCTCTCGGAGGCCTGGCCGGCCTCGGTCTGCTCGCCCTCGCGCGCCGCCGGCTGCAGGGGAGGACCGCTGCCGTCATGACCCGCGTGTGCCTCATCGGGACGGTGCTCGCCGTGGTCGCGGTCGCGATCTTCGTCGCGTCGCCACTGAACTACGGTCCGCAGCGCGATGTCGTCGTGTCCACGCCATCCACCTAGCCGACACCCGGTGAGGCGCCCGAGACTCGCTCAGTCCTCGGAGTCGATGACGGCTCGCAGAATTCCCGGCTCGAGGGCGAGGGTCCACTCGGTGACGTCGGCCACGACATGCCGGTGCGCGGGGTGCGCCCACTCCGCGGTGCTGTTCACGTAGGAGCCGCCGCCGTCGACGGCGATGAAGATGCGGATGCAGGCGACCTCGGCATCCGTGCTCGGGAAATCGCCCGAAGCGATCCCGTCGTCGATGATCGCGGTCAGGCGTGCGCGGTCGAGGGCGTCCTGCTCGTCGAGCGCTTCGTTGAGGGCGGGGCTGAAGCGGGAGAGGTGTCGCGCGTTCAACCACAACCTGGCCAGCGGCAGGGACGCGCCGCTTTCGATGTGTCCGACGAAGCGCGCCAGGCGCTGGAGGGGAGTGCCCTGCGTGGGGAAGAACTGCTCGCGTTCTAGCACTGCCGCGCGCGTGAAGGCCTCGATGACGAGATCCTCAGCGGCGGGGAAGTAGTGCGTGATCAAGCCGGGCCGCACGCCGAGGCGGTCGGCGACTGCGCGGAGGGTGATGCGCTCGAGTCCCTCGTCGAGCGCGATCGCCGCGGCGTGCGAGAGGATCTCTTCGCGTCGCTCTTCGGGACGCTTTCGGGTACGCACGGAGGTTGCACTTGACGTCACGCCACCCATGCTATTGAATAAGTGACCAATAGTCCATTGGGCATCTGACCAATAGCAATGACGCTCATCCGAGAGGAACCTCGTGTCCCAGACCCAATCACCTGAGGTCGACTTCGTCGACACCGCGTCTCGCCCCGAGACGCGCGGCATCGAGCTGATCGACGACGCCGAGCGGCACGGCCGAGCGCGCGACCTGTTCTTCATCTGGGCGGCGCCGAACGTCAGCATCCTGAATCTGACCATCGGGGCGACGCTCATCCTGCTGGGGCTGGAGGTGTGGCAATCGATCGCGGTGATCGTCGCCGCCTCGCTGCTGTGGGTGTTCCCGGGCATCATCGCCGGGAGCGGGCCCGCGTCGGGAACGTCGGGCTCCGTCGTCACCCGCGCCATGTACGGCATCCTCGGCAACAAGCTCTTCGTCGCCTTCGTCGGCTGGTTCATCGGAGCCGTGTTCCTGTCGCTGACCTGGCTCGCGTCATCCTTCATGGGGGCCGACCTGCTGCGCCGGGCGGGAATGGACGACCCGGTCTGGGTTCCGATCGGAGTGACGCTCGTGGTCGCGACCGTGACGGTGCTGGTCGCGATCTTCGGTCACGGACTGATCCTGCGCGCCTACCCCTACATGGCGGCCGCGCTGTTCATCATCTTCCTGCTCGTCGCCGCCTTCATCCTCCCGACCGTCGACTGGCAGTATGCGGCGCCCGAGCCGCTGAGCGGCGCTGCGCTGTGGTCATCGATGACGATCGGATTCACCATCCTCGCGTCGACCCCGCTGTCGTTCATCAACAGCCCCGACATCGCCCGATACCTCCCTCGCACGAGCAAGCCGTCGCAGATCGCCGCTGCCACCGCCCTCGGAGGCGCCGTGCCGTTCATCGTCTTCACGAGCGTGGGCGTACTGCTGGCGACCGGGCTCAGCGTCGCTGCGTTCGATGCAGGCATCGACGTAGCGCTGCTCGATCTGCTGCCGGCGTGGCTCGGTCCGGTCCTCGTGATCGGCGTCGTGATCAACACCATCGCCCTCAACGCCATGACCACCTACACCTCCAGCATGGCGCTGCAGGCGATCGGATTCCGGCTGCGCCGGATCCCCGCCGCGATCATCGTGGGCGTGGTCGGCACCGCGCTGACGATCTACCTGGTGCTGTCGTCGAGCCTGCTCGAAGCCGCCAACCTGATGCTGCAGTTCCTCGTGATCGTGTCAGGACCCGCAATGGCGATCTTCGTCGTCGACGTGCTGATGCGTCGCTACGCCTACGACGGTGTGGAGCTGTTCGACGATCACGCCGGGGGTCGGTTCTGGTACACCGCCGGCTGGAGCATCCCGGGCCTGACCGCGCTGCTGCTGGGCGGCCTCGCCACCGCGCTGTGCCTGGCGACGAATGTCTGGGTCGGGCCGATTGCCGAGGCGACCGGGTTCATCGACCTGTCGGTGCCGGTCGGCATGCTGGTGGCCGGAGGCCTCTACGCGGGCCTGCAGCGCACCGCGCTCGGAAGGCAGGGACGCCCGTGACTTCGCGCCGCTACCTCAACGGTCGCATCTTCACCGGTGACCCGGACGCCGCGAAGGCCTGGGCCGAGGCCTTCGCCGTCGATGGAGAGACGATCGTGTTCGTCGGGAGCGACGCCGAGTCGCCCGCCGCCGACACGACCATCGACCTCGAGGGCCGGCTCGTGCTGCCCGGCTTCACCGACGCACACACGCACCTTCTCATGATGGGCGCGGCGCTCGGGCAGATCCCGCTCACCGACGCCCGGACGCTCGACGAGATCCAGGCCCTGCTGCGCGACGCGCGCGCCGCGGATCCGCACGCGGCAGTCCTCCGCGGGCGTGGATGGCTCTTCGACTCGATCCCCGGTGGCACGCCGACGGCGGCCATGATCGACGCCGCCGTCGCCGATATCCCCGTCTACCTCGACGCGAACGACTACCACTCGGTGTGGGTCAACGGCGCCGCGCTGGCCGAGCTGGGTATCACGCGTGACACGCCGGATCCGCTGGGTGGACACATCGCCAGGGATGCCGGGGGGCAGCCGACCGGGCTGCTGTACGAGACCGCGGCCACCCAGTACGCCTGGGCGCACCGCGACGCGACGACGACGGACGCTGACCGCGACGAGGACGTGCAGCGCGCCATCGACGCGTACCTCGCGACCGGTGTGACGGGCGTGGTCGACATGGCGTTCGACGAGTACGGGCTCGCTGCGTTCCAGCGCGCGCAGGAGCGCTTCGGCGGTGAGCTGCCGATCCGGGTCGCCGCGCACTGGCTCGTCCACAACACCGGTGACGACGCCTCCAACCTCGTTCAGGTCGCCCGCGCGGCCGAACTCGCCGACGCCGCGTCGACGCCCTGGCTTCGTATCGTCGGAATCAAGCTGATCCTCGACGGCGTCATCGACGCCTGCACCGCGGCCATGCGGGATCCCTACGCGAACGGCGCCAACGCCGCGCCCATCTGGCCGCTCGAGCAGCTGAAGCCCGTCGTCGCCGCGGCGGATGCCGCCGGCCTGCAGGTCGCCCAGCACGCGATCGGCGACTACGCGAGTGAGATCGCCCTCGACGCGATCGAGCACGCGATCGCCCAGAACGGCGACCGCCCTCGACGCCACCGCATCGAGCACCTCGAGTACGCCGCTCCGGGAACGGCGGAGCGGATGGCCCGGCTCGGGGTGACGGCGTCGATGCAGCCGGTGCACGCAGATCCGGCGATCTTCGCCAACTGGGCAGAGATGCTGGGCGACGAGCGGGTCGATCGGGCGTTTCCGTGGCCGGAGTACGAGGATGCAGGCGCGCTGCTGGCGTTCTCGACCGATGCGCCGACCGCGCCCCACGACGCGCTGGCGAACATGTACATCGCATCGACGCGTGCGTCGGCCCTCGATCGGGCCGTCGGGGCCACCCATCCGCAGTACGCGCTGCCGCTCGAGCGGGCTCTGGGGCACGCGACTCGCGATGCCGCCGCCTCGGTCGGCGACGGCGACTGGCGGGGGCGCATCGCGCCGGGGTACGCCGCCGACGTGGTCATGCTCGACACGGATCCGTTCACGACGGGAGCAGCGTCCTTGCTCGACGCGCGCGTCGTCGAGACCATCGTCGCCGGTCGTTCGCGCTACGTCGCGGAACGGAGCGCTGAGCCGGCCGTCTGATGGCGGATCACTGGCGCCTGGCGCCGCATCGCAGTGCTTGAGAAGCGGATCGCGTTGTCGGGGCCCGGGACTACGCTGGCGCCGTGGCGACCCTCGACGACCTGCGCCGCGTCGCTGCCGGGTTACCCGGCAGCGAAGAGCGCGCGACGACGGGCGGCCCCGCATGGTTCGTCCGCGGCAAGCTCTACGCGTGGGAGTGCCACCCGTGGCCGAGCATCCCGGCGGATGTCCGCGCGATCATCGAGGCCGAACTCGTCGTCGGCGTGAAGGTCGCCGATCGAC
>NZ_DASUNI010000162.1:0-7101 GCF_036277215.1 Microbacterium sp. | reverse complement strand
ACCAGCAAAGGCAGGACCGCGCAGCAGCGCGGCTCGGGCTGCCCCCTCCACCGGCGCACCGCCGACCGGCGCCGGCGGCGTGCCGCGATCCACCCGTCGCGTGCCGTTCTGGGACAACGCCCGCTTCGCGTGCATCGTGCTGGTCGTGCTCGGGCATGCCTCGCAGCGCTTGACCTACGACTCGGATGTCGCGCTCGGACTGTACCTGTTCATCTACGCGTTCCACATGCCCGCGCTGGCGATCATCTCCGGCTACTTCTCCAAGTCCGGCGCCCCCGGCTCGCGGCAGATGGCGCGGGTGATCACCGACATCCTGGTTCCGTACGTCATCTTCGAGAGCCTGTGGACGGTCACGAAGTGGATCGTGGAGGGTCAGGCGAACCCGAATCTGACTCAGCCGTCGTGGACGCTGTGGTTCCTGCTCGCGCTGGGCATCTTCCGGCTCGTACTCCCCTATCTCGCCCTGCTGCGCTGGCCGCTGCTGTGGACCGTCGTCATCTCCATCGGCGCCGGGTACCTCCCGAACATCGACTCGACGCTGTCGCTGTCGCGCACGCTCGGCCTGCTCCCCTTCTTCGCACTGGGCTGGTGGCTGAGCGACCGGAACGTGGTGGAGCGTCTCGGACTGCTGAGGGACCGACCGTGGTGGGTGCTGGCCGCAGCGACGGCTGCCCTCGCCGTCGCCGGGTGGGCCGCTTGGTTCTTCGTGGACGGCTGGAAGGCCATGAACCTGCGGGCATGGCTGTTCTACGACGAGAACTACGCGTCGATCGGCGGCACCGAATGGTGGGCGGGCGGTGTGCGGCTGGCGCTGATGGCCATCGCGCTGCTGCTGTCGGCCGCCTTCTTCGCCGTGCTGCCGCGCGGCACGCACTGGTGGACGCACTTCGGCCAGTACACGATGTACGTCTACCTCCTGCATTCCTTCGTGCTGTACCCGTTCCGCGAGTCGGGCGTGCTCCGAGACCTGGAGCCGACCTGGATCTGGCTGCCTCTCGTCATCGTCGCCTCGGTGCTGATCGCCCTCGCGCTCGCGACCAAGCCGGTGCGGACCGTGTTCCGCCCGCTGGTGGAGCCGCGGCCGAGCTGGCTGTTCGCCGACCCCACCCTCGCGCGGCGCGAAGGTCACCGCCTGGATCCGACCGGATCGCGGCGCTCGCATGAGGGCGCGCAGCGACGTGGGACACCGCGGGCCGCGCAGCCCCAGGCGGATCCTCGGCAGAACGGCTGACAGACCGGCGGGCGTCAGGCGAAGAGACGCTCGCCGACGTATGAGCCGGGAGCCGCGCCGGGCGGCACGGCCCACACACCCGAGCCGACGTGGCGGATGTATTCGTTCATGACGTCGGTCGACAGAGATCGCTGCAGCCGGACGAACTGCTCGGGCGCGCGCTGATACGAGAGGAAGAACAGCCCCGCGTCGAGCCGGCCGAGATCGTTGTTGCCGTCGACGAAGTTGTACCCGCGACGCAGGATGCGCACGCCGTCGTTCAGGTCGGCATGAGCGAGTCGGACATGACTGACCGCGGGCATGAGCGGAGCGCCCGCGGCATCCGTCTTGGCGAAATCCGGCTCGGTGAACTCGTCACCGCCCGAGAGCGGCGCCCCTTCGCCCTTGTCCCGACCGATGATCGCGTCCTGCTCCGAGAGCCGCACCCGGTCCCACGTCTCGATCAGCATCGCGATCTTGCGGGCCACCAGATACGAGCCGCCGGCCATCCAGGCCGGGGCATCCGAGGCGGCGACCCAGACGTGCGAATCGAGGGCTTCGCGATCGTCGGCGAGGATGTTCGCGGTGCCGTCCTTGAAGCCGAACAGGTTGCGCGGCGTCTGCTGGCTCGCGGTCGTCCGGGAGGTGCGGCCGAAACCCATCTGCGACCAGCGGATACGCGCTCTGCCGAATGCGATGCGGCTGAGGTTGCGCACCGCGTGGACGGCGACCTGCGGGTCGTCCGCGCACGCCTGGATGCACAGATCCCCGCCCGATGCATCGGGATCGAGATCGTCGCCGAGGAATGCAGGAAGGCGCTCGAGCACCGGCGGGCGGCGGCCGGCGATGCCGAACCGGTCGACGCCGTCGCTCTCGAACAGCGTCGGACCCAGGCCGAAAGTGATGGTCAGCCCGCTCGCGCCGAGCCCCAGGGCCTCGCCCGTGTCGTCGGGGGGAGCCTCCGGTGAACCGCCGATCGCACCGGTCGCGCTCACTTCGAGCCCACGAGTCATGCGCGCGGCGGCATACGACCAGTCCTGCAGCAGGGAGATCACGTCGTCGCGGTCGGTGCGTGCCATCATGTCGAACGAGGCGAAATGCAGGTGATCCTGCACCGGCGTCGTGATGCCGGCCTGGTGCGCGCCGAAGAACTCGTACGCGGATGCCGCGCTCCCCGAATCGGCGGCGCGCGCCACCGCGACGCCGCCCGCCACTCCCGCTCCCGCGCCGATGGCGAGGCCGGCTGCCCCGGCTCCCACGAGGCCCAGCAGGCCGCGGCGGCTGACGCCGGTCGTCGCCTCGGGCTCAGCGACCGGTGCGGCTGCTGAGTCCTCGGGAGCGCCGTCCGCGCGGGGGGTCACGTCACTCCAGGACGGTCACGGTGAGCTGCGACAGCGGCTCGGCCAGCGCGTTGATGAGGTCGGTGAACTCCCGCTTGTCGGCATCGGTGAGCTCGGAATAGGTCACGAAGCCCGCCGCCAGGGATCCGTGCGCGGCAAGGGACTCCTCCAGCGCCGCGTAGCCGGCGTCGATCTCTTCGACGAGGGCCGCGCCGTCGTCGCCCTTGGCTGCGGCGAAGTCCCTCGCGAGCGAGAACGCCATCTTGGATCCCTCGACGTTCGCGGCGAAATCCCACAGGTCTGTGCCCGACCACCAGTCCTCTTCGCCGGAGATCTTGCCCGTCGCCACTTCGTCCAGCAGCGCGATCGCCCCGTTGCTCAGCCCCGCCACGCCCTGCTCGTCGAGCGCGGCCTGGAACTGGTCGGAGTGGACGTAGTCGTAAAGTTCGGCGACGTCGGCGATCAGCTGGTCGCCGAACGCGGCCCGCTCGTCCGGTGTGGAGGGCGCCCAGTCCTGCCAGGCCGGCGTCTCGCCGTCGGCGTTGAGGGCGTCCTGCGCCGGTATCCAGAGGTCCTTCTCGATGCGGTGGAAGCCGGTCCAGTCGAGGCCCTCGGCGACGGCATCCACCTCGCGGTAGTCGATGCGCGGGTCGAGATCGCCGAGCGCCTCGGCCACGGGCTCGATCCGCTCGTAATAAGCCCGCACCTGCGGGAATGCTGCGCGTGCGACGTCATCCGCTCCCGACTCGTAGGCCGCGACGAACTCCTCGACCTGCGGAACCAGCTGCGACACCTGATCCTTCACGAACGCGGCGTACAGGTCGACCGCCTGCTGCTTCTGCTCGGCATCCGGCCCATCGATCGCCACCGCATCGCCCGACACGCTGAAGCCGCTCCGGCCGACCCCCTCGCCGATCATCCCCGGCTTGCACACCGTGAAGTATTCGCCCGGCTGTGCGACCACGGTGAGGGTGCGCGACGCGCCGGGGGCGATGTTCTCGACCTCCCCCACGATGCGCAGGCCGTCCTCTGCGAGGAGGTAGAACTCGGTGACATCCGCTCCCGCGTTCGTCACGTCGAACGCCAGTGTGCCGCTGTTCGCCGTGGTCGCCGAGACCTCGCAGCCGGTCTCGGTCGAGCTGACCGTCAGCGCGTCCGACGCGGCGACGTCGCTCTTGGCGACGCATCCCGCGAGGACGACGGCAGACAGCGCCACAGCGACGGCGGCGCCGAGGAGGCGGGAAGGGGTGGTCATGCTGCTCCTTGGTGCGACGTAGCCTCGGCCGGTACCGCGGCCGAGGTCGGGTTCGGGTTCGTGTTCGAGCGAGCGGAGGACGTCTCGGGTGCCCGCTCGGTGGAAGAGGGCTCTGCGGTCGCGGAGCGCTGCTCGGCACCGGACGGCTCGGGCCGAGCGGTGCGAACTCGCGACCTGCGCGTGCCGCGCATGAAGAACGCGCCCACGATGCTCACGTAGAGGACCCACACGACGACCTGCAGCCACGACATGCGGGGCATGAATCCCACGGTCGCCTGCAGCACCGCGGCCAGCGCCGAGCCGGGCGGGACCTGTGCGCTCAGGTCGAAGGCCCACCCGTAGGGGAATCCGGCGAAACCGACCAGCACGGCGCCCGTCGTCGGGTCGACCGGCGCGAGCGCGCCGAACGGGCCGGGCAGCGCACCGCCCTCCTGCAGGTCGTGCACCGCGTAGGCCAGGACGCCGGCGGCCACGATGATCAGGAACGCACCGGTCCAGAGGAAGAACCGGCGCAGATCGAGCCGCAGCATGCCGCGGGCCAGCAGCCAGCCGATCACGATCGCGGCGAGGAGTCCGAGCAGCGCGCCCAGCAGCGCAGCGGGCGCGTCGCCGAAGGACTGCACCATGGACCACAGCAGGAGGGTGGTCTCCAGCCCCTCCCGCGCGACCGAGACGAAGCCGATGGCGATGAGCGCCCACAGGCCGCCCTGCGCGAGCGCACGGTCGATGCCGCCTTCGAGGCTCGCCTTCAGGGTGCGAGCCGTCTTCTGCATCCAGAAGATCATCCATGTCACCATGCCCACCGCGAGGAGGCTGAGGGTGCCGCCGATGATCTCCTGCGCCTCGAACGTGAGCGAGTACGCGCCGAAGGTCAGCACCGCACCGACCGCGAGCGCGAGGCCGACGGCGAGCGCGATGCCCGCCCACAGCCTGGGCAGCACCTCACGCCGATCGATGCGCGTGATGTAGGCGACCAGGATTCCGACGACGAGCGCGGCTTCGAGGCCTTCGCGGAGGCCGATCAGGAAGGTGGCGAGCACGGGCAATCTCAAGCGTGGAGGGTGGAAGGAGGTGTTCGGGCGCCCGCCTTCCCCGAATGAACTCAGGTTAGGCAACCCTCACTTCGCACCAGGGTACGCGGCCCAACGAGAGCGGTCAAAGCGGATGCCGGACGCCTCCGGTAATCCGCGGCAACAATCGCCGGGACGCCGCTGCCGCCGCCTATCGTCGCTTCATGGCTGATCTCTCGCTGCCCATCCTCGACCTGAGCCGACTGGATGCCGGACCGGAGGCCGCTTCGGCGTTCCGGGACGACCTGCGCCGGGCGACCCACGATGTCGGCTTCTTCTACCTGACCGGCACGGGTGTCTCGCCCGAGCTCGAAGCCCGGCTCCTGCGCGGCGCGCGCGACTTCTTCGCCCTTCCCGAGGCCGACAAGCTCGCGATCGAGAACGTGCAGAGCCCGCATTTCCGCGGTTACACGCGGGTCGGCGGCGAACGCACGCAGGGTCGCGTGGACTGGCGCGAGCAGATCGACATCGGGCCGGAGCGCACGGCCGTCATCGACCCCGCGGCACCGGATTACGCGCGACTGGTCGGGCCCAACCTCTGGCCGGCCGCCCAGCCCGAGCTTCGGGAGGTCGTATCCGAATGGCACGACCACCTTTCGGGCGTGGCGCGCAAGCTGCTCCGGGCCTGGGCGGTCGCCCTGGGCGCGCCGGAGTCGTACTTCGACCAGCACTTCGGCGAGCCCTCGACGCTGATCAAGATCGTCCGCTATCCGGGCAAGGACGACCCGACGCCCCAGCAGGGCGTCGGGGCACACAAGGACTCGGGCGTGCTGACGCTGCTATGGGTGGAGCCCGGCAAGGGCGGCCTGCAGGTGCAGCGCGACGGGGAGTGGGTCGACGCGCCCCCGGTCGAAGGAGCGTTCGTCGTCAACATCGGCGAGCTGCTCGAGTACGCGACTCAGGGGTATCTCATCGCGACGAACCATCGCGTCATCTCGCCGAAGTACCCGGACGACCGGATCTCGGTGCCGTTCTTCTTCAATCCGGCGCTGGACTCCCGGCTTCCGGTCATCGACCTGCCCGAGGAACTCGCGGCCGAAGCGCGCGGCGTCACCCAGGACCCGGCGAACCCGATCCACGCGCTGTACGGCGAGAACGCGCTGAAGTCGCGCCTGCGCGCGCACCCCGATGTCGCGGCGATCCACCACGCCGACCTCGTCGCGGCGCGGGCGGAACCCTCCGCCTGACCGGCGGACGACGTTTCGGATCAGCCGAGCAGCTTGGCCTTCGCGGCAGCGAACTCCTCGTCGCTGAGGACGCCGGCGTCCTTCAGCGATGCGAGCTTCTGCAACTCGCCCACCAGGTCCACACCCCCGCCCGCGGGGGCCGCGGGCTCGGCGGGGGCAGGCTGGGAGTACTGCGCGGCGGCAGCGCGGGCAGCCTCGTCGATCTGAGCCTGCTGCTGCGCGGCCTCGTACTGCTGCTGGTCGTACTGGTTCTGCGCCTTCTCCTGCTGGTGGCGCTGCACGCTGCCACTCACGGCGGTCGCGGTGCCGGCGACCACGGCGGTGCGGGCGGCCATGCCGATCAGGCCGGGACGACCCATTCTGCGAAGGGGCATTTCTTCTCCTCGGTTCTCTTCAGCGGCTTCGAGCACCGCTCGTTGTGAGACTGGCTCGTGGTTCGAAGGGCGGGCATGATCGCCGACGGTGCGAACCTACTGCTCAGGGTGCCGCCGTGCGTCACCCGCATCGGGTGATGGGCGACTCGCGGACGCGGTGGAGTCCACGAAATTCACGGACACCACCTCGATGTGCAGATCGTCGAACGCCGCGAGCAGCCCGAGCAGTCGAGGCTGATCGGGCACGCTGCCGACCACTCTCGTGAGCCCGTCGGCGCCGGTGGTGACCTCGAACCCGTCGAGCGCCGCGATGAGTTCGGGGCTCATCCTGCCCCGAACGACGACTTCGGCGATCTGCGACGGCACGGCGACCTCTCCATGCCGGAAGGGCAGCCGGCATCTCCTCTCAATGTTCGTCTGCAGTCCGTATGACGCCATCATGCCGAGAGGATGATTCGCGCCCCCCTCACTGGGATACTGATGGCGAAACGGCCCACCATGACCCCAGCACCTTCCATACCCTCGCACGCCGTCGACCGCCCGACACTCCGGGCTCGTCTGGACGGTGCCGTCGGCGCACCCCTCACAGTGCTCGTCGCGCCCGCCGGCGCAGGCAAGACCGTGCTGCTCTCGCAGTGGGTCTCAACTCGTCCCGACAAGTGCTT
>NZ_DASUNI010000161.1:0-25549 GCF_036277215.1 Microbacterium sp. | reverse complement strand
GGTCGACCAGGCGGTCGAGGGCATCGTGAACGGCATCTTCTTCAACCAGGGCCACGTCTGCTGCGCGGGGTCGCGACTCCTCGTCCAGGAGTCGATCTACGACAGCTTGCTCGAGTCGCTCAAGCGGCGTCTTGGCACGCTCCGTGTCGGTGATCCACTCGACAAGAACACTGACATCGGCGCGATCAACTCCGCCGAGCAGCTCGGCCGGATTCGGGAGCTGTCCGAGGTCGGCGAGTCCGAGGGCTCCGAGCGCTGGTCGGCGCCCTGCGAGCTGCCCACCCACGGCTTCTGGTTCCCGCCGACCGTGTTCACCGGCGTCTCGCAGGCCCACCGGATCGCCCGCGAGGAGATCTTCGGCCCGGTGCTGTCCGTGCTCACGTTCCGCACGCCCGCGGAGGCGATCGAGAAGGCCAACAACACGCCGTACGGCCTGTCCGCGGGCATCTGGACGGACAAGGGCTCACGCATCCTCGCCGTGGCCGACCGCCTGCGGGCGGGCGTGGTGTGGGCCAACACCTTCAACCGGTTCGACCCGTCCTCGCCGTTCGGCGGCTACAAGGAGTCGGGCTACGGCCGTGAGGGCGGCCGGCACGGGCTCGCCGCCTACCTCGCCCCCGGCTCCTCCGCACCGCGGGCCCGTCAGACGGCGCTTGCCGCGGGGGCCACGGCATCCGCATCGGGAGCTCCGGCTCGAACTTCTCGTATCTCAAAGGGGGCTAAGCGATGACCCGCCTCGCCGTTCCCAAGACGTACAAGCTCTATATCGGCGGTGCGTTCCCGCGCAGCGAGTCCGGCCGCACCTACGAGATCGACAGCGCACGGGGCGACTTCGTCGCCAACGTCGCCAAGGCGTCCCGCAAGGACGCGCGCGACGCGATCGCGGCGGCGCGCAAGGCGCTGAAGGGCTGGTCAGCTGCGACCGCCTACAACCGAGGTCAGGGTCTCTACCGCATCGCCGAGCTGCTCGAGGGGCGACGAGCTCAGTTCGTGGACGAGATCACCCGGCTCGAAGGGGTCTCCTCGGCAGCGGCATCCGCCCAGGTCGATGAGGCGATCGACCGCTGGGTCTGGTACGCAGGCTGGACCGACAAGCACGCACAGGTGACCGGCAACGCGAATCCCGTCGCCGGTCCGTACTTCAACATCTCGGTGCCCGAGCCCACCGGGGTCGTCGCCGTCGTGGCGCCGCAGGACTCCTCCCTGCTCGGGTTCGTGTCGGCGGTCGCGCCGCCGCTGGTGACGGGCAACACCGTCGTGGTCGTCGCCAGCGAGCGCCTGCCGCTCTCGGCGATCAGCCTCGCCGAGGTGCTGGCCACCTCCGACGTACCCGGAGGAGTCGTCAACATCCTCACCGGGTCACCGGCCGAGATCGCCCCATGGCTCGCCTCGCACGCAGACGTCAACGCGCTCGACCTGGTCGGCGCCGGACGGCTCGACTGGGTCGATCTGCAGATCGCTGCAGCCGACACGCTCAAGCGAGTGCTGCCACCCGATGAAGGTCCGGATGCCGCGGCCCCGAGCCTCGACCGCATCAGCGCGTTCACCGAGACCAAGACCGTCTGGCACACCAAGAGCATGATCTGAACCCGGAGCGGTACTCGATAACGAAACGATAACGGGCCCGCTAGGGTGGACCCACGCGTCGACGACGACGCGGGTTCAGCCGAAGGACATGCCCGATGCCCGACGACCCTTTAGTCGACTCTGCACGCGATCGCCTCCAGCCGCTCCTGATCGTCTGCGTCCTCGCGGTAGCGAGCCTCATCGTCGCCTTCCTCGGGGCGACGCCTGCCCGGGTGAGCGCCACCGAGCTCCTCGGCGAGACCAGGACCGCCGGCGAGGCGGCGTTCATCGCCAGCCACCGCGGTGGGGGAGCCGCCGCTCCGGAGAACACGCTTCCCGCGATCACCGCAGCGCTGGCCGCGGGCTTCGACTACGTCGAGGTGGATGTCGCGCTCACCGCCGACCGGCACCCGGTGCTCTTGCACGACGCCACCGTCGACCGCACGACCGACGGCCACGGCCGGCTGTCGTCTCTGACCCTCGCGGAGGTGCGGGCCCTCGACGCGGGATCGTGGTTCGGCCAGGAGTACGCCGGTACGCCGATACCGACGTTGGCGGAGTTCCTCGACGTGCTGGCCGGCTCGGGCCGACGGGCGATCGTCGAGCTGAAGGGCGAGTGGGACCCCGCAGCCGTCGAGGCGGCGATCGCCGAGGTGCTCGCACGCGACCTCGAGCGGCGGATCGCGATATCGAGCTTCGATGCGCGCACGCTTGCGGCGGCCGAGGCCGCGTCCACCGTGATCCCGCGGCTGTTCAGCCTGCGTGCACTGCCTCGGGATGTCGTGAGCGCGGCGAAGGAGGCGATGGTGCGGGGGATCATCGTCCGACGCAAGGCGATCCTGGATCGTCCCGAGGTCGTCGACGAGCTCCACTCCGCGGGGATCCGCGTGGTCGTCTACACCCTCAACAGCGACACGCAGTGGGATGAGGTCACGGCCCTCGGCGTGGACGGTATCGTGACCGACGATCCCGCGACACTGTCGATGTGGCAGCAGGGCGTCGCAGGCGAACGATAGCCTGGGCCGAGGATCACGATCCCGGAGGTGCCATGTCCCCCGCGTCCTCGCGTCGCATCGCGGTGCTGCGCGTCGCGGCGGGTGCGGCAGCCGCACTCACCCTCTCGCTCGGGCTGGTCGGTTGCCAGCCGGAGCCGACGTCCAGCGCGTCACCGAGCACGACCGCGTCGCCCTCGCCGTCGGCATCCGTCGCCTCACCCACACCCACGCCCACCGCGACCGCCACGACCGGCGACGAGATCGAGCTGCCCACCGCCTGCGAGCAGCTCTACTCACCGGCCATGCTCGCCGCCCTGCAGGAGAAGGGGCCGCTGAACCATCCCGACGTCACGATGACCTCGACTCAGAACGTCGGCGCGCTGGAGATCCTCACCTCCGGCATCCCGACGATCCGCTGCACGTGGGGTGCGCCGAGCGAGACGGGGCTCGCCACCAACGTGTCGATCGTCGACGCGACGCAGTCGGCTGCGCTGCTCGATGCGTTCGCTGCCGCCGGCTTCGCCTGCGAGCCGATCGATGCCGGCACGGTCTGCCGATTCGAGCAGACCGTGATCGATCAGGACGACGACATCGTGCCGCTCGGTGAGACGCAGGTGCTGAGAGGGAACGCCTGGGTTTCGACCGCGACGATCAACTTCGCGCAGGATGGATACACCGAGGACATCATCGCGACTCTCTGGGGCTGATTCCGGCGGGATTCCGCTAGACTGGCAGCCGAGGATCTCTTCGCCGACATCGCCGCAGCTCGCAGAAGCGAGTACCCGCGGCCGGAGGCGCCGACATCCCGTCCCGCGTTCGTGACGGCACATGCCGCCCGCGGGAGCACGCCGACCTCGCCGGTCCCGACCGGTCACCGCCGGAGTATCCGGCACACACGCTCAGGAGGAGCATGCCGACCACGGCAACGGCCGCACAAGGCTCAGCGGCACAGCGACGCAGGAAGCCCTCGTCGTCGCGCCGCGATGACGAGGCGCCCATCATCCCCATCCTCGCCCGCAAGGTGCGCGAGGTGGAGGCGAAGGCGCAGCGCGGCAAGCTCGGCCCGACCAACCGCGTCAAGTTCCAGGTGATCGCGTTCCTCGTGCGCGAAGAGCGCGCGCGGGTCAAGGCCGACACCACACTGGCGGATGCCGCGCGGTCCGAGCTCCTCAAGCGCCTCGACGGGGTCGCGACCATCCTCGCCAAGACGGCGGCCCGCGACACTTCGCTGATCCAGCTGCTGGAGGTCGACCAGGCCGCGAGCCCGGTCGCGCGGCGCATGCGCCGCGACTGGCTCCTCGAATCGGGCGCGGAACTCGCCCCGGACGAGCTGATCATCACGGACGCCGCTCCGCAGGCGACGAATCTGGTTCCCGCGGCGCTCGCCGAACGGCAGGTCGTGCCGCCGACCATCGAGTCGCGGCAGATGGCCAATCCGTTCCTGGCACCCGACCTCAGCGCACGCGCGCCGAAGGAGACACCGCGTCGCCGCCTCGACGGCTGGGAGCTCATGGGCCCCCTGTACAAGGCGTTCGAGACCGGCGCGGGCGGCGGCCAGGCCTCGATGGAGCTGCCCCCGGTCCCCGAGTTCGACCGACTCTCGCCCAAGGGCTCCGAGATCATGGTGCACCAGTCGCGATTCCTCGAGTCTGTCCGCGCCGGGCACCGCACGTTCCTCCTCGCCGACGAGCCGGGACTCGGCAAGACCGCGGAGTCGGTGCTGGCCGCATCCGTCGCGGGTGCGTACCCGCTGCTGGCCGTGGTCCCCAACGTCGTCAAGATGAACTGGGCGCGCGAGGTCGAGCGCTGGACCCCGCAGCGGCGCGCCACCGTGATCTCCGGCGACGGCGAGGACGTCGACGCGTTCGCGGACGTGTTCATCGTCAACTACGAGATCCTCGACCGGCACCTCTCGTGGCTCAGCACGATCGGGCTCAAGGGCATGGTGGTCGATGAGGCCCACTTCATCAAGAACCTCGGGTCGCAGCGCTCGCAGAACGTCCTCGCCCTGGCCGCGCGCATTCGCGAGCAGGTGCGCAACCCGCTCCTGCTGGCGCTGACCGGAACCCCGCTGATCAATGACGTCGAGGACTTCGACGCGATCTGGCGCTACCTCGGCTGGACGACCGGCGAGAAGCCGGGCCCGCTGCTCATGGAGCGCCTCGACGAGACCGGCCTGACGCCCGCCGACAAGGCGTTCTACCCCGAGGCGCGCAGCGCCGTCATCTCGATGGGGATCGTGCGGCGCAAGAAGAAGGACGTCGCGGCCGACCTTCCCGACAAGCTCATCGCCGATCTGCCGGTCGAGCTGGACGACGAGTTCGGTCGCTCCATCCGGCAGGCCGAGCGCGAGCTCGGAACGCGGCTCGCCGATCGCTATCGTCGCATCATCGATGCGCGCGGCGATCGCGGGCTCGCGGCGGGTGAGGTCGACCCGGACATCGTGCGCCTGGTCGCGCAGAACGAGCTGGACGAGTCGAAGGCCGCAGGAAACGGCTCGGAGAACGTCTTCACCATGGTCCGCAAGATCGGGCAGGCCAAGGCCCTGCTGGCCGCCGACTACGCCGTCCAGCTGCAGCGCTCGGTCGGCAAGGTGGTGTTCTTCGCGAAGCACATCGACGTGATGGATGCCGCGGAGGCGCACTTCGCCAACGCCGGGCTGCGGACCATCTCGGTGCGCGGCGATCAGACCACTCCGGCCCGCCAGCAGGCCATCGACGCGTTCAACAACGACCCCGGCGTGGGCATCGCGGTGTGCTCGCTGACCGCCGCCGGCGTCGGCGTGAACATGCAGGCCGCATCGAACGTCGTCCTCGCGGAGCTGTCGTGGACCGCTGCCGAGCAGACGCAGGCGATCGACCGGGTGCACCGCATCGGTCAGGACGAGCCCGTCACGGCGTGGCGCATCATCGCGGCGCACACGATCGACACGAAGATCGCCGAGCTCATCGACTCGAAGCAGGGGCTCGCGGCTCGAGCCCTCGACGGTGAAGCGGTCGACCCGCAGTCGAGCGATTCCGTGCAGCTTTCGGCGCTCATGCACCTGACCCGGCAGGCGCTCGGAGCGGACTGATCCGCGGTCGGGCCGAGTGGCCTGCGCTGCATCGCCGACGATAGGGTCGTTGGTGGCAGCGTCGCCCGATCGAGACCCGACAGCAAGGACCACAGCATGAAGATCGGCATCCTCACCAGCGGCGGCGACTGCCCCGGACTGAACGCGGTCATCCGAGGCATCGTGCTCAAGGGCACCACGAGCTATGACATCGAGTTCGTGGGCATCCGCGACGGGTGGCGCGGCGTGGTGGACGCGGACTTCTTCCCGCTCACCCGGCACGAGGTGAAGGGCCTGTCGAAGGTCGGCGGGACCATCCTCGGCACCAGCCGCACGAACCCGTACGACGGCGGTCGAGGCGGCGCGGAGAACATCGCGAAGACCCTCTACGGGCACCGCATCGACGGCATCGTCGCAATCGGCGGCGAGGGGACTCTCGCTGCCGCGGATCGGCTCTCCAAAGACGGCATCAACGTCCTCGGCGTCCCGAAGACGATCGACAACGACCTGCGGGCCACCGACTACTCGTTCGGCTTCGACACGGCCGTCAACATCGCCACCGACGCGATGGACCGGCTGCGGACCACGGGGGATTCGCACCAGCGGTGCATGGTCGCCGAGGTCATGGGCCGCCACGTCGGCTGGATCGCGCTGCATGCGGGCATCGCCGCCGGCGCCCACGCCATCTGCATCCCCGAAGTGCCCATGTCGATCGACGACATCTGCGCGCTCGTCTCGAAGGCGCACGACCGCGGCCGGGCGCCGCTCGTCGTGGTGTCCGAGGGGTTCACGCTGACCGGCATGGACGAGGCGTTCAGCGACAAGGGCCTGGATGCCTTCAACCGTCCACGGCTCGGCGGCATCAGCGAGGTCCTCGCGCCCGAGATCGAGCGGATCACGGGCATCGAGACGCGCTCCACGGTCCTCGGTCACATCCAGCGCGGCGGCTCGCCCTCCGCGTTCGACCGCGTCCTGGCAACCCGCCTCGGCCTGCACACCGCCGACGCGATCGTCGAGGGTTCGTGGGGACAGATGGTGGCGATGCGCGGCACCGACATCGTGCGCGTGCCGTTCGCCGAGGCTCTGGGCGAGCTCAACAAGGTCCCGCTGTACCGCTACGAAGAGGCCGCGGCGCTGTTCGGCTGACCGGATGCCGAGGGCCGCGGCATCCGATTGACGCTGTTGTCGCGCCGGAATGCGAACCAAGGCGATCTCGTCCAACACAGGGGCGTGGTCCGCCGGTTCGCTCCGATCGCTCTGGTTCGATCCTCCACAGTCGCGCGCACGGAGAGTACTTCCACGCGATCGTCGAGGTCGGCGCATTCCAGTGCGCTGGGCCGCCAGTGTCGTCATGTGATCCGACCCGCACCGCTCACCCTCTTCCTCACACGAGACCAGCCAGCGACTGTCCAGCGGCTCGACCGCGACCGTCAGCTGCACCGCGTGCGGCCGGGTGTTTACGCCCGCGTGAACGACTGGGCCGCGCTCGCACCGTGGGAGCGCTACCTCGCGCGCGTGCATGCCGTGGCGCGAACTTGGGTGGATCCGGTCTTCTGCCTTGAGTCATCCGCGGCGCTGCGGGGTATGCCGACATTCGGCGAACCCCGTCTGGTGCACCTACTCAGCGCCGACGGGTCGACATGGCACGAGGGGGATGTGGCGGTGCACGGCCTCCGAGATGGCCGTCGCACAACACGCGCCGAGGGGATCCGGCTCACAAGCGCGGTCGATACCGCCCTCGACCTCTGCCGCGTCCTCCCGCCCGCCTTCGCGCTGGCCGTTGCCGACGCGCTGCTCAGGTCCCAGCCTGTCGGGCAACCGCCGATCGATCTGAGCGCCGGCGGTCGAGCGCAGTTGAACCGGCGAGGCCTGCGGCAGCTCGACTGGGTGCAGGCACGAGCGACGCGCCTCGCGGAATCGGTCGGCGAGTCCGTGAGCAGGGCGGTGATCGAATGGCTGAGGTGCGAGGAGCCCGAGTTCCAGGCTGAGTTCAGATTCGAGGGCCGAACGGACCGCGCCGGCTTCTTCTGGGGCCGGCGAGGCGTCATCGGCGAGTCCGACGGCTACGGCAAGTACGACGCTGACAACGTCGCCGCCGCAAGATCGCACTTCGTCGACGAGAAGCGCCGCGAGGATCGCCTTCGCAGGAACGTCGGACCAGTCATCCGGTGGGATTGGAGTGACACGATGCACTGGCGCAACCTGCTGGCGAAGCTGCGGGCAGGCGGGTTGGTCCCGGTCCGGCCGATGAACACCGCCATGCTCGAAATGCTCAGCGAGCACCCGCGCTCTCTGCCCCGATGACCACGCCGAACCGTGGCAGTTTCGCTGAGCGGCAGGGCAGCGCACCTCCGTTGGACGAGAATCCTCCGGTTCGAGCCGACCACGGGCCTCAGGCGTCGGCCGCGCCCAGCACGTCCAGCAGCCACGCCAGCTCGAAGGCGCGCTCCCGCCACGCGTTGTAGCGGCCGCTGACCCCGCCGTGACCGGCGACCATCTCGCACTTCAGCAGGGCATCGGCGCCGACCTCGCGCAGCCGCGCGACCCACTTCGCGGGCTCCACGTAGAGCACGCGGGTGTCGTTGAGCGAGGTCACAGCCAGGATGCGGGGGTATGCGACATCCGCCCGCACGTTCTCGTACGGCGAATAGGACTTCATGTAGGCGTAGACGTCCGCGTTGTGCAGCGGATCGCCCCACTCGTCCCACTCGATCACCGTCAGCGGCAGCGACGGGTCGAGGATCGTCGTGAGCGCGTCCACGAACGGGACGTCCGCGAGGATGCCGGCGAACAGCTCGGGCGCGAGGTTGGCGACCGCCCCCATCAGCAGACCGCCCGCCGAACCTCCCTCGGCGACCAGCCGGTCGGCCGTCGTGTACCCGGCATCGACGAGGTGCAGGGCGCTGTCGACGAAGTCGGTGAAGGTGTTGCGCTTGCGCAGCAGCTTGCCGTCCTCGTACCACTGCCGGCCCATCTCGCCTCCGCCGCGGACGTGCGCGACGGCGAAGATGACACCGCGGTCGAGCTCCGACAGCCGCGGCACCGAGAAGCCCGGCTCGATCGAGTGCTCGTAGGAGCCGTAGCCGTACAGGTGCAGCGGACGTGGGGCGACGCCGGCGTCTCCGAAGGATCGCTTCCAGACGAGCGAGATGGGCAGCTGCGTGCCGTCCTGCGCGGTGGCCCACACGCGAGCCTGTGCGTAATCCTCCGGATCGTATCCGCCCAGCACGGGCTGGCGCTTGCGCAGCAGCAGCTCACCGGTGGCGACTTCGTAGTCGTACACGGTGCCGGGGGTGACGAACGAGCCGTAGCCGATCCGGATGAGCGGGGGAGCCCACTCCGGGTTGCCCCCGCTGCCGACCGAGTACAGGGGCTCGTCGAACTGGAGCTCCGCGACCGATCCGTTCGAGTAGTCGAGCATCCCGAGGCGCGCCAGTCCTCCGCGCCGGTACCCGAGCACGCCCCAGTCACGGAACGTGGATACGCCCAGCAGGCGCTCGCCGGGGCGGTGCGGCACGACGACCTGCCGCGCGCCGGTGGGGTCGGATGCCGCCACCCGGACCAGCTCGAAATCCAGCGCGCCGTCGTTGTGGAGGATCAACAGCACGTCCTGCCCGTCGATGACCGCGTGCGATGAGTCGTACTCGACACCCTCGCGCCGGGGCCAGACCACCCGCGGCTCGGAACGGAGGTCGTCGGCGTCGAGCACCCACTCCTCCGACGTGATCGACGAGCCGATCCCGATGACGAGGTAGCGGTCGCTCCGCGTGAATCCCGCGCCGACCCAGTACCGCTCGTCGGGTTCGTGGAAGAGCTTCTGGTCCTGATCGACCGGCGTGCCCAGTTCGTGCAGCCAGACGGTGTCGGGTCGCCATGCGTCGTCGACGGTCGTGTACACGATGAAGCGGCCGTCGGGCGAGAAGGTGGCGCCGGCGAAGGTGTCCGGGATCTCATCGGCAAGCTGCTCGCCCGTGACGAGGTCGCGTACGCGGACGGTGTACCGCTCGTCGCCCGCGATGTCGACGCCGTACAGCATCCGGTCGCCCGCCGTGGTCACCTCGAAGCTGCCGAGCGAGAAGAAATCGTGCCCTTCGGCTTCGATGTTGCCGTCGAGCAGCACCTGCTCGCCCTCGACCTCGACGTCCGGCGCCGGTTCCGGTGGCGTCCAGTCATCGGCGGAGGCGAGCGGCGCCCGGCACTGGATGCCGTACTGCTTGCCTTCGGCCGTGCGGCCGTAGTACCACCAGTCGCCGCGCCGCGTCGGAACCGACAGGTCGGTCTCGAGGGTGCGCCCTTTGATCTCGTCGAAGATCTCGTCCTGGAGCCCCGCGAGGTGCGCCGTGCGCTCGTTCGTGTAGGCATTCTCCGCTTCGAGGTGCGCGATGACGGCGGCCTCCTCCTTGGCGCGAAACCACTCGTATGCGTCCTCGACGTCGTCGCCGTGGTGGCTTCGGACGATCGGATTGCGGGTGGCGACGGGGGGAGGGGCGGGTGCGGCGGCGTCGGTGGTCACCGTCTCACGGTAGCCGACGAGTCCGCGCGCCAGGCCGGTCGGCTACGCGCTCGCGGTGGGGGCGCGCGCTGGTCGCGGCAACGGCACTTCGTTCGGGATGCCGCCCGACACGAGCAGTGACAGCAGCGCGAGCAGGATCAATCCGAAGAAGGCCGTGCGCAGCGAGGAGAGCTGCGACTCCACGTACACCGCCTCGAGCTCGGCGGCTTCTTCGACGGACAGCCCGGCATCCGTGGCGATCTTGTGAACCGTGGATGCCGGCACGATCTCGACTCCGCCCGCCGTGCGTTCGTTCACGATCGCCTGGGTCTGCTCGGGCAGAGTGCTCTGCGCGACGCCTCCGGCGAACGATGACGCCAGCGCGCCGATCAGGATAGAGCCGATCAGCGCGGTTCCGAGTGAGGAGCCGAGGTTCTGGAAGACGCCCTGCAGACCGCCGACCTCGCTCGTGTCCTTGGCGGTGACAGCCGACATGTTGACGTTTCCGAGCTGGGAGGCCAGCAGTCCGAGCCCCGCGCCGGCGCAGAACATCCCGATCCCGAACGCCGGGCTGGACAGCTCGGGATCGATCGCCGTGAGCAGGAGGATCGCGCTTGCGACGAGTACCCACTGCCCGACGCGGACCACGCGACGCGCGGACCAGCGCGTCGAGAGGCGGGTTCCGAAGATCGAGAAGAGGATGAGTGAGATCGACAGCGGGAAGATCCGCCAGCCGGTCTGGAGCGCATCGAACCCGAGCGTCATCTGCAGGTAGACGGGCACCATGAAGAACAGCCCCGCGATGATCGCGTACTGCCCGCCCAGGACGCTGAGTCCGCTCCGCAGCTGCCGGATCGACAGCAGGTCGGCATGGATGAGCGGGTCGCGCCCCTTCGCGACGAGGCGGCGCTGCCGGACGAAGAACAGCGCGAGCAGGGCTATTCCGACGACGATCAGCCACGCCGAGAGCGAGATGCCCAGCGGGGCGATCTCGACACCGTTCACCACGGGCGGATTCATCGGCACGATCCAGCCCCACACCTTGCTCTGCAGCATCCCGTAGACGACACCGACGAGACCGAGCGCCGACAGCAGCACGCTCAGCAGGTCGATGCGGATGCTCTGGCGCACGGCCTTCTCGGCGATCCTCCCCGCGAAGATCACGACGAAGAGGAGTATCACCACCTCGCCGACGAACACGTAGCGCCAGCTGAAATACGTGGTCATGAACCCGCCGATGAGCGGTCCGGCGGCCACTCCGGCACCGGACACCGCGCCGATCGCGGCGAAGCCCGTGATCCGCTCCCGACCCTCGTAGTTGTCCGCAAGGAGCGCGGCGATCGCCGGGATGACCAGCACCGCGCCGAGACCTTCGATGATCGACCATCCCAGGAACAGCACCGTCATGTTGGGACTGAACGCCGTCATCAGGGAGCCGATCGCGTAGACGATGCACCCGATCACCAGAGCGCGCTTGCGGCCCCAGATATCCCCGAGCTTCGCCCCGAGCAGCATCGTGGCGGCCATCGTCAGCGTGTAGAACGTGATGGCCGTCTGCATCGCCGTCACGCTGCTGTCGAGGTCTGAGACCACGGAAGAGATCGACACGTTCATGACCGTGCTGTCCAGGACCATCACGAACTGGGCGGCACCCAGGATCAGGACGACCAACCACTTCTTCATATGCGACCCGATTCTGCCCCGGCGAGGTGGGACGTGCGGCTCATTCAACACCCCTTCGGGCGCCGAGCGGGAGTGGATCCGAGGCGCTCCGGTCGGGGCGGTCCGCGAAGTGGCTGAGTTGACCGGATGCAGGGGCGGTGTAAGGATTCTTACTAGCCGGTTGCCGGTTCCTTAATTCGCCGTGAACTCTTCGTTCGCAACGCCGATTCCGTCGGCACCCCACTCTTCCACTCTCTCGGAAAGCAATCGGTGGAAACCGCAACCCTGATCGTCGTGCTGGTGATCGTGCTGGCGCTGTTCTTCGATTTCACGAACGGCTTCCACGACACGGCCAACGCGATGGCCACGCCCATCGCCACGGGCGCTCTCAAGCCCAAGGTCGCCGTGCTGATCGCGGCTGTCCTCAACCTCGTCGGCGCCTTCCTCTCGACGGAGGTGTCGCAGACCATCTCGCACGGCATCATCCGCGAGGACCAGATCGATTCGAACGCCTTCCTGCCCCTGATCTTCGCGGGACTGATCGGAGCGATCACGTGGAACATGTTCACCTGGCTCCTCGGTCTGCCGTCGAGCTCGTCGCACGCATTGTTCGGCGGACTCATCGGCGCCACCATCGTGGGTGCCGGCTGGATGGCGATCGACTACAGCGTCGTCCTCAGCAAAGTGATCCTGCCTGCGATCCTGGCTCCGCTCACCGCGGGGATCATCGCCTTCACCGCGACGCGTCTCGCATACGCGATCACCCGTCGCCACGACGCGAAGCCGGACGGACGCGACGGCTTCCGCTGGGGGCAGATCTTCACCTCATCGCTGGTGGCATTGGCCCATGGCACCAACGACGCGCAGAAGACGATGGGTGTGATCACCCTGACCCTGATCATCGCCGGCTGGCAGAGCAGTGCGGAGTCTGAGCCGCAGCTGTGGGTCATCCTGGCGTGCGGGATCACGATCGCCCTGGGCACCTACATGGGCGGCTGGCGCATCATCCGCACCCTGGGCAAGGGACTCACGGACGTCAAGCCGGCGCAGGGCTTCTCGGCCGAGACCTCGACCGCCTCCACGATTCTCGCCTCGAGCGCCCTCGGCTTCGCACTGTCGACGACCCAGGTCGCGTCGGGCTCGGTGATCGGCTCCGGACTCGGACGCCGAGGCTCCACGGTGCGCTGGCGCACTGCCGGCCGCATCATGGTGGGCTGGCTCTTCACCCTGCCCGCCGCGGGAGCCGTGGGCGGCGTCATGGCGCTCGTCGTCGCGTGGCTCGGAGGCTGGGGCATCCTGATCGACGCGATCTTCGCCGTCGTCGTGATCCTCACGATCTTCCTGCTGTCCCGCCGCAACGCAGTGACCGCAGCGAATGCGATGAGCGAGGTCGCGGAATCGGGCACGGCGGTCAAGGTCAAGCGCAATCCGCCTCCGACTCGTCGCCAGCGAGCCGCCGTCCGCGCTGAGGCCCGCCGCGAGAAGGAGGGCACGAAGTGAACATCTCGATCGACTGGATCGCCTTCGTCCAGGTCTTCGTCGCCGCGCTTCTCGCCGCGGTGCTGGTGGTCGGGTTCTACTCGGTGGGACTGCGTCTGCTCGTCCGGGCCGGCCGGGTCCCGGTCGTCGGGCCGGCCGAATTCACGGATGCGATCACGGTGATCACCGAGAAGGATGCGAAGCGGGCGGCGAAAGCGGCGGCGAAGGCGGCGCGGAAGAATCCATTGACCCCAGGCCAGCGCCAGCTCGCCGCGATCGGCGCCTACCTCTCCTTCGGCCTGTGCGCGATCGCGGTGCTCGCGGGACTCCTGCTGATCATCTTCAATCACTGAGGCTCCGCCCGGCACGCCGGACACGGCGACCGGATGCCCGCCCGCATGGCAGGTCGGCGCCTCCCCGTAGGCTGAAGGCATGGACGCGGCATCCGTGCAATTCGGTCAACACCCTTCCGCGCGGCGCACGATCGTTCACGTGAGCGACACGCACCTGCTCGCCGGAAATGTCGCGCTCGGCGGCCGCTACGACACCGCGGCGAACCTGCGCCGCACCCTCGAATCCGTCGAGGGCCTCGGCATCCGGCCCGATGCCATGGTGTTCACCGGGGATCTCACCGATCTCGGCGAGCCCGAGGCGTACGCGGCCCTGCGCGAGGCGGTCGAGCCTGTGGCGCAGCGAATGGGTTCGCCCCTGATCTGGGTCGCCGGCAACCACGACGAGCGACCGGCTCTGCGCCGCGACCTGCTTGACCTCGAGCCGAGCGAAGACGCCCTGACGGGCGTGTGGGATCTCGGGGGCCTGCGTCTGGTCGCCCTCGACACGTCCGTTCCCGGCTGGCATCACGGCGACCTCGACGACGCCCAGCTCAGCTGGCTTCAGGGCGTGCTGGCCACGCCTGCGCCGCTGGGGACCATCCTGGCCATGCACCATCCGCCGCTGCCGACCCACATCCCGCTGTTCGACATCCTGGAGCTTCGAGACCAGGGTCGACTCGCCCGCGTGCTGGCAGGTACCGACGTGCGAGCAATCCTCGGCGGCCATCTGCATCACTCCACGAGCGGCACCTTCGCCGGCATACCGGTGAGCGTCGCCGCCGCGACCTGCTACACCATGAACCTCGCGCGTCCGGCGGTCGAGGTCAACGGCATGGATGCCGGGCAATCGTTCCATCTCGTGCACGTCTATGACGACACGATCACCCACGCCGTGGTCCCGGTCGTGGATGCCCCCACCGGGGACTACTTCTCGGCGGACTGGGTCGAGCGGATGGCGGCCCTGACGCCTGCCGAGCGCCTCGAGGCGTTCTCTCGCAAGCGCGGCCGCTGATCCGTCCGGTAGCCCCGCGGCCCCGCCGACGCTGCGGCCGAACCGCGCTGCGATCGCCCTGGCGTACAGCGAGGGCGAGCCCACTGTCCGGTCCGTACGGCTCGCCTGCGGCCTCGCGCGAGTAGTGTCGAAGCATCCCTTTCACATCGCCGTGACCGACCCACAAGGACATACACATGGCTCTGGACGCAATGACGCGCATGCGCATCGAGACCGACTCATTGGGATCCCTGGAGATCCCTGCCGACGCCTACTGGGGCATCCACACCGCCCGCGCGCTGGAGAACTTCCCGGTCTCCAAGCGCCCCATCTCCGTCTACAAGGATCTGGTGCGCGGGCTCGCGATGGTCAAGCAGGCGTCCGCTCGCGCCAACCGCGAGATCGGCGCCCTCGACGACGAGAAGGCCGAGCTGATCGACCGCGCCTCGCAGCTGGTGATCGACGGGCAGTTCCACGACCAGTTCGTCGTGGGGGTCATCCAGGGCGGCGCGGGCACGTCGACGAACATGAACGCGAATGAGGTCATCACCAATATCGCGCTCGAGCTCGCGGGGCGGGAGAAGGGCGACTACGCCTTCCTGTCGCCGATCGACGACACCAACCGCAGCCAGTCGACCAACGACGTCTACCCCACCGCCATCAAGGTCGGACTCGGGCTGGACCTGCTGACGCTTCTGGAAGAGCTCGACCTGCTGCGCCGGGCGTTCCTCGCGAAGGCGGTCGAATTCCACGACATCCTCAAGGTGGGGCGCACCCAGCTCCAGGATGCCGTGCCGATGACCCTCGGCCAGGAGTTCCACGGATTCGCCACGACACTCGGCGAGGACTACAGCCGCCTCAAGGAGAACGCCTACCTCCTGTACGAGATAAACATGGGCGCCACGGCCATCGGGACGGGCATCACGACGCACCCCGACTACGGCAAGGCGGTGCTGCGCCATCTCCGCGAGATCAGCGGGCTCGACCTCGAGACGGCGACCGATCTGGTGGAGTCCACGAGCGACACCGGCGCGTTCATGTCCTTCTCGTCATCGCTCAAGCGCAACGCGATCAAGCTGTCGAAGATCTGCAACGACCTTCGACTGCTCTCCAGCGGCCCGCAGGCCGGCTTCGGTGAGATCAACCTGCCGGCCCGTCAGGCCGGCTCGAGCATCATGCCGGGCAAGGTCAACCCGGTGATCCCCGAAGTGGTGAACCAGGTCGCGTTCGCCGTCGTCGGGGCCGACATGACCGTGACGATGGCCGTCGAGGCCGGTCAGCTTCAGCTGAATGCCTTCGAACCGGTCATCGCGCACTCGATCTTCCAGTCGATCACGTGGATGCGCCGAGCGATGTACACCCTTCGCGTCAACTGCGTCGAGGGGATCACGGCGAACACGGAGCGTCTCGGTGCCATGGTCGGCGCCTCCGTCGGCGTCGTCACGGCGCTCACCCCCTTCATCGGATACGCCGCAGCGGCCGCCCTCGCCAAGACCGCGCTGCTCACCGGACGCAACGTGGCCGACCTGGTCGTGGAGGCCGGACTGATGACGCGCGAGGAATGCATCAAGCAGCTCTCGCCCGCACGCCTGTCGGGCCTGGAGACCATCACCGCCGCGATTCCCGTCTCGCGGACCCCGGCGGAGTCGCCTGACATCGAGGTCTGATCGCCGCGGCTGCGGGGATTGCCGGGCGGGGCCCGTCACCGCTAGCGTTCGAAGCCACCGCACCGATCGAGAGGACCGCCATGACCGATCCGCAGAATCCGGACATTCCGCCCCCGCCGCCCGGGTACGGCGCGCCGCCGCCCGCACCCACCCCGCCCGCGTACGGGCAGCCCGCTTACGGCCAGCCCGCGCAGCCTGCGTACTCCGCGGCACCGCCCGCGCCCTACGGGGACCCGGCCGCCGGCCCGACGATCCCCGGCAAGACGATGGGCATCGTCGCCTTCATCCTGTCGTTCTTCATCCAGATCGTGGCCCTCATCCTGGGCATCATCGCGCTGGTGCAGAGCCGGAAGGCCGGTCACAAGAACGGGTGGGCCCTCGCCGCGATCATCATCAGCTCAGTGCTGATCGTCGTCGGCATCATCATCGCCATCATCGCGATCAGCATCGGCGTGGCCGCAGCCGGCGAGATCGCGAGACTGTGTGCCGAGTACGGCACCGGCACGCACGAGATCAACGGCGTTCCGATCACACTGGACTGCGGGTAGCAGTCCGACCTCACGGCGACGGCGATGGGCTTCCGCTCGTCGCCGTCGTCGCGTTCGGGCTCAGGCCCCGTCAGTCCAGGATGCGGCAGTGCGTGGTCAGCGCACCGATGCCGTCGATCCCGACGGTGACCGTGGATCGGTCGCGCAGGAACACCTGGGGGTCGCGTGAGTAGCCTGCTCCGCCGGGGCTGCCCGTCGAGATCAGTGTCCCCGGCAGCAGTGTCGCCGACTCGGACAGGTGCGAGATGAGCGATGCCACGGGCCGCACCATCTGGTCGGTCGACGCGTCCTGAAGAGTCCGCCCGTCCAGCACCGTCCAGATGTGGAGATCCTGCGGGTCGGGGATCTCATCCGCGGTGACCACGAACGGTCCCGTCGGCGTGAAGCCGTCGAAGGATTTGCAGCGCGACCACTGAGCCTCGGAGTACTGGATGTCGCGCGCCGTGATGTCGTTCACGACGGTGTATCCCCAGACATGGGACAGGGCGTCCTCCGGAGCGACATCCTTCGCAGGTCTGCCGATGATGACCCCGAGCTCCGCTTCGTAGTCGACGGACTCGCTGAGCGATCTCGGCCATGTCGTCGTCGCGTCGTGAGCACTGAGGGAGTTCGGCCACAGCACGAAGACGGTGGGCGTCGAGTCCGTCTTCAGACCCAGCTCGCTGGAGTGTGCGGCGTAGTTCAGGCCGATGGCGAGGATGACGGGCGGCGCGAGGACCGCGGATGCGAAAGAGACGTCGGTGAGGGGATGCCGGGTCTCGCCGTTCTCGACCGCCGCGCGCACGCGGAGCAGCAACTCGTCACCGCCCGCGATGAGCTCTTCGAGGTAGCGGGGCGCTCCCTCGAAGAGGTTCTCGACGACGCATGCGTGCTCGCCTTGTATCACCGCGAGCCGCGGCCCTGTCAAGCCCGGCAGGGACACGTGGGCGAAGCGCATTGCTCCACGCTACCGGGGCGCCGCTTGCCGCGCGGTGCGTTCGGTGCACCCCTAGGCTGTGCGCATGACGTATGACCCGCGGCAGCCCGACGCCCGGAACTCCTCCGCCCGTCCGTCGCTCACGCCTCCGCCCTTCGCCTCCCCGCTGGCGCAGCCGCGCGTCTCGCGAGGCGCCGCGATCGCTCCGGCTCCCAGGTCGCCGGCTGCCGTGCCGGTGACGCCGCGGCGGGGCCGGAGCGCTCCCATCTGGATCATCGGCGTGATCGTGCTGATCCTGATCGGCCTCGTCGGCTACTTCCTCACCGCGATCGGTCCCAGCGCGTCCATCATCGGGATGGTGCTGGCGCTGGTTCCGCTCGCGGCGGTCCTCCTCGCCGTCCGGCTCATCGACCGCTGGGAGCCGGAGCCCCGCGGACTGCTGGTGCTTGCGGTCGCGTGGGGCGCCGTCGTCGCCGTCGGGATCACCCTGGGATTCGATCTGCTGATCTCGATGGTCCTCGGCGTGGATGATTCCCTCGCGAGGGACGCGTTCGCCGCGGTGGTGCAGGCGCCGATCGTCGAGGAGTTCGCCAAGGGGCTGGGCGTCTACGTGATCTTCGTGACCGCGCGCCGCGCGTTCGACGGCCCGGTCGACGGCGTCGTCTACGGTGCACTGATCGGGGCGGGATTCGCGTTCACCGAGAACATCCAGTACTTCGCGGTCAGCTTCCTCGAGGGTGGTGTGGAGGATGTGTCGGTGACGTTCTTCGTCCGCGGCATCCTCTCGCCGTTCGCGCACGTGATGTTCACGAGCATCACCGGGTTCGCACTCGGGCTGGCCGCTCGACGGGGAGTGAGCGCCGGCCGAGCCGTCGGGCCGTGGCTGCTCGGAATGCTGGGGGCGATGTCGCTGCACGCGCTGTGGAACGGCTCCGCGGTGTTCGGTGACTTCTTCCTGCTGTACCTCACGCTGCAGATTCCGCTCTTCGTCGGTTTCATCCTGGGCGTCATCGGCTTGCGTCGTGAGGAAGCGCGCCTGACGCGCTCCCGGCTCGGGGACTACGCCGCGGCGGGCTGGTTCACCGCGCAGGAGGTCGACATGCTCGCGACCGGCTCCGGCCGCCGTGCGGCGCTCGCCTGGGCGCGCACCCTGCGGGGTGATCGCACCGGCACCATGAAGGAATTCATCGCCGATGCGACCGCTCTCGCCGCTGCGCGGCAGCGTGCGATCAGCGGGCGGGACGCGAACGCGCGTGAGGACGAGCACGTTCTGCTCGCCCGGACGGCAGCCGCCCGGGCGGCGATGTTCGCCCCCTGACAAAACCCAGCGCCCGGTGCCGCGGCTATGCCTGCGTGACTACCGGGCGCTGAGTTGGTCTGTGTTCAGGTTGCCTTGGCGGTCGCGGCATGTCAAGGGCCGGGACCCTCGCGTTGACCCGCGTGGGGGCGCTCAGGTTGGATGGAGTCATGACAGATGACCGAACCAAGCCCGAGATCGACGCCCCCGCCGGCCCGGCACCCGATGACCTCGTCATCCGCGACCTGATCGTCGGGGACGGGGCCGAGGCCAAGCCCGGCGACACCGTGACCGTCCACTACGCCGGCGTCGAGTACGACTCCGGCGAAGAGTTCGACTCTTCCTGGAGCCGTGGCGAGAGCATCCAGTTCCCGCTGCGCGGCCTCATCCAGGGCTGGCAGGACGGCATCCCCGGGATGAAGGAGGGCGGACGCCGCGAGCTCGTGATTCCGCCGCACCTCGCGTACGGCCCGGCCGGCGGCCACTTCCTCGGCGGCAAGACGCTGATCTTCGTCATCGACCTCATCTCCGTCGGCTGAGTCCGATTCTTCGAGGGGCGGATGCCGCGGCATCCGCCCCTCGTCCGTTTCATCCCTCGTCCACGAAAAGATATTTCCATTCAGAGGAATAGAAATGGGAGCACTGCAGTTACACCCGGTCATGAGCTTGTCGCGCAGCGCGACATCCGCCTGAGACGAAGGATGACAATGACCGACGCCACCACGATCGATGTTCCCGGCTACCGCCCCGGCACCTGGGCGCTCGACCCCAGCCACAGCGAGGTCGGCTTCACCGTCCGCCACATGATGATCTCCAAGGTGCGCGGCGCGTTCGGCATCAAGAGCGCGACGCTGATCGCCCCGGAGAACCCGCTCGAGGCGAAGGTCGAGGCGCACGTCGACGCGACGTCGCTGGACACGAAGGACGAGGGCCGCGACGCGCACCTTCGCTCAGCCGACTTCTTCGACGTCGAGACGTACCCGTCGATCGACTTCGTCTCGACCGGCGTGCGCGTCGACAAGGGCGAGATGCTCGTCGACGGCGACCTCACCATCCGCGACGTCACCAAGCCCGTGACCTTCGAGTTCGACTTCGGCGGCTTCGGATCCGACCCGTGGGGCAACTACAAGGCCGGCGCGACCGCGACGACCGTGATCAACCGCGAGGACTTCGGGCTCACGTGGAACGCGGCGCTCGAGACCGGCGGCGTGCTCGTCGGCAAGGACGTCACCATCACGCTCGACCTGCAGGGCGCGCTGCAGCAGGACTGACCTGAACGCGAGAGGGGTGGATGCCGCGGCATCCACCCCTCTCGGGTCGTCAGGGCCGGGTGCCTCGGGCGCGGTGGAGCGGCTTCAACCTGTCCTGCGCGAGCAGGATGCCGACGAACACCACCACGGCGCCGACCGGCTCGTTCCACGAGAGCTCCTCGCCGAGGACAGCTATGCCGAGGGCGACTCCGACGACCGGCGTGATGTAGGTCACGGTCGAGGCGCGCGTCGGACCCCAGGCCCGGAGCGTGTTCTGGTTCCAGATGTAGACCACGCCCGTGCCCAGACATCCCAGCAGCACCACGCTGCCGATGATCCAGGGATTCAGCGCGACCGGTGTCAGGGCGACGAACGGCGTCAGCACCAGCATGATCGCGGCGGCGATGCCGATGTTCAGGAACGAGAACACGAGTGCGCTCATGCCCGAGTGCGAGACGAACTTGCGCATGTACGCGAGGCTGAATCCGTAGCAGGCGGTCGCACCGAGGATCGCGAACTGCGCGATGAGGCTCTGATTCAGATCCAGCCCCTGCCACGGGGCGATGATGACCATGACGCCCAGGATCCCCGCGAGGATGCCCGCGATCTGCACCGGCTTCAGCCGCTCGACGCGGAACAGGAGCCCGGCCATGACCGCCGTCATGATCGGGGTCGTCGCGTTGTAGATGCTGGCGAGGCCCGACGTCACATGCTGCTGCGCCCAGGAGAAGAGCAGGAAGGGCACCACGCAGAACGACAGGGCCAGCACCGTCATATGGCCCCACAGCTTGAGGCTCCGCGGGAGCGGGTCGCGACGCAGCGCGACGAACAGCCCGAGTGTCAGTCCGCCGAGCAGAAGCCGCGACCACACGACCTGACCGGGCGAGATGCCGTCGAGCGCGACCTTCATGAACAGGAAGCTCGACCCCCAGATGATCCCGGTCAGGACGAACTGGGCGACGATCCAGCCCTGCGAGAGCGGACGGCCGCTGGAAGCTCGCGCGAGGTCGCTGGGCGCCCGGGCGGTGGTGGCTGATTCGGTGGGCACGCGGCGACTCTAGCCGCGGGGTGCGACGCGCAGACCCGGTCGCGGATGCCGCGTCCGAAATCCGCCGGTGTACGGCCGTCCGACGACGGTTGCGGCGCGGCGCGGGCATTCCGGTCTCGCTAGGGCACCGGGTGCTCGGCGTCGTACAGGCGGAACCGGGGGCTCAGGCGAACGAGCAGCGACACGAGTCCGATGATGAGAAAACCCCCGAGCAGGGGCGGGAACCACAGCGCGGTGAGGGTCGCGAGGGTTCCGGCGTAGAGCGCACCGAGTCTCGGTCCGCCGGCCACCACGACGATGAAGACTCCTTGCAGCCGGCCGCGGATCGCGTCGGGCACCGCGGCCTGAACCATCGTGTTGCGGAAGATCGAGCTCACGTTGTCGGCGGCGCCCGAGACCGCGAGGGTCAGCGCGGCCGCGACGATCAGGACGAGGTTGGGCGTGGTCGCATCGACCGCCCCGGGAGCGAACCAGCCGAGCGCCGCTGCTCCGAGGACCACGCCGAACGCGGCGATCGATCCGCCGTAGACGAGGATCGCCCGCTCGATTCCGAGGCCCTGCCGACGGACGCGGCCGGCCGGACCCGACAACAGGCTCGACAGGAAGGCGCCCGCCGCGACGGATGCCGTGAGGGCACCCGTCGTGATCGGGCCGCCGCCCAGCAGCACGGCGCCGATCGCAGGCAGCAGAGCCAGCGGCTGACCGAACGTCATCGCCGTGATGTCGAGGATGAACTGCAGCCGGATGTTCGACGCGCGCTTCAGGAACCGCCACCCGTCGCGCAGCGATTCCAGGCCGGGGCGCACGATCGTCCCCTCGGGTCGGATGCTCGGCAGCGTCCACAGCCCGAGGAAGAGCGACATCATCAGCACGACGTCGATGGAGTAGGTCCACGCGTAGCCGGCGAAAGCGACGAGGACTCCGGCCAAGGCGGGGCCGGCCATCACCATGATTCCGAAGGTGATGCCGTTGAGAGCGGATGCCGCCGGCAGCAGCTCGCGGGGAATCAGTCGGGGGACGATCGCCTGGCGGGCGGCCATCACGATGGTGTTGGCCGCGGAGTTCACGATGCTGAGGCCGTACAGCCACCAGACCGTCTCCATCTGGGCCCACGCGAGCGCGGCCAGCAGCACGGTGGAGGCGAGTGTGACCGTGGCCGCGATCAGGGCGACCAGGCGCCGGTCGAAGGCGTCGGCGAGCATTCCGCCGTAGAGACCCGCGACGATCATCGGGACCAGGCCGGCGACCGCGATCATCGCCACCGCGAACGTCGACCCGGTCAGGTCGTACATGTGCAGCATGATCGCGACGAGAGTCAGCTGACCGCCCAGGCCCGCGAGCGTGGAGCCGAGCCACATCCGGGTGAAGGCGGGGCTCGATCGGAACGGACTGAGGTCGATGAAGTGATCGCGACGCAGCCCGGGCATCCTTTGAGGCTATCCCGGAGGCGACATTCCTGGCCGCGCTCCGCGACTGGTAGACTCTTCAGGTTGCCGTTCGATCGGCCGCGGATGAAGAGAGCTCACGCATCGGGCGTCGGGCACCGCGCAATGAGGAGAAAGGGGATCCCATCTATGGCACTCGAATCAGACGTCAAGAAGGCGATCATCGAACAGTACGCGACGCACCCCGGTGACACCGGATCCCCCGAGGTGCAGGTTGCGATGCTGACGCAGCGCATCAAGGACCTCACCGAGCACCTCAAAGAGCACAAGCACGACCATCACTCGCGTCGTGGGCTCTTCCTGCTCGTCGGTCAGCGCCGTCGTCTGCTCGGCTATCTTCAGGACATCGACATCGCGCGCTATCGCTCGCTGATCGAGCGTCTCGGACTGCGCCGCTAGTCGCACTCAGCGCATATCGCTTTCTCGAAAGGCCGTCCCAGGTGTGGGGCGGCCTTTCGCTCGTGCGCCGTCGGGCTGTCGCTCAAAGCAGCCCGATCTCGGTCGCGCGCGCGACCGCGGCGCTGCGATTGGGCGCATCCAGCTTCCGGTAGATGTGGGCCGTGTGCGTCTTGATGGTGTTGACCGAGACGAAGAACTGCGCCGCCAGCTCCGCGTTGGTCAGACGGCTCGGCAGATACGCCAGCAGCTCGCGCTCGCGATCGGTCAGCGGTTCAGTCAGCTCGCCGTCCGGCGAGGACGGGCGAAGGCTCTCTCGAGCGCGTTGGAGCACTTCTCGCCGGAAAGCCGTCGCTGCTGTCGGCAGGCCGTCCACCAGCCGCACGAGGTCCGGACCGGCCCATAGGAATGCCGACACGATGCCGTGTTCGGCAGCGAGCTCGAGCGCAGCACTGAGCCGCCGGGCGCAGTCGCCGGATCGACCCTCGACGTGTGCGAGCCATCCGGTCAGCACGAGATGCTCGACGGTGCAGAGCGGAACATCATCCCGGGGCGTGAACGCCGCGGCATCCAGGAGGGCGCGCGCCTCCGCCGTCCGCCGTGCGGTCAGCGCATCCGCGACGGCCTCGACGAGCCGGGCCGACCAGGCGCGCGGTCCGCGAGCGGGCGTTCCGGGCTCGCCGGCGAGTCGTCGCGCACGGTGGTGTGCCGCGTCGAGCGCATCCTGGACGATGGGCGGTGCAGCACTGGCCGGCTCGCTTCCCGGCTCCGGAGGGTCGTCGGAGAGGACGCCCGTGAGGCAGGCGATCCACATGAGCTGGATGCGCTGATTGGATGCGGCCCGCACTCCGCCCTCGTGTCGGGCGAAAGCGGCGCTCTGCGGCAGACCGCGGTGTACGGCGACCAGTGCGAGCGCGAGGTAGGCGTCCGCGGGCGCCGGATGGATCAGCAGATTCACGTCGCGCGCGAGCCCGAGCGCCTCCTCCGCGAGCGTCTTCGCGATCTGCAGTCGGCCGGCCCAGGCCTCGACGAGCGCCAGCGAGCCCAGCAGGTGGATGCGATAGGCCGAGTACTGCGCACCGGGAGACTCGAGCGAGCGTGTCAGCCATTCGCGCGCTTCGGGGAGGTCTCCTGCCAGCAGATGCGCGCGCCCGCGCGAACCGAGCGAGAGGGTCTGCAGCAGAGCGGCGTGCGTCAGCCCCATCAGGTCGGGCAGCGGAGGGGGAGGGCGCTCGCCGAGGAGCCGGAGGGCTTCCCGGGAGGCAGCGAGCGCCGCTGAGACCTGCGGCCGGAACTGCACGAGGGCTGACAGATAAGCCTGCACGATCACCACGAGGCCGGGCTCGAGATCTGTGCGCGCCGCGAGGTCGCGAAGCACGTCCTCGCCCAGCGCCGCCCGACCGCTCATGCCGAGAGCGATTCCGTAGAGAGCCTCCGCCGAGGGCCGCGCGGTGCGGGCGGCCTCGGGGATGGCGCCGAGCCAACGGGCCATCGTCGTCATCTCGCCGCGTTCGTAGGCGTCCCGTCCGCGCGAGAGCAGCAGGTCGATCGCCCTGTTCCAAGCCCTGCCCTGCAGGAGGCTTTCGATCGCCGCATGCAGGTCTCCGTGCGCTTCGTACCACTCGGCGGCCGCCGAGAGGATGCGCGCTTCCTCGTCGGGGTGCCGTGCCCGCAGGCGGTAGCGCAGCAGGTCGCGGAAGAGGTGGTGGAACCGGAACCATTCGTGGTTCCCATCGATGCGGACGAGGAACATCGAATCCCGCTCCAGCTCGTCGAAGAGCGCTTCGGCATCCCGGATCGGCATCACCGACTCGACCAGGCTCGGCGTCATCCGATCCAAGACCGAGAGCCTGAGCAGCAGATTCCTCCGCTCCTCGGACTGCGCACTGAGCACCTCCTCGCTGAGGTACTCCGAGATCAGCCGGTCGGTGCCCCCGAGCCGTCCGGCGAACATCTCGGGATCGTCCTGGGAGCGCAGGGTGATCGCACCGAGCTGCACGCCCGCGGCCCACCCCTCGGTGCTGTCCAGGAGCGAAGTGACCGTCGCATCGCTGGGGATCGTGCCCGTGATGCGGTGGACGACCTCCGTGGCGACGCCGGAATCGAAGGCCAGCTCGGCCTGCCGCAGCTCCAGGAGCGAATATCGCAGGCGGTGTTTGCTCAGCGCCAGCCGGAGGTCGGTGCGCGAGGCGAAGACCATGTGCGCATTGGGCGGGAGGTGATCGGCGAGCCACCACAGATCGTCGATGATCGCCCGGTTGGTGACGTTGTGCAGATCGTCGAAGATCAGCACCACACCCGGGTGGTCGGCCAGCAGCAGTGCGAGAGACTCCAGCATCGGTCGGCCCAGCCCGCCCCCGCCGAGCTTCAGGAGCGGAAGCAGTCCGGGAGCGGCGGGTGCGATGGTCGCGAG
>NZ_DASUNI010000160.1:0-13779 GCF_036277215.1 Microbacterium sp. | reverse complement strand
CGGGTGCGACGCGGCGCCAGTGTGCGACTCAGCGACCGGCCCCGACTCGGCGGCCGGGGCAGTACCGGCGACCGCAACCGGCGCCAGCCGGCCTGCGTCCGCGCCGTTTCCATCCGGAACCGGCGCCGCACCTGCCGGCGGCCACGGCTCGCCGCCGGGCACGCGCGGCAGACCGCGCCGCAACGAGGAACCGAACGTCGCCATGCCGGGTTACGCCTTCTTCGCCTCGAGCGCGGCGATCAGCTGCGGCACCACCGTGAACAGGTCGCCGACGACGCCGTAGTCGGCGATCTCGAAGATCGGGGCATCGGCATCCTTGTTGATCGCGACGATCGTCTTCGCGGTCTGCATGCCGGCTTTGTGCTGGATCGCTCCGGAGATGCCGAGCGCGACATACAGCTGCGGCGCGACCGATACGCCGGTCTGGCCGACCTGGTGCGCCTGCGGAACGTATCCGGCGTCCACCGCCGCGCGAGACGCGCCGACCGCGGCGCCGAGCGCGTCGGCGAGTTCCTCCACGAGCACGAACTTCTCCTGCGAACCCAGCCCGCGACCGCCCGCGACGACCTTGCCCGCCCCGCGCAGCTCCGGCCGTGACGAGGTGACCACGGCGGCGTCCACCGCGCCGACCGTTGCGGCCTTCTTCCCGGATGGCCGCACCTGCAGGGTCTCCACCTCGGGGGTGGCGACCGCTTCGGCGCGGGCGTCGATCGCGCCCTGCCGGATCGTGATCACCGGAGCACCCCACGTCACCGCCGCGTCGACGTTGTAGGCGCCGCCGTACACGGAGTGATGGGCGACCACGCCCTCCGGGTCGCGGGAGACCCCGACCGCGTCCACGCACAGCCCCGACCGGGTCCGAGCCGCGTACCGGCCCGCGACATCCCGCCCCTCGATCGAGTTCGAGACCAGGATCGCATCCGGCCGCACCAGGTCCGCTGCAGCAGCCAGCGCGTCCACCACCGGCACAGTCAGCCCCTCACCCCGAGCTGCGACAAGCACCGAGGCAGCGCCCAGGGCCGCAGCATCCGCCGCGAGCTTCTCGTCACCGACGATGACCGCGACCGGAGTGCCCACCGACGCCGCGGCGCCCAGCAGACCCGCTGCGGACTTGGCCAGGTCCCCCGCCGGGGTCACATCCAGCAGCACCAGGATCGAATCGTCCGCGAACGTCATCGCACCCACCTCACACCAACCGGTTCTGAATCAGGAACTCCGCGAGCTTCTCCCCCGCGTCGCCGTCGTCCACGAGCTTGACACCCGCCGCACGAGCCGGTTTCTCCGACAGCGCGAGCACGATCGACCGGGACGCAGCAGCATCCTCCGGCTCGATCCCCAGCTCCTGCAGGGTCACCGTCTCGAACGGCTTCTTCTTCGCCGCCATGATCCCCTTGAAATTCGGCAACCGGCCATCCGGGAGCGCCTCGGTGATCGAGATCACCGCAGGCAGCTCCGCCGTCACCTGCATCGTCGCCCCGTCACTGGCACGCTCGCCCGATACCGTGCCCTCGCCGATCTGCACCGTGTTCAAGGCGGTCGCGGCGGGCACGTCGAGCAGCTCGGCCACCATCGACGGGATCACCCCGCCCGACCCGTCCGTGGACAGATTGCCCGCGATCACCAGATCGAACCCGGTCCGCCGCAGCGCGGCCGCCAGCACCTCGGCGGTCAACCCCAGATCCGCGCCGACCAGGCCCTCGTCCGCGACGTGCACCGCCGAACCGGCACCCATCGACAGGGCTTTGCGCACCGTCGCGGCCGACCCGGCTGGAGTCATCGAAAGGACGACCACCTCGGCATCCGCATGCTTGTCCGCGTAGCTCAACGCGACCTCGAGCGCTCGCTCGCCGATCTCGTCGATCACCGTCTCGCTCGCCCCGCGCTCGGCCAGACCCGTCTCCAGATTCAGCTTGCGATCCCCATAGGTGTCCGGGACTTCCTTGACCAAGACGACGATCTTCATTGGGCTCCGCTCCTTCGTCGAACCGAGTCTATGTTGCACCTGTCGGCGCAACCGGCGTGTGTCAGGGGCGCCCCCGCCGCGCTGCCGGAGGCATCGTGCGACGACCGACTACCGTGGATGCAGACGGAAGGGAGGCCGACGATGCCGAGGTCAGGACCGCTCCCCGTCGACCCGATCGCCGAGGCGAAGCGCCAGTGGATCGCGCACGGATGGACGGATGCCGCTCCCGGCATGTCGGCGGTCACATCGATCATCCGCGCCCAGCAGCTGATGCTCGCGCGCATCGATGCGGCGCTCAAGCCCTTCAAGCTGTCGTTCGCGCGATACGAGATGCTGAGGCTTCTCGGCTTCACCCGCGAGGGACGGCTGCCGATGGCCAGCGCCATCGCCCGACTGCAGGTGCATCCGACCAGCGTGACGAACACCGTCGACCGGCTCGTCCGCGACGGCCTGGTGGAGCGCGAGCCGCACCCGGGCGACGGCCGGGCGGCGATGCTCGTGCTGACGAGTGCGGGGCGCGACCTCGTGGAGCGCGCGACCGACGCGCTGAACCTCGAGGTGTTCGCCCAGCCTGGGCTCTCGGACGACGACACCGCCGAACTCGTCGCGATCATCGCGCGCCTGCGCAAGAACGCCGGCGACTTCGCCGATCCGCGCCCGCTACCCGACCCGCTCTGAGCCGCCATCACCCGTGAGACCGCAACCGCGGTTCGAGACTGCGGGGTTTGCCCGCAGTCTCGCCGTCCCGTTGCAGTCTCGCGGTCGGACAGCACGCGAGCGTCAGCGGTTCGTGAAGCCGGGCGCACGCTTCTCACGGAAGGCAGCCATCCCTTCCTTCTGATCGGCGGTGTCGAACAGCGCCGCGAAGACCTGGCGCTCGAAGCGCACACCCTCGGTCAGCGTCGACTCGAGCGCGACATCCAGTGCCGCCTTCGCCGCGTACAGGGACGGGAGCGACTTCGACGCGATGGTCTCCGCGACCTTGCCGGCCTCGTCGAGGAGATCGGCGGTCGGCACCACCCGCGACACCAGGCCCGACCGCTCGGCCTCCGCGGCATCCATCATCCGCCCGGTCAGCACCAGTTCGGCGGCCTTGTAGTACCCGACCGCGCGAACAAGACGCTGCGAGCCGCCCATTCCCGGGATGACGCCGAGGTTGATCTCGGGCTGACCGAACTTCGCGGTGTCGGCGGCGAGGATGATGTCGCACATCATCGCCAGCTCGCAGCCTCCGCCGAGGGCGTAGCCCGACACCGCCGCGACGACGGGCGTTCGCACCGCGGCGAAATCGGCCCACCCGCCGAAGTGGTCGCTCATCACCATCTCGAGGCCGGACTTGGCCTCCATCTCCTTGATGTCGGCACCCGCCGCGAAGGCGCGCTCAGAACCCGTGAGCACGATCGCGCCGATGCCCTCGTCGACGTCGAAGACGGATGCCGCGGCCACGATGTCGCGCATCACCTGCGAGTTCAGGGCGTTGAGCGCCTCAGGACGATTCAGGGTGATCCAGCCGACGCGGCCCCGCGTCTCGACCAGGATCGTCTCGTACTCGGTCATCTCTCTCCTCGCTCGCGCTTCATCGGAACACCCTGCTCACCTGTCAGGATCGGCAGCCGGGCCGGCCGGATCGTGCCGGGCGGACCCGAGTGGACCTGCGACCGGCCGGTCAGACCCGGCTCTCGGCACGGATGGTGTGAATGATCCCGGAGAAGTCCTGCCGAGCGCCAGGGCCATCGGCGAACTCCCGATAGATCTCGCGCGCCAGCCGCCCCATCCGCGCGTCGACCCCGGTGAGATCGATCGCCTGCTCGGCCAGGCCCAGGTCCTTCGACATGAGGGCTCCCGCGAACCCGGGCTGATAGTCGCGGTTCGCCGGACTCGTAGGCACGGGGCCGGGAACCGGGCAGTTGGTGGTGAGTGCCCAGCACTGGCCCGACGCGTTGGATGCGACGTCGAAGAGCGCCTGGTGGGTGAGCCCGAGGCGCTCGCCGAGCACGAAGGCCTCGGCGACGGCGATCTGCGAGACCGCGAGGATCATGTTGTTGCACACCTTCGCGGCCTGACCGAGGCCGGCGCCGCCGCAGTGCACGACGCGGCGCCCCATCGCCTCGAGGATCGGCCGGGCGGTCTCGAAGTCCTCCTCCGACCCGCCGACCATGAAGGCGAGCGTGGCGTTCTCGGCACCGACGACGCCACCCGACACCGGCGCGTCGATCGAGCGGTGCCCGGCCGCCTCGGCCAGCGCGTGGGCGGTACGGGCATCATCGACCGCGATCGTCGACGAGTCGATGAACAGTGTGCCGGGAGACGCGACCTCGACGAGGCCGGCGGCATCCGTTCCTCGATAGGCGTCGATCACCTGCGCGCCGGTCTGGAACATCGTGATGACGACACCGCCCGGTTCCTGCGTCTGCCTGCGGACCGCATCCGCACCCGACTCGGCCACGCCCAGGCCCGCAGAGCGCGCGGAATCGATCGCGGCGGGGAACACGTCGAAGCCCACCACGTCGTGACCGGCGGCGGCGAGGTTCTGCGCCATGGGCAGGCCCATGTGCCCGAGACCGAGGACTGCGACTCTCACCGCACGCCCCTTTCTCCACCGTCGACGAGTCCGCGCCTCGTCGCGCACACCGAGACCCTCATCGCCCCGCTCCCAGCGACCCTCATCGCCCCGCTCCCAGCAGCTCGCGGCCGATGATGATGCGCATGATCTCGTTGGTGCCTTCCAGGATCTGGTGCACACGCAGGTCGCGGACGACCTTCTCGATGCCGTACTCGTGGAGGTAGCCGTAACCGCCGTGCAGCTGCAGCGCCTCGTTGGCGATCCGTGAGCCGGCATCCGTGGCGAAGCGCTTGGCCATCGCGCACTGCATCGCGGCATCCGGCGCCTTCTCGTCGATGGCGCGGGCGGCGTCGCGTACCAGCGCGCGCGCGGCGCGCAGCTCGGTGGCCATGTCGGCCAGCGCGAACACCACCGCCTGCTTCTCGGCGAGCGGCTCGCCGAAGGTGAAGCGCTCGTGCACGTACTTCACGGCGCGATCGAGGGCCCACTGAGCGCCGCCGAGCGAGCACGCGGCGATGTTGACCCGGCCGCCGTTGAGCGCGGACATCGCGATCTTGAAGCCCTGTCCCTTGACGCCGAGAAGAGCGGATGCCGGAACCCGGACCTCGTCGAGGATCACCTGGCGTGTGGGCTGCGCATTCCAGCCCATCTTCTTCTCGTTGACCCCGAACGACAGGCCCTCCGCGTCGCCCGGCACCAGGAACGCCGTGATCCCCCGCGCGCCGGGCTCGCCGGTGCGAGCCATCACGACGTACACGGATGCCTCTCCGCCGCCCGAGATGAACTGCTTGACGCCCGTGAGCACGTAGGAGTCGCCGTCGCGGATCGCGCTGGTGGTGATCGCAGCGGCATCCGACCCGGCGCCCGGCTCGGTCAGGCAGTAGCTGCCGAAGTCGGTCATCGCCGTCAGGCGTGGCAGCCACGTGACCCGCTGCTCGTCCGAGCCGTAGGAGTCGATCATCCACGCCACCATGTTGTGGATCGTGATGTAGGCGGCGATCGAGGGATCGGCCTTCGCGAGCTCTTCGACGATCGCGACCGCGTCGGTGCGGCTCAGCGCCGACCCGCCGACATCCTCGCGGACGTAGATGCCGCCCAGACCCAGTGCGCCGGCCGCGCCGAGCGCCTCACGAGGGAAGTGCTTCTGCTCGTCCCATTCGAGGGCGTGCGGTGCCAGTTCGGCCTGCGCGAAGTCGCGCACCGCCTCGATGATCGCCTCGCGCTCGTCCGCAGGGAGCGGGAGCATAGGCCCCGCCTCGGCCTGCGTTGCGCCCACCATGTACGCCGTGTCCTGCGTCATTGTGCAGACTCCTCCCGTGCCGTCGTTGGCACGATGATCATTTTACCTGGACTTCCAACTATATGCGAGGAATCCCTCTCAGCCGAATCCAGAGAGACTGCAGCGCGAGTCGGCGGATGAGCCGTCGCCGGTGACCGGCTCGGCCTAGAGCCGCTCGATGATCGTGGCGTTCGCCATGCCGCCGCCCTCGCACATCGTCTGCAGCCCGTAGCGGCCGCCGGTCGCCTCGAGTGTGGCGAGCAGGGTGCCCAGCAGCCGGGTGCCGGACGCGCCCACCGCGTGGCCCAGCGCGATGGCCCCGCCCCAGGCATTGAGTTTGGCTGGATCGGCGTGAAGGTCGTGCGCCCACGCGAGGGGCACGGACGCGAACGCCTCGTTCACCTCGTACGCCTCGAGGTCGTGGATCGTCAGGCCGCTGCGCTCCAGGATGCGCTGCGTCGCCGGAATGGGCCCGGTGAGCATGAACAGCGGGTCGTCGCCGACGACGGCGAACGCGTGGAAGCGCGCACGGGGCGTGAGGCCGAGCTCGTGCGCCTTCTCTTCGCTCATGATCAGCACAGCGGATGCCGCGTCCGTGAGCGGTGAGGAGTTGCCCGCGGTGATCCGCCAGTCCAGATCGGGGAAGCGCGCCGCCATCTCGTCCGTGCGGAAGGCCGGGTTGAGCCCGCCGAGTCCCGCGAGCGTGGTGCCGGGGCGCACGGTCTCGTCAGACGTGACGGCTGAGCCGTCCACGTTCACGGCCAGCAGCTGCGAATCGAACAGGCCTTGGGATGCCGCATCCGCCGCCCTGCGGTGCGACTCGGCCGAATAGGCATCCAGCACGTCGCGCGACAGTTCCCACTTCTGGGCGATGAGCTCGGCGGACACCCCCTGGTTCACGAGACCGTCGGGATAGCGCTCGTGCAGCAGGGTCGACCGCGATCCACCGGTGCGCGAGGATCCGAGCGGAACGCGGCTCATAGATTCGACGCCGCCCGCGATCACGACCTCGTACGCTCCGGCGATCACGCCCTGCGCGGCGAAGTGCGCCGCCTGCTGACTCGACCCGCACTGGCGGTCGATGGTCGTCGCGGGGACGATCTCGTCGAAGCCGGCCGCCAGCACGGACTGCCGGGCGATGTTCATCGCCTGGTCGCCGATCTGGCTGACGCAGCCGAGCAGCACATCATCGACCTGCCGCGACTCCAGCCCGTTCCGCTCGAGCACTGCGGTGAGCACACCCGCAGCGAGGTCGACCGGATGCACGGCGGACAGTGCGCCGCCGGGCTTGCCCCGCCCGGACGGGGTTCGGACGACGTCGACGAGTACGGCGGTGCGCATATCAGCTCCTGGGTGATTCGATCGCGGGGTCGGGCCAGGAGGTGTCGCCTACAGCGAGTTCAGCTGGCGGCTTCCTCCGGACGGTCCACGGTGGCGTCGGTGGCGGCATCCGCCACATAGCCGTCGATGTGTCGCTCGTCGGGTCCGTTGTAGGCCGAGAGCGGACGGATGAGGGCGTTGGACGCTGCCTGCTCCATGATGTGCGCGCTCCACCCGGTGACGCGGGAGGCCACGAACAGCGGTGTGAAGGTCAGCGTGTCGAACCCCATCAGGTTGTACGACGGGCCGGACGGATAGTCGAGGTTCGGGTAGATGCCCTTGCGGGAGACGAACTCCGACTCGAGCGTGTCGTACAGCGCCGCCAGGTCCTTCGCGTCGTAGTGCTCGACGAGCGTGTCCAGTGCCGCCTTCATCGTGGGGACCCGGGAATCCCCATGCTTGTAGACGCGGTGCCCGAAGCCCATGATCTTGCGCTTCTCGGCAAGCGCTTCGTCCAGCCACGGCCCGACATTGTCGGCCGAGCCGATCTCGTCGAAGGTGTGCATGACCGCCTCGTTCGCGCCGCCGTGCAGCGGGCCCTTGAGCGCTCCGATCGCACCGACGACCGCCGAGTAGAGGTCGGCGATGGTGCTGGTGATGACGCGGGCGGTGAACGTCGACGCGTTGAACGAGTGCTCGGCGTACAGGATCATCGACACGTTGAAGGCATCCGCGACCACCGGATCGGGAACCTCGCCGAAGGTCATCCACAGGAAGTTCTGCGAGTAGTCGAGATCCTCGCGCGGGTCGATCAGCTCCTCACCGCGGCGGCGGCGCTGGTCGTACGCGACCATCGCGGGCAGCTTCGCGAACAGCAGGCGGGCCTTGGCGAGGTCTGACTCGCGCGAGTTGTCGAACGCGGCCGGGTCGGACGCTCCGAACAGCGAGACGGCGGTGCGAAGGACGTCCATCGGATGCGCCTCGAGCGGCACCAGATCGATCGCCTGCTTCACGTTCTCGTCCAGCGCCCGATTCGCGCGCTCCTCGGCGACGAAGTCGGCGAGCTGCTCGTCGGTCGGAAGTTCGCCGTACCAGAGCAGATAGGCGACCGCCTCGAACGGCTGCGTCGCCGCGAGCTCCTGCACGGGGTACCCCCGGTAGAGCAGGCTGTTGGACTCCGGGTTGACCTTCGAGACCGCGGTGTAGTCGGCCCAGACCCCGGCGAGGCCCTTCTTGATCTCGATCTCTGTCATGTCTGTTCTTCCTCGAAGTGGGGTCAGCGGGCGATGGAGAAGTTGAACACGGAGGTGTCGAAGTGGTTGTAATCCTCGTAGTCGATCAGATCGTAGAGGTCGGCGCGGTGCTGCATCTCGTCCAGCTTCGAGGTCAGGTGCCCGTCCTCGATCAGCGTATCCAGCGCCCGGCCCGACGCGCCCATAGAGATCCGCAGAAGCGACACCGGCCAGATGACGATGTTCACACCCGCGTCCCGCAGCTGATCGACCGAGAACAGGTCGCTCTTGCCGAACTCGGTCATGTTGGCGAGGATCGGCACGTTCAGCGCCGCCCGCATCGCCTCGAACTCGCCGAGGTCGCGCATCGCCTCGGGGAAGACGGCGTCGGCTCCGGCATCCACCAGCGCCTTGGCGCGGTCGATGGCGGCTTGGAGGCCGTCGACCGCACGGATGTCGGTGCGCGCCATGATCAGGAAGTCCGGGTCGCGCCGAGCGTCGACGGCGGCGCGGATGCGCTTGATCGCGGTGTCCGCGTCGACGACGGACTTGCCGTCGAGGTGGCCGCAGCGCTTCGGATTGACCTGGTCCTCGATGTGCGCGCCGGCGAGCCCCGCGTCCTCCAGGGTCTGGATGGTGCGCGCCACGTTCATCGGCTCCCCGAAGCCGGTGTCGGCGTCGATGATCGCGGGGAGCTCGGTCATGCGCGCGATCTGCTGGCCGCGGCCGGCGACCTCGGTGAGAGTGGTCAGCCCGATGTCGGGCAGCCCGAGGTCGGCGGCGAGCACCGCACCGGAGATGTAGACGCCCTCGAACCCCTTCCGCTCGATGAGGCGGGCGCTGAGCGGGTTGAAGGCACCGGGAAACCGCAGCAGCTCGCCGGATGCGAGCCGCTCCCGGAACAGCCGGCGCTTCTCGGCGGCGGGGGTGGTGGAGTACAGCATCAGTGTCTCCCGATCATCGAGCGAGCGGAGCGGGACGAAACGCCTCTCCCGCTTCCGGTGCATTTCGTCTTGTCGCTACGCTCATCGCTCAACGACCGGCCTGCGTACGACATCAGAACAGCCCCTTTGGCGCCGGCGCGGTGGCCAGCACGCCGACCTTCGCGACGATGGTCAGCTGCTGCACCTCATCGACGGTGAGGTCGGGCAGGCGCTGCGCGAGCTCGAGGAAGCGCTCGATCTCCTCGGGCGCGAGCACGGGCTCGGCCAGCAGGCGGAACTTGCGGATGTAGTCCTCGCGGGCGAACGGCCGCGCACCCAGCGGGTGCGCGTCGGCGACGGAGATCTCCTCGGCGATCCCGCTGCCGTCCGAGAACAGGATGACGACGCGGCCCCCGAACGCCTTCTCGTTCGGGTCGTCGGAGTGATAGCGGCGGGTCCACTCGTCGTCCTCGGCCGTGCTCACCTTCTTCCACAGGGCAACCGTGTCTTCGCGCGCAGCACGCTCGGGTGCGTACGAGTCGACGTGGTGCCACGCGCCGTCCTGGAGCGCGACGGTGAAGATGTACGGGATGGAGTGGTCCAGCGTCTCGCGGGATGCTGCGGGGTCGTACTTCTGCGGGTCGTTCGCACCCGAGCCGATCACGTAGTGCGTGTGGTGGCTCGTGTGCAGCACGATCGAGGAGATCTCCTGCCCTTCGGGCCCTCTGCCCTCGCGGAGCGACGGGTGCTCGCTGCCGAGCTTGCGGGCGAGGTCGATCCACGCCTGCGCCTGGTATTCGGCGGAATGCTCCTTCGTGTACGAGTCGAGGATGCCGCGCTTGGCCTCGCCCTCGGCCGGCAGCGGCACGTCGTACGCGGCATCCGGACCGTCCAGCATCCACGCGACGACCCCGTCCTCGCCCTCGTAGATCGGGCTCGGGGAGGTCTCGCCGCGCATCGCACGGTCGACGGACTCGACGGCCATCTTGCCGGCGAACGCGGGGGCGTGCGCCTTCCAGGTGGAGATCTCGCCCTTGCGCGACTGACGGGTGGCCGTCGTCGTGTGCAGCGCCTGGCCCACGGCCTGGTAGATCGTCTCGACGGGAAGGCCCAGCAGCGTGCCGATGCCTGCCGCGGCCGACGGTCCGAGGTGCGCCACGTGGTCGATCTTGTGCTTGTGCAGCGAGATCGCCCGCACCAGGTCGATCTGGATCTCGTAGCCCGTGGCGAGGCCTCGGACCAGCGCGCGGCCGTCGGCGCCGACGTGCTGGGCCACGGCGACGATCGGCGGAATGTTGTCGCCGGGATGGGAGTAGTCGGCGGCGAGGAACGTGTCGTGGTAGTCGAGTTCGCGCACCGCGACCCCGTTCGCCCATGCGGCCCACTCCGGGCTCGTGCGCCGGTCGATGCTGCAGCCGAAGACGGTCCCGCCCTTTCCGCTGATCGACACGGCGTGATCGAGCGCCTGCTGGCGGGCGGCGCTCACCGGGGCGCGCGTGAGGGATGCCGCGGCGACCGCGGCGTTGTCGATGACCCGGTTGATGATCATGTCGACGACCTCCGGCTCGACCTCGACCGGGTCGGCCGCGACCTCGGCGATGCGCCATGCGAGCTGGCCTTCGCGTGGAAGGTGCTCATCGCTGCGGTGGACTCGGAGGTGGTGGGTGACGGTCATGCTGCTCCCTGTTCGGTATGCGATTCGATGTGCGCGCCCTGCACGGACGCGAGGATGGCGGCGAGCGCGTTGTGCAGGTGCACGTGCGTCGCAGAGGCGGCCAGGTCGGCGTCGCGCGCGGCGATCGCCGAGGCGATGAGCCGGTGCTCCGCGACGGATGCCGCCAGCCGGCTGGGATTGTCGCGGGCGAGTCTGCGCACCCGGACGAGGTGGGTGCGAACGGTGCGCAGCGCCGACGTGAGGTAGACGTTTCCGACGGCGGCGTCCAGCTCGGCGTCGAACCGCGCGATGAGCGCGTAGTACGCGTCCATGCCCGGCCGTCCCTCCAGGTCCGCGCGAGCGAACTCGTCCGCCAGCGCGGCGAAGGCCGGGGCGTCCGCGCTCCGGGCTGCAAGGCGCGCCGCGGTCTCCTCCAGGGCCCGGCGGAGTTCGAAGAGCTCCCGGATGTCGTCCACGTCGACGTCGGTGACCACGGTCACCCGGGCGGACTGCTGGGCGACGAGCCCGTCGGCGGCGAGCCGGCCCAGCGCCTCGCGCAGCGGAGTCCTGCTCACGCCGAGCCGGGCGGCCTGCTCGACCTCGCCGAGGACGGCACCGGGCGCGAGTGTTCCGGACTGGATCTCGTCGAGCAGGGTCTGGTAGGCGCGATCGCTCGCTCTCATACCCCACCTCCACTCGACGCCGAACCATCTCAGTGTATACATAAAGCCACTAGAAGCGGCAAATACTTGCGCATGGTTTCGATGCGGTATACATAGGCAGGTCGTACATTAGTGGTATTCACAATCTTGTGAATCAGGCGTACAGTCCCGGTCCGTGAACAGCATCATCTCCACCACCGGCCTGACCAAGCACTACGGCCGCGTCCATGCGCTGGACGGCCTCGACCTCCAGGTCGACGAAGGCCAGGTGCACGGCTTCCTCGGCCCGAACGGCGCGGGGAAGTCGACGACCATCCGCATCCTGCTCGGCCTCGCGCGCGCCACCGGCGGCGAGGCATCCGTCTTCGGACAGAACCCCTGGCGCTCCGCCGTTCCGCTGCACCGGCGCATCGCGTACGTGCCGGGCGACGTCAGCATCTGGCCCAACCTCACAGGGGGCGAGTCGATCGACGTGCTCGCGCGTCTGCGCGGGGCATCCCGGCACGACAGCGCCTTCCGCGACGACAAAGAGCGCCTGATGGCGGAGTTCCAGTTCGATCCGCGCACGAAGGGCAGGGCGTATTCGAAGGGCAACCGGCAGAAGGTCGCTCTCATCGCCGCGCTTGCGGTGCCCGCCGACCTCTACATCTTCGACGAGCCCACGAGCGGTCTCGACCCCCTGATGGAGGTCGTGTTCCGGCGTGAGATGGCGCGCATGAAGGATGCCGGGGCCACCGTGCTGCTCTCCAGCCACATCCTCTCCGAGGTCGAGCTGCTCTGCGACCGCGTGAGCATCATCCGTGCCGGCAGGGTGGTCGAGACCGGCACGCTCGCCGAGCTCCGGCACCTGACGCGGACGGAGGTCTCGTTCGAGGCGACGGACGCCGCGACCGCGGCCGGCATCCCCGGTGCTCATGACGTGAGCGTTTCCGAGGGTCGCACACGCTTCACCGTCGACAGCGACCAGGTGACGGCGGCGCTCCCCGAGCTCGCCCGCCTGCACGTCGCCGGCCTGCGGGTGGAACCGCCGTCGCTCGAGGAGCTGTTCCTCCGCCACTACGGCGACGGCGTCGCCGGCGACAACAGGGACGGCACCGCTCCGGAGAGCGGCGCAGCCCGGCGGCGCGACCGGGTGCGACAGCGATGAACGCCTTCGCCGTCCTCCTGCGCCAGCGCCTCCGTCGGGATCGCTGGCAGCTGCTGATGTGGATGGCGGGCACTGCGCTGCTGGCGTACGTGACGTACGTGGGCGTGACCGACTCGTACGGAACGCAACAGGATCGCCGGGCGCTGCTGGCGACGGCGATCGCCAACCCCGTCATCATGCTGTTCCGCGGCCTGCCTTCGGGCGCTGAGGAGGGTGCGTTCATCGCCTTCCTCATCTTCCCGTTCCTGGCCATGCTGGCCGCGTTCATGAGCTCATTCCTGGCCGTGCGGCACACGCGGATGGATGAGGAGCTCGGCCGCGCGGAGCTCGTCGCCGCCACTCCCGCCGGTCGCACCGTCCCGCTTCTCGCCACGCTCGCCCATGGCGTCCTCGCGAACGGGGCCCTCGGAATCCTGACTGCACTCGCTCTGATCGCGACGGGCCTGGCGCCGCGAGGATCGTTCGTGGCCGGCCTCGGCGCCGGCACGGTCGGCATCGCCTTCCTCGGCGTCGGCCTCCTCGCGGGGCAGCTCATGCGCACGTCGCGCGGCGCGAACGCACTCGCCGTCTGGGTGCTGCTCGTCACCTTCCTCTTCGCAGGCATCGGCAATGCGCTGGGCACGCCCGCTTCCGATCTGCAGCGCATCGAGAGTGCGCCGCTGACCTGGTTCTCCCCGTTCGGCTGGGGCGAGAACTCCCGCCCCTTCGCCGACGACGACGTCTGGCCGTTGCTGCTGTGCGTCGTGTTCGGTCTCGCCCTGGCGGGGCTGTCGGTCGCGCTGCAGTTCTCCCGCGACCTGGGCGGCAGCCTGGTCCCTGAGCGACGCGGGCGGGCGGATGCAGCCGCGACGCTCACCGGACCCACCGCCTTGGTGTGGCGGCTCACGCGCGGCTCGATACTCGGATGGTGCGTGGGAGGCCTGCTCACCGGGCTGCTCGCGACGAGTCTCGCGGGTGTGCTCCGGGACGTCACCACCCAGCTGCCCTCGGTGGAGGCGATCCTCGATGCGATCACCTCCAGCGGCAGCATCGAGCA
>NZ_DASUNI010000159.1:0-2295 GCF_036277215.1 Microbacterium sp. | reverse complement strand
GGATGGACTTTGGAGCGCCCGCCGTTCATGTTCGAGTCGTCGATGCCCGGGGTGTTCGCCGTGGGCGACGTACGGTCCGGGTCGGTCAAGCGGGTGGCGTCGGCCGCGGGGGAGGGCTCGGTCGCGATCCAGCAGGTTCATCAGTACCTGGAGATGACCGAGTTGTACTAGCCACCGGAGTAGCACGCTGGTTAGAGCTGGAGTCCGGCGGTGGCGGACATCATCGGCGCCCCTCGGGCGTGCACGGTGGCGATGATCTCCTCGGTGTCGATGCTCTGCACGAGATACTCGTGGTGCCGAGGTTGGCGTGCCCGAGCTGCGCTGGATGACGTTGAGCGGCACGCCTTCGCGGGCGAGCTCGACGGCGCGGGCATGGCGCAGCTGATGCGGCGCGAAGCGCCGCCGGATACCCGCCTGAGCGGCGAGCCGACGGAACTCGACGCGGACTCCGGCGCTCGACCAGGACCGGCGTCGGGATGGGCCGTCGCTGATGCAGAACAGCGGTCCGACCGGGAGCTCGAGGCGGGCGTGTGGCCCCGACTGCCCTCGGCACGACGACCATAATCCGACGCAAGGATGACGGCTGGCGAATCGTTCATCGCACGCGGATCCGATCACAAGCCCGAGGCCGGTTAAGTCAATCGTGGAGTTGTCCGCGGGACAGGGTATCGGCGGGGTGCGAGCGTCTTTAGAGCGGATGGTCTGTACAGCGTCCGGTGTACACCTCGATGCCGTTGGCGGCGGAGCCGCCGCTGATCTGGGCGACGCGCTCGAGGAAGAAGGCCCACATGTCGAGCTGCAGCTCGCGGGCGACGCCGAGCCGGTCATAGAGGAGATCGAACAGGCGGTCGCCGCTCCGTGCCCACGACTCGATCTCGAAGACGAGCTCTCGGTCCTCGGCATCACGTGAGCGGAATTCGATCTCGCCGGCCTCCATGTGACCGCGCAAAGTCGCGAGACGGAAAGAGTGATCGGTCACGTCCGTGACGCGGACCGGGCCGTTCCACGCTCCTGGTAGGCGAACTCGAAGCTCGTCGCCGACCTCAAGTGGTCCCCCGCCGGTCCCCTCACGCTCGAAGCGCGCGATCTCGAGCGGACAGGCCACGTTGGGGTCGGCGAGCACGATCGACATCAGCTCGCCTGCTTTCAGGAGCGGCCTCGCAATTATCACGCGGTACCTGCGGTGAAACGCTGGCCCGAACCCGACTGGGGCGCCCTGAAGCCTGTCCGGCTCGCCGACAGTGCAGTCGCCGTTCGGAAATCCGCCGATCGGCCAAGAGCAATTCGCGTCCTCGCGACGGATCTCGATAGTGCGTGCCATGTAGCGCCAGGACGCGAACGGCACACCAATCAACCAACCGACGGCTCGTTCGGCTGGGCTTAGGGCGCGTCCTCTCACGGCGATCTGCTTTCCATATCCTTCGGCCGCCAAACAGAAACGCGTTTGCGATCTGATCTCTGGGTAGCAGGCGGGAGTGGTTCGTCTCCCGACACGAAGGCTGCGTAGCCGCCTGGGGCGGCGCTTCATCCGAACGGTCGGGTGGATGGTGGGCGCGCCCCTGGCGCTCTTTCGCTTCCTCCGTCGGCATACCGTGGTTGAGGAAATCAACTCGAGAGGGGGAGTGGCCCCTTTGCCGGTCGAAGACGCGGACGCGGCGCACCGTGAGGGTGAGCAAGGCGTAGGGCCGGAGTTCCACCGGCTCTACCGCGCGACCATCCATACGCCGAAGCTGCCTGCCGCACGTCTTCTCGCGATCATTGCCGCCGATCCGAACGTCATCGCCCCGACCGAGGTGCTGCGCTTCGAGAAGACCCACGGCGAGCCCGGCCGCTTGGACGAGGGCGATGAATTTCTAATCCGCATGGCCGGGCCCTGGAACGCCCCCGTCAAGGTCACCCGCCGGTGGAAGGAAGGCTTCCGGTTCGCCGCGACGCGCGGGCACCCCCAATTGGGGCAGGTCGAGCTTCGCATGCGCGACGACGGTGATGAGCTGGCCGTCGAGATCCAGACGCGTGAGCGCGCAGCAGGTGCCAAGTTCCTCGTCCTCCAGCGGATCAAGCTAGTTCAGCGGATGCAGAGCTACGCGTGGGGCGAGATGCTGCAGAACACCGCCCAACTCGCAGGGGGTCGGCCACTTGAGCGAATTACGGTTCGATCGTGGCCGCAGCAGTGAGGGGGCTGCGCGGGGTCGGCAGCGCGCAAGACGTGTCTTGGGGATTCGAGGTACACGGCGCTCCAGTCCGACGCCGACCCTCTCTCCCACGAACGAGCAGAACGCGATCACTCCGAGCAGC